>CAZSDY010000086.1:0-13693 GCA_964605765.1 uncultured Ectothiorhodospiraceae bacterium | reverse complement strand
GTCTACCAGCAATACCTGGCGCGCGAACGGAACCCCGAACAGTGCTTCAAGGCATCCCTCAACAACAACTGGCTGGGCGCCGCGGTATTCGCCGGTATCGTGATCGACTACGCGACGTGAGGCTGAGGGGGACGGGTGCCGGCCCGGCGGCAGGCGTCTTGCCGTCATGATCCCGATCGGGCGGTGCGTGTGGCACCTCGCGGCGGCGGCCGTGCTCGGTGCCCTGTGCACGCCGACGCCGGCCGCTTCCACCCACCCCCCCATACCCAGGATGAAGCCGGTGCACGCGAGCGCTGCACCCGGGGTGCGGGGCACGGCCGGCACCGGGCAAATCACGGCCCCAAGCGCCACCGAGCTCGAGCAGGTGAGCGCCGTATGCCGGCGCATCGGCAAGAAGCTCTCGAGCGTTTCGGCCGAGGAGTGCATGGCTCGGCGCCTCGCGCTCTCGGGTGCCGCGTCCGTGTTGAGAACGCCTATCCTGGTCAAGGAGTACCCGCCCAAGGCACCGCGCGTGCCACGTGCGCGCGTGCTGCTGATCGGCGGCATTCACGGGGACGAGTATTCCGCGGTCAGCGTGGTGTTCAAGTGGATGAAGATCCTGGACAAGCATCATTCCGGGTTGTTCCACTGGAAAATTACGCCGCTGATGAACCCGGACGGTCTGCTGCGCAGGCACTCGCAGCGCATGAACGCAAACGGTGTCGATCTGAACCGAAACTTTCCCACGCCGAACTGGACCGAGGAAAGCCAGCGTTACTGGATTCACAAGACGGGCCGCAATCCCAGGCGCTTTCCCGGCGTGGTGCCCATGAGCGAGCCGGAGAGCCAGTGGCTGGTAAAGGAAATCGAGGCATTCAGGCCCGACGCCATCATTGCGACGCACGCGCCGCACGGCATCGTGGATTTCGACGGACCGCCGCACGGTCCGCGACGGCTGGGACCGCTCGGCAAGCGCCTGCTCGGCACCTATCCGGGCTCACTCGGCAACTTTGCGGGCGTGGGCCGCCGCCTGCCCGTGGTAACCGTGGAGTTTCGCTCCGCCGGTGCCATGCCCGCCCCCGGCGAGGTCCGCAAGATGTGGGTCGACCTGATCGCGTGGCTGATGTTCCGATTTCCGGAGGCTGCACCGGCGGGCGAGATGCGCGCCGATGCCGGCTGTCCCGGCGCCACCGCCAACTGCTACTGAACCGACGGGGTGAAGGCGCTGGTGAACTTCGAGCGCGCCGAGTACGGCAACCCTCTGAGGTGCTCGGAGCGCAGACGCACGGTCCCCTCGTAGACGATACGCCACTGCCCGTCCGCCTCGCGGCGCCAGTACTGGCGCTTGTTGCTGCGGCTCTGGAAATTGCTGCTGCGGTAGTTTTGGTCGAAGCTCACGACGGCCAGATCGCGCTCGCCCGGGTAGCCGAAGATGCTAACGTCGGCGAGCGCCACGTCGATGAAGCGCTTGCGCGCGTTGACCCGCTTCTTGTGCTGCATCCAGCGCGCATAGTCCTTGCTACCGGAATGAAAACGTTTCGAATAGTGACGCGCGTAGCGCGCGAGGTCGAGGCTCTCCCAGTCCCGTTGCCACTGCTCGAGCGCCCCCGCAAGCGCGTCCCGGCGTTGCACCAGGACGGCCGCTTCCACCCACTCGATGCCGTTGGTCATGATGACGGGGGTATCCTCCGCTTGCAGCCTGCTCCAGAGGAGCGCCAGATCCTCGTTGGCGAGCGCGATGCAACCGTCGCTCGCCTGAGGCACGCGGGCATAGGTGTCGCTGGGCACGCCGTGCAGCCAGATGCCGTAGCCCGTGCGCCCGAGGCGCACGTCCCACTCGTTGGGGTAGTTCACAGGGAATGCACCGCCCCCGTAGAAATCCGGCAGGTCCTTCGAATCGATGCGCCCCGTGATGAAGTACACACCCACCGGCGTCTTCTGGTCGCCCTCCCTTGCCTTTTTCGCGCCCTTCTTCCCCGTGGAGATGTAGTAGTCCCCGGCCAGGGCGAGGCGCCCGTCCCGGCGCTCGAACACATACAGGCGCGAAGTGGCGATGTTCAGCACCACCGCACGTTTCTGGCTGGGCGAAAGCTGCAGCACCTCGGCCGGCAGTCGTCCGCGCGGGGGCGTGGAAAGCTGATGCTCGAGCCGGCGTATCGCCTCTTCACGCAGGCCCGCGATCTCGGCGTCGTAGCCACCGGCCTGCCCGCCGAATCCCGTGATGGCCTGTGTCTTGGCAAGCAGCGTGTCCGCGTACACGAGCTGGGCAAGGCGAAACTTGGGATTCTTGCCCAGCAGCAGCTCCAGGTTCGCCATGGCGTCGTCCAGGCGCGCCTCGCGGATATCCCCGAGCGCGCTGACCAGCATTGATTCGTCCGCATCGACGGAAGGCTCGGCCGCACGCGCCCTCGAGAGCACGTCTGCCGTCACGGCCCACGACAACAGCGCGCTGAGCAGGAACGCGGCGGCCTGCACGCGCCAATGCACGCCGCGCCGTGGCGCCATGCCCGAATTCATTCGGCCGCCCTCTCGTCCACGATCAGCCATCGCCCCTGGGTCTCCACCATCTGCACGACCTTGCGTACCCGATCCGCGTAGGTATCGGACTGGTAGCCCTGCACGAAGCTCACGCGTGCCGCCCCTTCACCCAGCAGCTCCACCCGCGCATCGCCAATTTCGACGCGGATGTAGCGCGGACCCGTGACGCGGCCGCGCCGGCTTGCAGCCCACTGCTCGCGCGACATCCCGTTTGCCGGTCTGAACGACGGCCCGTACGCGGCCAGGTAATCCCCCACTTGTTGTGCGGACCAGGCCATAGCCCAGTCGTTCAGCGCCCCCAGCACCGCCTGCTCGGTATCGTCCGGCTCGACCCCCGCCGCGCTGTCCGGGGTCTCGCTTACCTCCCGAGGCACAGGCGAAGCGCCCGCCGGCGCCGATATCGAGATCAAGTCGCGCATCAACGCGAGCTTGGCCTTGGCGCTCTGGTTTTGCCTGTCGAGCTCGAGCGCCTTGTCATACGCGAGCCCGGCCATTTTCGCATAGATATCGCCGAGATTCTCATGTGCCGTGGCGTAGCTCGGGTGCGTATTGATCGCGACCAGCAACGCGTCTCTCGCCTTGATGTACTCGCCGCGCGAAGCATACAGCACGGCGAGGTTGTTGTGCGGCTCGGGCAGTTTGGGAAACTCCGCGGCAAGCGCCGCAAACACGGTAATGGCCTCGTCCACGCGATTCTGCTCGGTCAGGGCGATACCCTCGAGAAAACGCACCTGTGCGTCGTCGGGATGCTTCGCCAGCCACGCCTCGATGGCATCCAGCGCCGCCACATAGTTCTTCTGTGCGACCAGCGCGCGCATACCGTCCAGGTCCATTTCCTGCGCCGAGGCATGCATGGGGAAAAGCGCTGCCAGCAACAGGAATAGAACGCCGCGAACAGTCGGAGACATAGCGCAAGGTCACTACTGGAAAGCCGCCCCGGATTGTAACAAGCACCCGCACAGGGTCAATCCCGCGCGCCGCGTGGCGCCGGGCTCAGGTCTGATCTAGCATCCCCGGCCGGGACACTGAATCGGGCTGGCTCCGTTGTCTTGGTGGGGATACTAAATCATGGCCGCCAGCACCTGTCGCCCGCAGGCAAGGGGTTTGGCGATCCCCTGTCGGGGACGCTAAAAGTCTTTGACCAGGCGATCGAATATCTGCGTCACGGCGCTGTTGAAAGCGCCGACCGCGGTGCTGATGGATTCGTCGGCACACTCGACCTCCGCGCGAAAGCCGTGCACCCAGAGCAACTTGGCTGCCAGGGGCTCGCTGAGCGCGAACTCCATCTCCACCACGACCCGTGGCGAGGCACCGCGTATCTGCTCGAAACGCTGCACCTTGCCCGAGAGCTCGAACTTCGCATCCGTCCCGATCTCCGGCGTGATGACCTCGGTCGCGACATGCGCGCCGCGCAGATAAGGCACCAGCACCTCTTGCAGCAGTCGGGTCGGGGAATCGGTCCAGAAATGATAGTGATATTGCTGCAGCGCGGCCGCGGTGCTGCCGCCGGCATAAACCAGCGAGCGCTCGCTGAGCAAACCGTCGGCCTGCAGGCGTCTCACCACGAGCGTCCCGTCGAGGCGCGACGGGGGCACCGGACGCGGCGACCCCGCCAGCGTGGACAACCGGTAGAAGCTGTCCTCGGGCACCGGCGGCTGCGCGCAACCACACACCAATGATGCCGCCAGCAGCAGCCCTATCCAGTGTTTCACCCAGCCCTCCGCCACCCGCGATCCGGACCCCGACGAGCGCTACGGTAATCTGGAACCCGCCTCCTTCGGCGGCGTACCGCCCAGCAGCAGTCCAGGGTTCTGCCTGATCTGGCGGCTGAACTCGTGCATGTTGCGGCTCGTGCCTTCCAGATTATAGGTGATGGCGCCGATGTGCCGGGCGACGGACTGCATGGTCAGGCGCAGATCCTTGATCGACTGGTCGAGGTCGGGCCGGTTTTCGACGGTGATGCGATCGAGCGTGTCGATAAAGTGCTCGAGCTTCTCGCGCGTATCGCGCAGATCCCGGGTCAGATCCGCAATGTTTCGGGCCGCGCTCGCGACGTCGTCGAGCGCTGACTGGAACTTGCGCACGGTGCGCTCGCCCAGCACGTCGTCGAGACGCTGATTGGCACGGTCGGAGAGCTCGGCGACGTTGGCCGATGCCGCGCCGATACTCTTGAGCGTCCCCTTGATATCCGTCTCACGGTCGATCGCCACCACGCTCTGCGCGAGCAGATCGGTGCTACCCAGCACACTGCGTATGTGCTCCGCGTTCTCCTCGTCGAGGACGACCTGCAGGCGCCGCGCGGCCACCGTCAGCTCGCGCGAGAGCGTGCCGAACTGCTCGATGATCTCGGGCCCGTGCGTCGCCAATTGCGCCGCGACACTGCGCAGATCGCGCACCAGCGGTCCGCCCTCGCGCTCCAGCAAAGCGCTGAAGCTGTTCACCTGCACGGTGAGGTTTCGCACCATTTCCTTCACATCGTGCTCGGCAAGGTCCTTGATGGTGTTCGCGGTGTCGGTCATGGCCTGCAGGACATCCTCGCGCTGCCGGCCCTCGATTTGTGCCCCGGACGACAGGAACTCGCCGCTCTCCCCCGCGCGGATGTCTATGCTGACCGCGGACAGCAGCCCCGAGGTACGGATCTCCGCTTGGCTGTCGACGGGAATATGCCAGGCGGCCGCCGGAGCGCCGCGTCCCGTCGCCTCGCCCCACAGTCCCGCGAGCCAGCTCTGCTCGGCACGGCGCCTGACGGACAAGGTCAACCTGAATGCGCTGATCCTGCCCGAATCGTCAGTGACCGGCTCGACGGCCTCCACCTGACCGACCGGGTATCCCATGTACAGGACGCGGGTGCCGAACTTGATGTCCGTGACGTCGTGGAAGCTCGTGTAGTAGGTGTCGGCGGCACCGCCGGTGTGACCCTGCAACGCGAGCACGGCACCGAGCAACCCGACCAGCATGGCAAGCATGAACACCCCGACGACAAGATAATTCAGCGTGTTGCTCTTCATGGCCTGGCCGGACTAGCTGTCGCCCGTCAAGCGGCCCAGATAGTCGTCCGCATCGGGCCTCACGTCGCGCGTCTCCCTGTTGAGCAGATCGCGCACGCGTTTGTTGCCACTGTCGCGCACCTCGGCCACGGTTCCCACCGTGAGGATACTCCCGCGATCGAGCACGGCGATACGATCGGCAATCTTGAATGCGCTGTCGAGCTCGTGCGTGACAACGACGATCGTCATGCCGAAGGCATCGCGCAGGCGCAGGATCAATTCATCGAGCGCCGATGCCACCACCGGGTCGAGTCCCGCGGAAGGCTCGTCACAGAACAGCAGCTTGGGGTCCATGACCACGGCACGGGCAAGGGCCGCGCGCTTGACCATCCCGCCCGAGAGCTCCGAGGGCATGAGATTCTCGAAGCCGGCCAGATCCACCACCTCGAGCTTGAGCCGCGCCATGATGTCCATGGTCTTCTCGTCGAGCCGCGCGTGCTCGCGCAGCGGCAGCTTGATGTTGTCGCCCAGAGTCATGGAGCTGAACAGTGCGCCGCCCTGGAACGCGACGCCCATCTTCTTGCGCAGCTCGTAGAGGTCGAGCGCCGCGATAGTCCCCAGATCCTTGCCGAGCAGCTTGATGGAGCCCGATGTCGCACGCTCCAGCGCCAGGAGATGGCGCAACAATGTGCTCTTGCCCGATCCGCTGCCGCCCATGATCACCATGATCTCGCTGTCCTCGACGTCGAGCGAGACGCCGTTGAGGATTCGCCGGCTGCCGTAGTGGGTGACCAGGTCCCGCACCTCGATGATCGGAGCCGGCGCTGGATTGGGCGTGCTCACCTCGTGACCACGAACACGAACAGCATATCGGTGATGACAATGGCGGTGATGGCATGGACCACGGAGCGCGTAGTCGCACGGCCCACGCCCTCGGCGCCGCCCTTGACGCCCGCACCGTTGACCACGCCGACCAGCGCGATGAGCACTGCGAATATGAGGCTCTTGCCGATACCGTGGCTCAGGTCGGCCACATCCAGCACCTCGATCACACGATCGGTGTACGCGGACAGGCTGATGCCAAGCTCGAAGGAGACATACACGCCGGCGGCGCAAAGCCCGACCAGGATGGACCAGAACGTGAGCGCCGGCACGATCAGCATCATGGCGATAAGCGCGGGCACCACGAGGAAGCGCACGGGGTTGATGCCCATCACGCGCAGCGCGTCTATCTCCTGGCTGATACACATCGTGCCGAGGCGCGCTGCAAGCGCGGACCCGGAGCGGCCCGCGACCAGTATACCGGTGATGAGAGGGGCGAACTCGCGCGTTACCGAGAGCGCAATGCCGACGGTCACGCGCGACTCCGCGCCGAAGGTCTTCAGCGTGTGTATGCCCTGCAGCGCGAGCATCACACCGATGGTCGCCGCGAGAATGGTGACGATGGGAATGGCGCGGATGCCGGTTTCCATCATCTGGGCGAAGACGGCGGACAAGCGCACCGGCTGGTGCCTGAATGGCCCTACGGCGAGCCAGTAGAAGCTCTCCGCCAACAATGAAGCGCCGTAGCCGAACTCCTCCATGCCGCTGGCGACGCGACGGCTCACCCGCGACATCGTGACGCCAAGCGAGGTCACGGGAACCGCTCATGAGCCCGAGCGGCATCGGGTTCGGGCACCGGATACAGGCTAGTGGGCTTCACCCTGCATGCCGTCGGCAAGGTTGTCGTAGATGGAAAAGATGCGATCGAGCCTCGCGAGTTCCAGCACCCGCATCGCGGGCTGGCTCACCGACACCAGACCGAACGCGGTGTCGCTCTTGCGTGCGGTCTGAAACGCCTCTACCAGGCTCGCCACGCCGGAGCTGTCTATGTACGACACCTCGGACATGTCGACCAGCACGCCTTGCTCGAGTCCGACACAATCGAGCAGCGCGGTACGCACCTTGGGCGAGCTGTCCAGATCGATGTCGCCGCTCAGCGCCACGACCGCCATGCCCCCCTCGTTCCTGATTTCGCAAGTCATAATCGTTGTTCCCTTCAAGAGATCTTTTTTACCATTCTCAGCAGGTTGCCCGCCCCTTCGGGCGGCGGCGGAAACTCCGTGGTATCCATGCACGCCTGAATGAAATGCGTGCCGAGGCCTCCGGGGCGGATGTCGTCCAGGTCCCGCGGCCTGATACGGCTCTTGTCCACCGGTTTCGCAAAATCCACGATGTCCAGCACGAGCCGTTCCTTGCTGCGGCAAACGTGGAGGCAGATATCCATGGACGGATCGCCCCGATACGCATGCCTGATGATGTTCTGGCAGGCCTCGTCCACGGCAAGCACGATGTCGCGCGTGCACGCTTCACCACAGCCGCTGGCGCGGGCTGCCTCCGCCACCGCGGCGCGCACCAGGCGCAGGCGATCGGGCTGCGAGGGTATGCTGATCGAGAGCAATCGCTCGCCCTCGGCTCCCGTCACGGCACGCCAGGCCTCGGGTCCCATTACCAGCGTCTCACCCATGGTCATGAAGCCGTCCCAGCCGCATGCTCTTCTATGGCCAGTATGGTGAGGTCATCGTGCAACACGGACCCTGGCCGGTGCAGGCATTCTACGAGAGAGGTCAAGCGTTCGACAGGCTTCAGGGCGATATTCTCCGCGAGCATGGCCTTGAGCCCGTCTACGCCAAGCACGTTGCCGTCGGCGAGCCTGCCTTCGGTCATGCCATCGGTGAACACGTAGAAGGCACCGCCGTCGAGCGCGAGGCTGGTGACCGGAAAACCGCCGGGCGGCACCACATCGGGGGCGATGCCGAGCGGCGGCGCTTCGGCGCCAAAAGCGCGGAAACAGCCCTCGCGCGAGCGATGCAGCGGCGGCTCGTGGCCGGCATTGGCAAAGCTGATACGCCCTGCGCGCCGGTCATATACGCCCCCCACCATGGTGACGAACATGCCGCGCGTGCCGGTTTCGCAAAGCTCGCGGTTGACGAGGCGCAGCAACTCACCCGGATCGTGCACGCCGCGCCCCAGGCAATGGTACAGGCTCGATGTCTTGGCCATCAGAAGCGCGGCGTTCATCCCCTTGCCCGACACGTCTCCCACGTTGAAGCCTATGCGCCCGTCATCGAGCTCGAACACGTCGAAGAAATCACCCGAGACGCCGCGCGCTGGAACGTTGATGCCGCACACCGGGTAGGTCGGTGGACCGCGCCTGGGGAGAAGATTGCGCTGTATGTCGGCGGCGAGCTCCAGCTCGCGGCGCACCTTTTCCTGCTCTATCAGTTGTGCGGTGAGGCGCGTATTGATGATGGCGAGCGCCGCGGAGGAAGCCAGCACCTGCAGGCCGTTGCGATCCTGATCGGAGAAAAGCCCGTCGCCTCCGCACTTGTTGATGAGCTCGATGGCGCCGACGCGCCGATCCTTGACACTCAAGGGAGCACACAGGATAGAGCGTGTGACGAACCCTGTGCGTTCGTCCACCGCACGCGAGAAATCGGGGTCCAGGCGAACGTCGCGCACCATCGCGCAGCGATTGTCCTGCACGCTTCTGCCAACGATGCCCGCGTCGCTTGCCAGGTTCAGTCCCACGATATTCACCGGCCCGCAGCACACCCGGCACACCAAATCGCGGTCGTCGTGCTCGAGCAGGAAAAGAGACGCTGCCTCGGCATCCATATGCTGCGCGATATGCGCGAGCGCCTTGCTCAACGTCTCGTTGATATCCAGCGAGCTGGCGAAATCTCGCCCGACGACCGCGAGGAACTCCAGGTATTCGCCAAAGTCAGGGGCGTGCGCGGGGTCGCCGGAAATGCCAGAAGAGGTGACCGACATGCCCTCAATATGCATGGTTTGCCATCGATCGACAATACCCCGACGCGGCCCGTGCCGCGCACGTCAAGGTTTCCGTGTCACCCGCCGAACTCCTCGGCCTGACCGCTCCGGACCACGGCATCGTGAAGCGGTGCCGCGGCACCCACGGCATCACCCTGCACGTAATCGACGCCGAGCTCGCGTAGCTGCGCGATGACTGCGTCGGTGTCCGCGCACTCCGCGATGGTGGACATGCCCATGATCCTGCCGACCTCGTGAATGGCCGCCACCATCGCCCTGTCCACCGAATCCTCGGTCATGTCCCTGACGAAGCTGCCGTCAATCTTGAGGTAGTCCACCGGCAGATGCTTCAGGTAGGCGAAAGAGGACAGACCACTGCCGAAATCGTCCAGCGCGAATCGACAGCCCAACTCCCTCATCGTGGTCATGAAGCGCGCGGCCTGTTCGAAATTGTGAATGGCGGCCGTCTCCGTGATCTCGAAGCACACCCGTTCGGGGGGCATGCCGGAGGCATCGAGCTCGCCCTGGATGAACGCCAGCAACGATTCGTCGTTCAGGGAATTACCCGACAGGTTGATGGCGAGCCCCGCGCCGGGCGACAGGCTGAACAACGCGACACCGTCCCTGAACGCGGTGTGCACGACCCAGCGGTCGATCGGTGCCATCAATCCGTAGCGCTCGGCGGGCGGTACGAACACATCGGGCAACACGACCTTCCCGGCTTCGTCCGTCATGCGCAGCAGAAGCTCATAGCGTGCGGGACCGTCCGAGCCCGGCCCGAGCGGCACGATGGGCTGGTAATAAAGCACGAACCGGTCCTTGGCCAGCGCCTCACGCAGGTCGCCTATGCGCCGGATCTCGGTTCGCCGGCGGGCCAGCTCGCCGTCATCCATGCGGTACACGTGCACGCGATTCTTGCCCAGCCGTTTGGCCGTATAGCACGCCAGATCCGCGTGCGCCAGCACCCGGCTCGGGGTCTCGCTGCTCACGTTGATGGAGACCAATCCGATGCTCACCCCCACATCGAAGCTCTGATCTTCCCACGAGAAGCGGAATGTGCCGAGCTCGTTCAACATGGCATCGCTGATCTCCAGCGCCTTGTCGAGCGGGCAGTTCTCCAGCAGCAGACCGAATTCGTCTCCACCGAGGCGGGCCAGCGTGTCGCGCCGGCGAATCTTCCCCGCCAGCAACCCGGCCGCTCGCTTGAGCAGCACGTCGCCCGCGGCATGACCCGCCACATCGTTGACGACCTTGAAGCGGTCGAGATCCAGATACCCCAGCACGTAGTGCGACGCATGCTGCTGCGCGTTGGCCACCGCGCGCTCCAGCCGGCGCCCGAACTCGCGGCGGTTAACGAGCCCGGTGAGGGCATCATGGCTCGCCTGATGCGCGATCTGCGCGCTCATGCGATGCGCGTCGGTGACGTCCCGACCCACGCCCCTGTAGCCTAGGAACGCCCCGCGCGCATCGAAGCGCGGTCTTCCCATCTGGCGAACGACGCGCGAGGTACTGTCAGGACGCACCCAGGCAAGCTCGATATCGAACGGGCGTCGCTCGCGCAGATCATCGAGATACGCCGCCCATTTGTCGTGGTCGTCAACCTGGTCGGCGAAGATCGCCTTGCAAGCGAGCCCCAGATGGCGCGCCGGCGCCACACCCATGATGTCCTGGTAGCGCTCCGACAGATACGTATAGGTGAGGTCCGGACCCACCTCCCAGAACCAGTCCGCGGCGATGTCGGCGAAGTCCTTGAAACGCAGCTCGCTCTCGCGCAGGGTCTGATCGGCGAGCCTGCGATCGAGCGCATTTGCGAAGCTTTCCCCCACGATGGTGAGTATTGAAATGGCGTCCTCGTTCCATTCATGGGACTCGGCGACGGCGTCGAAGCCCAGAAACCCACACACTTTCCCTTTGCACACGAGCGGAATGGAGATGAGCGAGGCGACGCCAAGGCCGGTCAGTCGCTCCTTGTCGACGCGGCCCTCGTCCGGTAGATCATCGAGACCTCTCAGATAGACGATCTCCCCGCGCTGAAGGCGATCGCGGAGCCACGGTATCGCGCTCGCCGGCGCACCGGCTAGAGCCGGCTCTACGGGCGCGACACCTGCTGCGCACCACTCGTACACGTGGCCGATGCCAAGACTGTCGTCGGTGAAAGTCGCCAGGAAACTCCTGCTCGCCCCGCAAAACGCACCAATCTCGCCGAGTGCGAGCTCGATCTCGCCGTCCACGTCACTGGAGGAGAGATTGATGAAGCGCGCGGAAATATTGGTGATGAGCTCTTCGAGCTCCAGGCGGTATTGCAGCGCCGCTTCCGCGCGTTTGCGGTCGCTGATGTCGACGACCATGCTCAGCGTGGCCGGCTGCCCGTCCCAGCTGACCAGGCGCGCGGCGTTCTGCAGCCACACCGTGCGGCCGTCCTTGCGCTGCGCCTCGAACTCGTAATGCGTGGGCGCGGGCAGGCCCGCCAGTCGAGCTTCGTTGTAGCGCTTGACGCGCCCGCGCTCCCGGGGCGTGAACAGTGCCAGGGTCGACTGCAGCGCCAGGATCTCCTGCGGGGAGTCGTAGCCCATCATGTCGGAAAAAGCCTGGTTCACGAAGAGCGCGTGGAAACTCCTGCCGACGAGGATTCCCTGAATCGATCCCTCGATCAGGTTGCGGAAACGCTCCTCGCTCGTGCGTAGCGCGCGCTCCGCCTCGCGGCGCTGCCCGATGTGGCCCCACTCGCGCAGCGCCGTCTCCGCGATGTGGATGATCTCGGAAAAGGTCGCCTCGGACTTGACCAGGTAGTTCAGCGCCCCGGCCTTGAGTGCATCGACCGCTTCACGCTCGTTTCCGTGGGCGGTCAGTATCACCACCGCAAACTGGTGCCCGCCCGCCTCGCCGATCAGCTCGACACCTCTGCCGTCGGGCAACAGAAAATCGACGATGGCAAGGGTCGGACGCACGCGCGGGATAAAGCTTCGCGCCTCGGCCAGATTCCTCGCCACGGTAAGAACGAAGGCCTCACCGCGCTCGGCGAACGCGCGGCGCACGAGCTCGGCGTGGCTCTCGTCATCCTCCACGAGGAGCACGTTCACCGGCGCGGCTCGTCGTTGACGTGGTCCCGACATCAGCCTGCTAACCCCTCGCGACCGCGTCCACGGCCGGCACACGATTCCAGGTCAGCCAGTAGTCACATACGTCGTTCATCAGACGGCTGAGCTCGGCGAACTTCCCGGGTTTGATAATGTAGCCGTTGGCGTGTGCGTCGTATGCTCTCCTCACGTCCGCATCCGCATCCGACGACGACAGTACCACGACGGGCAGACCCACCAGATCGGGCGACGACTTGATCCGCTGAAGCAGTGCCAGACCGTCTATTCTCGGCAACCGCAAATCGAGCAGAACCAGGTTCGGACGCACCTCGCGTACACCCACGTCGTGCGAATCGGTTCGGCCGAGGTCAAGATAATCGAGCGCTTTCTCACCATCGTGCACATGCA
Source organism: uncultured Ectothiorhodospiraceae bacterium (assembly GCA_964605765.1). GTDB lineage: Bacteria > Pseudomonadota > Gammaproteobacteria > HK1 > HK1 > CAZSDY01. The sequence continues at coordinate 891 of CAZSDY010000086.1, read as the reverse complement.
CCACACGGCTCGCATTACAATGGTCGAGCGCTCGCATGATGAGCTCTGCGTGCGCGGGGTCGTCCTCCACCAGAAGGATGGTCATCCGGTCGGCAAGAGCGTGTGTGTCCGGCACCTTGTCGAAGCCCCCTGCTCGTCGCGAACGCCTGGCCGTGCGTGCGCGCAGCGGCACACGGCCCGGGACCGGAACCGGTGAACTCTCTGGGAAACGGCCTGCCCCGTGCGGCAGGCGCGGGCGTCAGTTCGGTGCGCCTGCGGCGCTCAGCGCAACCGTGCCCCCAGCCATCAGCAGGCCGCCCGACTCACTCCCTGTGCTCACCGAGCGGCCTCAAGAAGGTCTTGCGGGCCGGTTCCAGCACCAGAACCTCAGCCGCCTCCGCGACATGGTCCCCGGGTGCCGTAAAGGGTAGAGACACGAGAAATGTCCCGACACCAAACAGCGTGCGCACCACCATCATGGGCCTGACGATCAGCGCGTCCGTGACAACGGGCCCCGCGGACTTGGGCTTCACCTGCGCCTCCTGGGCGCCGGCGCCGACTGGCACCAGCAGGGCGCAGAACGCGACAGCGACCGTCGCGCGGCGGATCCGTGCGAACTGTGTCATTGTTCTCCTCGACCGTTTCCCGACACCGACAGTATAGACCGATCTCGGGTGCGTGGCGCCTGAGGCGGGCGCGAATCGCGGGATCCGCGCGCCGGCTCGCTTCGAGATGGCCCTACGCCTCCGTGCCGCCCCGCGCAGCGACGCGAGGCTCCCGAGATGTCGGGCCCTGCCAATCCAGGGCGCCGTCCCGGCTGAGCAACCCGTCGATAACCATGGCAAGATCCATGTCGAGGCCGTCCCATGCGGGCACGCAGGTCCGATCGTCCATGCGAAGGCCCAGCGCGGC
>CAZSDY010000085.1:0-13751 GCA_964605765.1 uncultured Ectothiorhodospiraceae bacterium | reverse complement strand
AGTGTGCGGTCATGACCCTTCATCCAGCGCCGGGAAGCTCACTTGCCGTTAACGGATAGGTCCGTAGAAGCACTCACCGTCCTACCCTTGACAACGCCTCTCGCCTTCAGGGCGCCGGCGCCGTGTCCGGCTGCTGGAAGATGCGTCCGATCTCCTCATGGAATCGGTCCAGCGCCTCGATCTTGGCCGTACCCGCGGGCAGGTTGAAGTCGGGGACGATGAGCTCGTCCAGCCCCGCCGCCTGGTAGGCAGCGAGTGTCTCGATGAGCTGCTCGGTGTTGCCGGCGATGGCGGCATGATCCGGCGGGTCACGGCGAATTCTCTCGACTTCGGCCGGGTCGTCACTGTGAAACACCAGCACCGCGACCGAGCGCTGGATTTCGGCGGGGTCGCGCCCGATCGCCTCACAGTGCCGATCCAGCACTGCCGCCTTGTGCCGGAATGTGTCCACGTCGCCCCACACGTTCCACTCATCAGCGTAGTGCGCGGTGATGCGCAGGGTGACCTGCTCTCCACCCCCACCGATCATCAGTGGCAAGGGATCCTGCACCGGCTTCGGCTCGAGCGGTGCATTCACCAGCCGATAGTAGCGTCCCTCGAAATTGGCGCGGTGCTCGTTGAACAATGCCTTCAGCACCTGGCAGGCCTCTTCCAGACGTCGCAGGCGCCCGATCACGGTGTGAAACTCGAGCCCGTAGGCGCGGTGCTCGTTCTCCTGCCAGCCCGAGCCCACGCCGAGCACCACCCGCCCACCGCTCACATGATCCAGCGAGGCTGCGATGTTCGCGAGGACGGCGGGATGCCGGTAGGTATTGGAAGCGACCAGCGAGCCAATCCGTATCCGGGGCACAGCGGCAGCGATTGCCGACAGGAATGTGAACGCCTCGTAACACGGCTCGCTCAGGTCCTCGTCATCGGGCATGAAGTGGTCCGCGATCCAGATGCCGTCCCAGCCGGTTTTCTCCACGTGCCGGGCGAGTGCCAGAATGTCGTGCCAGGGCTGATTGGTATCGGGCCAGAAGCTGATTCGCATGCGTGGACTCCTGTGGGTTTCGGGGGACAGTATAGGTAATCCTGCTGCTTGTCCCCGGAAAAACCCAGCGAGGACGCGATGAGCCGGGAAGCCGATTGGACGCAGAGTGTGGCGCTCGGCAGCGAGGCGTTCGTCAAAGCTCTGCCCAAGAAGGCGACTGGCAAGATTCACGCTTCAAGCTGCGAACACGCGCCGCATTTGACAAGCGCCGCGCCTCGGCGGATCAATACCGCCGAGCACGGGCGAGATAACACAGTCGACACGAGGAGGAGACCATGGCAAGCATTGCACGGACTGTGGCGAATGCCGTCGCCGGGGTGATGAGCGTGATGCTCATGGCGGCGCCGGCGCAGGCGGCCGATCCGATCAAGATCGGTGTCTTGCTGCCCCGATCCGGGGTATTCGGCGGGCTCGGCAAGGACCAGTCGTTGGCGCTGGAGATGGGCTTCGACGACTTCGGGCGCGAGGTCGCGGGGCGTCCCATCGAGCTCGTCGCCGCGGACACCGAATCGAAGCCAGGGGCGGGCCTCGCGCAGGCGAAGAAGCTGATACTGAAGGACAGGGTCGACGTCATCGTCGGCATCATCTCCTCCGCGGTGGCGGGTGCGGTGCGTGATTACGTGCACCGATCCGGGACACCGCTCATCATCTCCAACGCGGGCAACGACGCGCTGACCGGCGAGAAATGCAGCCCGTGGATCCTCAGAAGCTCGTTTTCCAACTCGCAGATCAACCGCGAGATGGGCCCATACCTCGCACGCCAGGGGTTCAAGAACGCATTCCTGATGGCCTTCGACTACGCGGCGGGGCACCAGATGATGGAAGCCTTCCGCGCGGGGTTCGTGGCCGCGGGCGGCAACATCGTCGGTGAGGAGTATCCGCCGCTCGGCGAGACCAAGGACTTCGGCCCGTACCTCGCCAAGGCCAAGGCGGCGCGGCCCGACGTGGTCTACGTGTTCTTCGCCGGTGGACCGGCCATCAAGTTCGTCAAGGAGTATGCCGCCTTCGGGTTGAAGGGCGAGATACAGCTCGCGGGCGCGGGCTGGCTGCATTCGGCGCTCTACATCGCCAAGGAGGGAGCCGACGCCGAAGGTATACTCGGCATACTCAACTACTACCCGTCGATCGACAATCCCGAGAACGCGGCATTCCAGAAGAAGTTCCAGGCGGCGCACGGCCGGCCGGGTTCCGAGTTCGGCGTGGCCGCCTACGACAGCGCCCGGTTGATAGTCGAGGCCCTGAAGAAGACCGACGGGAACACCGCCGACAAGCGCGCGCTGGTCGACGCCATGCACGGGGTGAGCTTCAACGGCCCGCGCGGGCCCTTCCGCATCGATCCGCGCACCAACAACGTGGTGCAGAACATCTATATTTCCCGGGTCGAGAAGGATGGCGACTCGCTGCGTGCCGTGGTGCAGGAGGTCATTCGCGACGTTCAGGACCCGCCCAACGGCTGCAAGTTGTAAGACCGCGCCGGAGTTGACATGTGACCTGACCCGGTCGAGCAGGAACTCAATAGCGCATCGAGCTCTCGAGGAGTCTCGGCTTCACCGGGTTGGGATCACACGCCGGATGATGATCTCGCCAAGACGCAAAGCACGCAAAGCATGCAAAGACAATAGCGAACTCCGGGACACCCTGATCACGGAGGCATCACCGGTAGAATGGACCGCCGTATCGTGACAAACCGCTCTTCTTGGCGTGCTTGGCGGCTTTGCGAGAGATGTCTTCATTGTACGATACCCGCCGGTTTGCCGAGCGCCTGACCTTTATCGGCTTGCACGGCCTAACGGGTAAGGAGCTGATCACGGGACAGACCACCATGTTGCTCGACCCACCGTTTCTGATCATTCAGACGCTGAACGGCTTGCAGCTCTCGGCATTGCTGTTCCTGCTCTCGGTGGGCCTGTCGGTGGTCTTCGGGCTCATGAACTTCATCAATCTGGCCCACGGGACACTCTACATGCTGGGCGCTTATCTCGCTGTGGCGGTCTCCGGGTGGCTCGGCTCGTACTGGGCTGCGCTCGGCGTGGCGCCGCTCGGCGTCGCGCTCATCGGTGCGCTTCTCTACCGCGTGTTGCTGTGCCGCATTCGCTCGGCAAGTCCCATGAAGCAGGTGCTCGTGACTTTCGGCCTCATCTTCGTCGGCTTCGATGCGGTGCGCATAATCTGGGGCCGGCTCCCCTACGTCCTGGCGACACCCGAGTTGCTGTCGGGGAGTGTCGAGGTCCTGGGTGAAGTCTATCCCGTGTACCGGCTTTTCATCATCGCGCTGGGTGCGGCCGTGATGGTGCTGCTCCACCTGGGACTCTCGCGCACCCGGCTCGGCGCCGTCGTGCGCGCCGGCGTAGACGACCGTACCATGGCGGCGGCGCTCGGCATCGACATCGACGCCACCTTCTTCGCCGTGTTCTGCCTCGGGTGTTATCTCGCCGGCCTCGCCGGCGTGGTGGCCGCGCCGGTCTTCTCGGTGTTCCCCGGCATGGACATGTCGGTGCTGATCCTCGCGCTCATCGTGGTCGTTCTCGGCGGACCCGGCAGTCTCAAGGGTGCCGCGATCGGCTCGCTCGTCATCGGCATGGCGGACACCTACGGTCAGGTCGTGATGCCGGAATTCGCTCGAGTGACCATCTACGCGCTGATGGGTGTCATCCTGCTGTTTCGGCCCGCGGGACTGTTCCCGGTACGCGCCGCGTACTGATGCGTGCCCGCGATCCCATCCAGCTCGCCATCGCCGTCGCACTGGCAGCGGCAGCCCTGTGGGGTTGGACGAGCGCCGATTTCTTCGGGCACGAGATACTGGCCGAGATTGCGATCTTTGCCATCCTGGCCATGAGCCTGGACCTGCTGGTCGGCTACACCGGCATGGTGTCGCTGGGCCACGCCGCATTTCTCGCCGTGGGCGCTTATGCCACCGCCGCGCTCACCGTGTTGCTCGGCTGGCCGGTCTCGCTCGCGATGCTTGCGGCCGTCGCCGTCGCCGCCGCGCTTGCGCTCGTCATCGGTGTGTTTGCGGTGCGTCTCGGGGGCGTATTCTTCATCATGATCACGCTTGCGGCGGGGCAGATCGTCTATGCTTATTTCTTCAAGGCGCGTGCGTTCGGTGGTGACAACGGCATGTCAGGCACGCCGCGCCTGGACCTCTCGATGCTGGGGCTGGACGCGAACGAGCCGGCAGTCTTCTCGGCGCTGTTGCTCGGTGTCGCGCTCGTCGTCTACGTGCTCCTGCTCACCGTGGTTCAATCGCCATTCGGCGCCATGCTGGTCGCCATCCACCGGAACGAGAGCCGGGTTCGCTCGCTCGGTTGCCCCGTGCGCCGCTACAAGCTCGCGGCATTCGGCCTCGCCGGGGCCATTGCCGGGCTCGCCGGGTCGCTCGACGCGCAGCACAACGGCTTCGTCTCCCCGGATCTCGCGTTCTGGACCGTCTCGGGCGAGGTCCTGATCATGGTGATTGCCGGCGGCGCGGGCACGCTGGTCGGCGCTGCCTGCGGCGCGGCGCTGTTCATCCTCGCGCGCCACACCTTCAGTGACACGCAATTCTGGACGATGCTGCACCTGCCCGCGGACATGGCCGACTACTGGCAGCTCGTGCTCGGTCTCATTTTCATCGCCGTGGTTCTGTTCGCGGCCGACGGGGTTCACGGTCGGCTGCGCTGGATCTGCAGGCGCATGGGGCTCTTCGCCAACGGGGGGCGGCGTGCTCCGGGTTGAGGGTTTGCACAAGGCGTTCGGCTCCCTGGCGGTGACCCAGAATGTGAGCCTCGCACTGCCACCGGGTCGCCGGCACGGGCTGATCGGGCCGAACGGGGCGGGCAAGACGACGCTGTTCAATCTTCTGAGCGGGGAGCTGCGACCCGATGCAGGGCGCGTTTACCTCGACGGCCACGACATCACGGGCGCTTCGCCCGATCAACGTGCGCGGGCCGGCATCGCGCGAAGCTTTCAGCGCAACAACTTGTTTCCGGATCTCAGCGTGCGCGACAATCTGAACATCGCCTGCGTGCTGCGCCACGGCGTGGGGCATGTGTTCTGGAAGGGGCTCGGGCATTTCCCAGAAATGCACGGGCAGGTCCGCGAGTATGCCGAACGTCTCGGACTGTCTGGCGAGATCGACACCGTGGTCCGGCATCTGTCCTACGGCACGCAGCGCCAGCTCGAAATCGGGCTGGCCCTGCTGAGGCAGCCGAGCGTGCTGCTGCTCGACGAGCCGACGGCCGGTATGAGCCCGGAAGAGACGGCAGCCATCCAGGCTTTGATTGCCGGGCTCCCGGCGTCGTTGACGGTCCTCGTCATCGAGCATGACATGGACGTGCTGTTCGGGATCGCCGAGCGCATCACGGTGCTCGACTACGGCCGCGTGCTGCTCGAAGGCGAGCCGGATGAGGTGCGCGGCTCCGCGCTGGTGAGGGGGCGCTACCTGGGCGAGACTGGTCCATGAGCGACGCGCTGCTTGCGGTGAGCGATCTGGATGCCCGTTACGGGCAGAGCCACGTGCTCCAGGGCGTTGCACTGGAGGTGCGCGAGGGCTCGGTGGTGTGCCTGCTCGGGCGCAACGGCGCGGGAAAGACCACGACGCTGAAGTCCATCATGGGAATCGTGCCGGCTGCGCGGGGGCGCGTGTGCTTCGACGGCCGGGACGTGACCCATTGGCCGACCCACCTGATCGCCCGCGCGGGAATCGCCTACGTGCCCGAGGACCGCGGCATCTTCCCGTCGTTGTCCGTCCAGGAGAACCTGTCGCTCGCCAGACCCTGTCGCCGAGCGCCATCGCGCTGGACGCTCTCGCGGGTATTCGATCTGTTTCCAGGACTCCGGGAACGCGCTGCCGGCTCGGGCGCTCACTTGAGTGGCGGCGAGCAGCAGATGCTCGCCATCGCGCGCGCCCTGCTGACGAACCCCCGCCTGCTGATCCTCGACGAGCCGTCGGAAGGGCTGGCCCCGGTCGTGATCCGCGAGATTGCCGCGGCACTGGATCAGCTCAGGGCGGCGGGTCTCAGCATCCTCCTCGTCGAGCAGAACTACCCCCTCGCCATGCGCCTGAGCGAGCGCGTGTATCTGCTGGGAAAGGGGCGAGTGCGCTTTTCCGGCACCCCCGAGGTATTCGAGCGCGATGCCGCCATGAAGCACACCTGGCTCGGCATCTGAGCCGGTGCCGGAGTTGATTTAATCGCAGGACAGACAACCATCGATGGGCTCGCACTAGCAGGCTGGTTGCGATGCATGGATGCATCGCCATGAATCGGGCGCGTAAGCGATTGATTCACCATCCTGCTAAGTCACAAGTCAACTCAGGTACCGTCCCCTCTTCCGGTGACGCTGACCCATTGATAGGAGCCAAACTCGGAGCTATATTTAGCTGCATCCAAATTCCATGATAACGAGGCATCCGGCATGAACCTGACCAACGCCGTGGAACCCGTCACCGTGTTGAAAACCAAGTCGGCGGAACTCATTAGACGAACCTGGGAGACCAGGCAGCCCGTGCTGATCACCCAAAATGGCAAGCCCGCCGCTGTATTGCTGGACGTGGAATCCTACCAGCGGCAGCGTGACGCTCTGTTCCTGCTGAAGATGTTGTCCCAAGGCGACGAGGATTATCGCCAAGGTCGGGTAATCTCTCATTCCGAGGCGAAGTCGCGTTTCGCCGCAAAGCTCAAAGCGCTATAGGGTCGTGCCCGAGAGATTTCGACTCCTGTGGTCGTCATCCGCCACACAAGATCTGGATGGCATCCTGGAATACATCGCGATGCGGGATAGCGTGAATTCCGCGCTCTTGGTTTACGAAAAGCTCATCGGCCGTATCGAGTCACTCGCAAGATTTCCCCGGCGCTGCCGCATCGTCCCGGAACTCAAGGAAATCGGCGTGACGGTATTCCGGGAACTCCTCGTTTCACGGTACCGAATCTGTTTCCGGATTGATGGCAAGAAGGTGATCCTGGTCGGTGTACTGGACAGCCGCAGGGATCTGCAGGAGGTACTCATCGATAGAGCGCTGTCGTTCTAGATCGGAATTTCATGACACGGCCGGCCCGTACGGGCCGCATATTCGAGTGCTGCGTGCGGTTCAGGCGCTGACCGAAGAGCCTCGTCCACGCGGCACCAGAAAACTGCGGGGATACGAAGATGTGTATCGAATTCGGGCCGGCACACACCGAATCCTGTACAGCATCGAATCCCGGCGCTTGTTGATCATCGTGCTGAAGGCCGGCAATCGCCGGGACGTGTACCGCGAACCATAGACGGCGCCATCGCCTCGTCGAGCAGCCAGCGCCGGAAAGCCGCGACCCTGGCGGGGAGCACTGCTTGGCGCGGGTGGACGATATAGTAGGAGAAGGTGTCGAGCGTCCGGTCGAAGGGCATCACCAGGCGCCCGGCCGCGAGGTCATCGGCGAGCAACGCGATGCACCCGAGCTCGATGCCCTGGCCGTCCACGGCGGCCTGCAGGCGAACGTTGCTGTCGTCGATGTACAGGCTGTGCTGAGGCACCTCGTCGTCAATGCCGGCGATGGCGAGCCACTCGGACCAGCTGTCATAGTCGGTCTCTCGCAGCAGCGTGTGATGATGCAAATCCGCGGGGGTGGCGAGCGGCTGCACGTCCTCGAGCAGCGCCGGGCTGCACACCGGCGTGAGCTGCCCTGGCACCAGCGGCGTGCACGTGAGGCCCGATCTCTTGCCCCGGCGCCATTCGATCGCCATATCGGCCTCCTGCGAGTCGAAGTCCACCTGTCTGATCGTGTGGTGCAGCCGCAGCTCGATCTCGGGATGCGCCTCCCAGAAGCGACTCAGGCGTGGGGTGAGCCACTTGAGCGCGAAGTGGGGCCTCAGGCTGACCGTGAGAGTCCCTCCCTCGACCTCCGCGCAGACATCTTCCACGGCGCTTGCCAGGCTGCTGAACGCTTCGCGCACCCCGAGCGCGAATTTTTGCCCGGCGACCGTCAGCACCAGCCTGCGGCCGACACGCCGAAACAGGCGCACGCGGATGTCGTCCTCCAGGCGCCGCAACAGGTGACTGATAGCGGACGGCGTGACATGCAACTCCTCCGCCGCCCGGGCGACGCGGGCGTGGCGAGACACCGCATCGAATGCGCGCAACGCGTTGAGAGGCGGTAGGCGGCGACTCAAGGGCCCGCTCCAATGCTGAGTTACGTTCAACAATAGTGAACAAGCTTTCAATTGTCACTATGGAATACAAGCTCTTATTCTTCGGATTCACCTTGTTGCGAAGTCGCGAGGACAGTTGACATATGCTCAACGACTCATGTGATCTCCATCGGCCGTGTACTGCCATCCGGCAGGTTGCGCGGATGTGGCCGCCGACACACGTGACTCCGAGCCTCGTGCGGGGTACGGGCTGATGAAAGGCTACGCCGGAAAGCTGGTCGGTTCGCTCTCCCCCATCACCGCGGAGGAGTGCCGGCAGGTTCACGATGCCGCCCTGCGCGTGTTGGAGCGCGGCGGCATGCGCTGCGACGACGAGCGTGCGGCGAGAATGTTCGACCGGGCCGGATGCACGCTGGAGAGCGGCGGCGCGCTGGTCAAGATCCCCGAGCGTGTCGTGATGGACGCGTTGGCCCGATGCCCCGGCTCTTTCACCCTGCATGGACGCAACGACCCCGCTCTCGATTGCTCGATTGGCACCGGGGAGGTCCACTTCTGCACCGTCACGGGCCGCTACATAGAAGATCTGCACACCGGAGAGCGGCGCCAGACCACGCGCCGCGATGCCATCGAGGGGACCCTGATGGCCGATGCGCTGGACAACGTCCACGGCCTGTACAAGCCGGTCATGTGGCTCTACGACGAGCCCAAGATCTGCAACGCGCAGATCCTGGTCGGCGAGTGGATGAAGAACACCAACAAGACCGCCACCTGGGTCTACAACACCGGCGCCGAGCACGAGATTCCGGACCTCGTGAAGATATGGCAGATTGCGGCCGGCGGCGAGCAGGCGCTGCGCGAGCGTCCGCACCTTATCGGTCACGTGGTCGCGAACCCGCCGCGGGTGATCGACGTCAACTACACGAGCTGGCTCATCGGTTTCTGTGACGCGGGTATTCCGCTTTCCATCGAGAGCTCTCTCATGGGCGGTGCCACCGGCCCCGCAACGCTTGCCGGCATGCTCGTGCAGGCGACGGCCGAGACCTACGCGCTCGCGGTCCAGGCGCAGAGCTACAAGCCCGGCCATCCGTTGGCCTTCTGCTCCTTCAGCCCGGCCATGGACATGCGCACGGGGCTGTGGTCGTGCGGCAACCCGGAGTACGGGACCGTCGGGGCGGGCATCAGCGCCATGGCGCGCCACCACGGCATTCCCTGCGTGGGCTTCGGTATGAGCGACGCCTGCGAGATGGACCAGCAGAGCGCCTTCGAGAAGGCGCTGAAGATGTACACCTATGCCTTGAGCGGTATCAGCTACATCTGGGAGCTCGGGGGAACGGCCGGCTTCAATCTCGTGTCCTGGCCGGAGATGGTGCTGGAGAACGAGGTCGCGGGATTCATCGGCCAGTACCTCAAGGGGATCGTGGTCGACGAGGAACGGCTCTCGGTCGACGAGATCCTGAAAGTCGGCCCTCTGCCCGGCAGCTACCTGAAGGAGCGCCACACGCGCGAGTGGTATCGCAAGGAGTTTTTCTTTCCCGAGTTCAGCAATCGCGATTTCTTCGAGTCCTGGCAACGCGGGCACACCGCACTGCAGGAGAAAACCAGGCGCAGGGCAGCAGAGATCCTGGACACGCACGTATCGCCGGTGGCGCCGGAGATACGAGCCGAGATCGACGACTATCTGGCCTTCGTGGTGCGCCGCGATGTCGCCGCCTGAGGCCTGCGGCGCATACGGCCCCCGACCGGGAGGTATGAAATGGGATTCGTGATCGACGATGCCTTCTTCGAGAGGCTTGCGCAAACCATCTGTGACGGCGAGGACGAGGAATGCGAGCGACTGATCAGGGAGGGCCTGGACAACGGCATGGACCCCCTGGCGGCAGTGGAGAAGGGCCTGGGAAGGGGAATTGCACGGGTCGGTGCGGACTTCGGTGCCGGCGTCATCTTTCTCCCGGAGCTGGCCATGGCCGCGGAGGTAATGAAAAAGGGCACGGCGATCCTCGATGAACGCATCCGCGCGGCGGGCTCGAAGCGACTGTCCTGCGGCACCATCGTCATCGGCACCATCAAGGGAGATATTCACGACATCGGCAAGTCGGTCGTGGCCGCGGTCCTTCAGGCCAACGGCTACGATGTCGTGGACATCGGTACGGACGTCGACGCCGACACCTTCATTCAGGCCGTGAAGGACAACGAGGCCGACGTGCTCGGCATGTCCACCCTGCTGACCCTGCCGCTCATGGAGATGGGCAGGGTCATCGAGCGGCTCGGCGCAACCGGTCTGCGCGACCGGCTCAAGGTGATCGTGGGTGGTTGCCCGGTTACCGAGGAATTCGCCGCGGAGATCGGGGCAGACGCCGTCGGTTTCGACGCCCAGGACGCCGTGACCAAGGTGGACGGCCTGCTCGGCGTGAACCGGCCGGCGGCCGCGTAGCAGCCTGCCGGACGCCGCCGTGCGCTTGTTCGCGGCCGTGGACCTGTAGGAGTCCGCGAACCCTCCCAGGGCCGCAAGCCGGGACATCGAGCGGGTCGCCGCGGCCTTCGCGCGCCTCGCGGCTGCACCCGCGGAGGGCCCGACGCCGGGGCGGATGCCCCGCCTGAGGAGTGAGCGATGATCATCGTCGGCGAACGGATCAACAGCACGCGCAAGCCCATCGAGGCCGCGCTGGCGCAACGCGACAGCGAACGTCTGCTCCACGAGGCCAGGCGCCAGTGGGAAGCCGGCGCCGCGTATCTGGACGTGAACACGGCCATGCTGAGGAAGGAGGAGGCCGCCTGCCTGGTGTGGCTGGTCGAACTGATCCAGGACGCGATCCCTGACGTCAAGCTGTCGCTCGACAGCACCGATCCGGCGGCGATCGAGCGGGCGCTGGCCGCGCAGCGCGGGCGGCCCTTGTTGAACTCCATCACCGCGGAGCAAGCTCGCATCGACGCGATCGTGCCGCTGATCCGCGAGTTCAAGCCCCGCGTCATCGGGTTGGCCATGGACGATGACGGCCTCACCCAGGACGCGCAGAAGCGCTTCGCGATCGGGACGCGGCTGATCGAGCTGATCGCCGCGCAGGGGATCGCGCTCGACGACATCTTCATCGACCCGCTGATCTTTCCGGTCAGCGCCCAGCCCGCGGCCGGGATCGTCGCCCTCGACATCATGGCGAGGCTCAAAGCCGCGTATCCGGGCGTGCACACCATCTGCGGTCTGAGCAATGTCTCCTTCGGGTTGCCGCTGCGCAAGCAGATCAATCAGGTCTACATGAGCATGGCGATGGGGCGCGGTCTGGATGCGGCAATCCTGGATCCGCTGGATGCCCGCATGATGGCCAACATTTTGACCGCCGACATGCTGCTCGGTCAGGACCGGGTCTGCAAGCGCTTTCTGGCAGCCTACCGAAGAGGTGAGCTGAACCTGGAACGGGCGGCGACGCCATAGGCGCCCGCAGGCGTGAAGGCGAGCAACCGGGTTGCGACCATCCGCTTCGCCGGGCTGGAGCATAGCGCCAGCGTCGCAACCGGAAGCCTGCTGATCGAGGCCGCGCGCGAAGCCGGGGTGGAGATCAACGCGACCTGCGGCGGGCGCGGGCGCTGCCGGGGTTGCCGGGTGAAGCTCACCGAAGGGATTGCGCCGCCGCCCACGCTCTGCGACATGGTGCAGTTGGGCGCCGAGGAGATCCGCGAGGGGTACCGTCTGGCTTGCCAGTATCGCGTGGTCGATGACGCGAACGTGCGGATCAGCCCGCCGGCGGCGGAGTCGGCCTTCCAGATCCTGACCGATACGCAAGCCTGCCAAGGCTCGAATCGTCTGGCCCCGAACAGTGGCGTAGCCAAGTACCACGTGCCGGCCGCGCCGCCGCCAGGCGGTGCTCATGGGATGTCGGACCTGGATGCGTTGTGGCAGCGCACCGGACTCACCGGGTCGCCGCGCATCGGCCTCGAGACGTTGCGCCGGATCCCGGCGGCACTCGGGAGCGCGAGCGACGGCATCACGCTCACCACCATCGGCGATCGGATCGTGTCGCTGGATCCCGGCGACACCAGCCACGAGGTCTACGGCATGGCCTTCGACATCGGCACCACGACCGTCGTCGGCTACCTGATCGACCTTGTGAGCGGTGAGCCGCTCGCCACCGTGTCCGGCCTCAATCCGCAGACGGCTTATGGCGGCGATCTCATATCGCGCATCGCGTTCGCCGCCGAGGGTCCGCGCAACCTCAGGACGCTACGCACCAGGATAGTTACCTTCGTCAACGAGTTGATCGGCCAGGCGTGTGCCGAGTCCGGACTCGCGACAAGGCGGATCTACAAGGTTGTGGTGGTGGGCAACACCTGCATGCACCACCTGTTCCTCGGCATCGACCCCACCTCGGTGGGCCTGGCGCCGTACGCGCCCGTCATACGCCACGGCTATTCCTGCCCGGCACGCGACGCGGGGCTGCGGGTCAATGCCGGTGCCGAACTGTGCGTGCTGCCGCTGGTGGCGGGGTTCGTGGGGGCGGACACCGTCGCGATGGTGCTCGCCACGCGCCTCTACGCGCGCGAGCAGATGTGCGTCGCGGTGGATGTCGGGACCAATGCCGAGGTGGTCATGGGCAATCACGAGAAACTCATCGCCTGCTCCGCACCGGCCGGCCCGGCGCTCGAGGGCGGGCAGGTCCGCGATGGCATGCGCGCGGCACTGGGCGCCATCGACCGGGTGTGGATCGACGGGGACGTGAAGCTCGGGACCATCGGCGGGGTCGCGCCCATCGGGATCTGCGGGTCCGGGCTGATTGACGCCGTCGCGGCGCTGCTCGATGCCGGCATCGTGGCGCCGTCCGGGCGCTTGGCTGTCGACCCGGCGGGGCCGTTGCCGAAAGCGCTACGCTCGCGCATCGTGGAAGATGACGGCGGGTGCGCCGCGGTCGTGCTGGTGCGCGCGCGCGACAGCGCCACCGGCAAGGACATCGTGCTCGACCAGCGCGACATCCGCCAGCTACAGCTCGCCAAGGGGGCAATCCGCAGTGGGGCAACGGCGCTCGCGCAGGTTGCCGGCGTCGCCGAGGGGGATGTCGCGGAGTTCCTCCTGGCGGGTGGCTTTGGCAACTATCTGAACCTGCGCAGCGCGCGGCGCATCGGGCTGATCGGGGACGTGGCGCCCACACGGGTGCGCAACGTCGCCAACGCCGCCGGGCTGGGAGCGCAGCTCGCGCTGCTCTCGGCGCGCGAAGTCGACCGCGCCGCCGAGCTCGCGCAGCGCATCGAGCACGTCTCGCTCGCCGAGCACCCGGACTTCCAGCGCCTCTACCTGGCCTCGCTCGCGTTTCCAGCGCGCTCGGAAGGCAATCGCGTGGTCAGAGGGCGCCAGACCAGGCAGTGAACCGATGTGCAATGGAAGATCTCACCGTGTTCTCCCCTTGCACCCCGCCGCTTTGCACGCGAGGACCGGGGCCTGTCGGCGCCCATGGCGGGCGGAGACTTGTGCCGGTATATCGAAACGGTCGGTCACCCTCCGGCCCGGGCTCGTCAATCCCCTAGGGGCCCGGGTTGTTACTCAGTCGGCGGCTTCAATGCCCGCCGACACCGCCCTGACCGCCTCCTCGTGGATGAGGTGCATGACGTTGCGTTTCATCTCCATGAACTC
>CAZSDY010000084.1:0-13967 GCA_964605765.1 uncultured Ectothiorhodospiraceae bacterium | reverse complement strand
GCGGGTCGTGGGCGCGTCGCGACCCGCTGGCGAGTCTCGGGGCGGGCGAGCAGCGCAGCGGGCAGTCGCGTAGCGGCCCGCCACCGGTTGGCGGGCGGCGTGGTGTCGAGCAATGCCCCGAGCCGCACCCCGGCCTCGCTAAGCTGCCACGCGATCAGGGTCGCGAGCGCGCCGGTTCCGGCGACCACCACTCCGTCGGGCGGGACGATGCCGGCGCTCTTCATCAGCACCTGCGCGCCCCCGGCGCCGATTACCCCGGGCAGGGTCCAACCCGGCACCGGAAACGGGCGCTCCAGCGCGCCCGAGGCGAGCAAGACATGGCGCGCCTCGATGGTGGCCGATCCGCGGTCGCCGGCGACCCGCACCGTGGTGCCCCCTTCGATGGCCCACGCCAGCGCACCGGGGCGCCAAAGTGCCCCACTTGAACTCATCCGCGCGACCGCCTCGGCACCGGCCGTATAGTCCGGGCCGAGCAGCCGTGCGACACCGGCGTCAGCCCCGACGTTGCGGTAGATCTGTCCACCGGCGCGCGCCTGCTCGTCGAGCACCACGGTGTCGAGCCCGAGTTCGACCGCGGTCGCGGCAGCTGCGAGGCCTGCCGGTCCGGCGCCGACCACCACCAGCTCGTGCCTCGTAACCCTCATTTCGGTCCCCAGGGATCGGCGCCGTCGGGCTTCAGAAAGCGCGCCCGCTCGACCCGCATCCCGGCCCGCACCGGGGTCATGCACGCCTGGCAATCCGGCACCCCATCGACGCTGACCAGGCACTCGAAACACATGCCCATCAGGCACCACGGGCCACGCGCCTCCCCGGTGACCGGATGGGTGCGGAAGGCGGGGTAGCCGGCGGCGAGAAGGGCGGCGGCGAGCGGCTCTCCGGCGCGCGCGGCGACTCGCACTCCATCGAACCAGATATCGACCAGCTCGCCGCCCGCGTCCAGGCGACGGAACGCGCTCCCGGCGCCCAGCGCTGCGTTGACTACGCGGTCGGTCATGGGGTGGTGGATCCGCGAGCTGGGTCCGGGCAGTAATGCCCTGGCGCTCGGGGCGGCCTAGAAGCGCTCGGCGCGAAACGCCGACAGATCGACATTCGGCTTGCGCCCGGCCACCAGATCCGCTATCCAGCGCCCGGTGCGCGGCCCGGAGGTGAGCCCCACGTGCTGGTGCCCGAACGCGAAGTAGACCGACGGATAACGCGGCGAGCGCCCGATCACCGGCAGGCTGTCGGGCAGCGAGGGGCGGTGTCCCATCCAGCGGGTCGGGTTCGACGTTTCCACCGCAGGGAACAGTCGCCGCGCTTGAGCGATCAGGCCGTCGGCGCGCCGGTAGTCGGGTGGTGCGGCGAGGCCCGCGATCTCCATCAACCCCGCCAAGCGCAGCCCCGGGGTCATCGAGGTGGCGACGAATTTGCCGTGCGCGCACATTACCGGCCCGCGCAGCGTCACCCCGGAATCGGGCAGGGTGACGTGGTAGCCACGCTCGGCCTCGAGCGGCACCGGAGTGTCGAGCCGCGCGGCGAGTCGCCCCGACCAGGCGCCGGCCGCAACCACCAGCGTTTTGACCGGCAGCGCGCCGGCGTCGGTGGCGAGCGCACGCGGGCCATCCTCGTCGAGTTCGACGTCGCGCACCTCGCGGCGCAAGATCGTCCCGCCCTCGCGTGCGAAATGTGCGGCAAGGGCCTTGACCAGACGCTCGGGGTCGGGCGAGAAGCCGTGGTCCTCGACCGCCACGGCAAAGCGGAACTCGGGCGCGAGCGCCGGCTCGACCTCGTGTACCTCGCCGTCGCGCAGCTCGCGCATGCGCACGCCGTGCCGCCTGCGCAGCTCCCAGCCGAAGCGGTCGGCACGGTAAGCATGTTCGTCGCGGTAAACGTAGAGATACTGCGACGGGCGCACCCACTCCTCAGCCCCGGTTCCGGCGGCCAAGCGCTGGTGTTCGCTCAGCGAGTCTGAAACCAGCAGGGCGAGTGCTTTCGAGATCCGCGTCGAGCGTGCGCGCGAGCCGTTGCGGATGAATCGGAGCAGCCAGGGCAGTGCCCGAGGCAGGTAGCCCCACCGCAGACTGAGGGGACCCTGGGGGTCGATCAGCATGCCCGGCACCTTCGACAGCAGTCCCGGAACCGAGACCGGCACCACGGCGCAGCTTGCGAACACCCCGGCGTTACCCGAGGAGGTCCCCTCGCCGGGTCCAAGTCGGTCGACGACGGTGACCTGGTGTCCGTCGCGTTGCAGGTTCAGCGCGCAGGCGATACCGACGATGCCGGCGCCGATCACCGTGAGCGGTGCTGCGCTCGTTCCTGCAGCCGAGGTCATGACCTGTTCCCTGTCTTCTGAACGGATGGTTGCACGTCGCTTCCTGACCGGTCAGAGACACCCCGAGTCGTCGCGAGTGCTGTCGGGCATGACCGTTTCGCACAGCATCGCGCCATGCAGCTTGGCACCCGACAGATCCGCTCCCGTGAGTTTCGCTCCGCTTAGGTCGGACCGAAGCAAGTTGGCGCGGCGCAGATCGGCACCGCGGAGATCCGCATTCCTCAACCGGGCACCGCGCAGGTACGCGCGGCGCAGGTCGGCGCGACGCAGCACTGCCCCACTGAGGTCGGCGTCGAGCAGGCTCGCTGCGAAGAGCACGGCCTTATAGAGGTTGGCGCCGCTCAGATCCGCACCGTCGAGCGCGGCGCCGGCGAGTTCGGCGCCGGCGATGTCGGCGCCGTGCAGATCGCAGCGCACGCAGCGGTTGGTTTCCCACAGGTGCGAGAGCGCCCGGGAATCGACCGCCGCCGCGCTGCTGCCGAGCGCCAGCAGCGCGAGCAGTGCGCAGGTTCGCGCGTGCATCTTGCTCTACCTCTGTGCCTGTAGCGCCGGTAACACCGGGTTACCGTGCCGCCGCCCCGCGCCTGCGTAGCAACTCCGAGCAGAGGATCACGCCACTCATGAATACCAGCAGTAGCGTCGCCACCGCCGCCAGCATCGGACTCACCCGCATCAGCGCGTCGTCCCACATCTGCTTCGGCAGCGTCGTGAACTCGCCACCGGTCACGAACAGGGCGATGGTCAGCTCGTCGAAGGAGATGATGAAGGCGAACATGAACGCGGCGATGAGCCCCGAGCGCAGCAGCGGAATGGTCACATGCCACAGTGTCCTCGGCTTGGTCGCGCCCAGCGTCCAGGCAGCGTGGTCGAGGTGTTGATCGTAATTCTTGATCACCGCCATCACCGTGATCACCACGAACGGGATCGCGATGATCGTGTGTCCGAGTACCAACCCAAGGGTAGTGCCGACCAGGGAGAGCTTGGCGTAGAGATAGAACAGCGACACCGCGATGATGATGTGCGGGATGATCATCGGCGAGACCATGAACGCGAACAGCGCGGTCTTGGCCAGCGCGCGGCGCACCAGGTAGAAGGCCGCCGGTACCCCGAGCAGCATCGCGAGCCCCGCCGCGAGGCTCGCGACAAGGAACGAGCGCCCGATCGCAATCGCCCACACCGGCGAGGCAAACACCGCCTGGTACCACTTGAGCGAGAACCCCTCGGGCGGCCACGACAGGAAGCCGGCCTCGGTGAACGAGACCGGAATGACGAAGAAGGCGGGTAGCGCCAGGAAGGCAATCACCAGCAACGCACCTACCCACAGCACGCCGCGCCCCAACCCGCGCCGCGGTCGATCAACCCGGTGCGGCACCATCGCGTCCAAGAGTACGCCCCCCTTCTCGCACACCAAGCCCATGAAATTGATAAAGCGTGCGCCGACAAAGCGCCCGAAGCGTCCGATGAGGTTGTTGCGAGCGCCAGCCCCGGCGCTGCCGCCGGCCAGTGTCGAGAGCCCAAGCAGACGATCATAGAAGAAGAAGATGATCAGCACCGCGACCAGCAGCAGCACCGCTACCGAACCGGCGAAGGCCCAGTTGAGGACCTCCTGAATCTGGAAGATGATCACCTGGACGATCATCGTCTCGCGGGCGCCGCCGAGCAGCGCCGGGGTGATGAAGAAGCCGAGCGAGGTGATGAACACCAGCAGCGCTCCGGCCGCAACCCCCGGAATCGAGAGCGGGAAGTAGACCCGCCAGAACGCCTGGCCGCCGCGCGCGCCGAGGGTCGAGGCCGCCTTGGACAGGTTGCCGTCGATGTTCTCCATCACCGAGAGCATGGTGAGCACGGCGAGCGGCATGAGCGCGTGAACCATGCCGATCATGACTCCGGTGAAGTTGAAGATCATCCTGACCGGGGCGTCGACGATCCCAAGGGCGACCAGCGCTTGGTTGATTGCCCCCTTGCGTCCGAGGAGCACGATCCAAGCGAAGGTGCGCACCAGGAAGCTGGTCCAGAACGGCATCAGCACCCAGATGGTCAGGGTGTTGCGCGTCGACTTCTTTACGGTGGCGAGCAGATAGGCCACCGGGTAGCCGGCGAGGACCGCGAACAGGGTGGTCCAGCCGGCTATCTTGAGCGTGATGGTCAGGACCTTGAAGTAGACCGGATGCGAAAATAGACGCGCGTAGTGCTCGGCGGTCAGCGCGCCTTGACCGTCGACGATGCTCAGCCATAGCAGCAGCGCCACCGGGTAGACGAAGAATGCCGCCAGGAACAGCAGCACCGGGTACAACGGCCAAGGCCGCAGCCAGCCCGGCATCGGGCGGCGACGCACGTTTGAGCCCGCGGCGGCGGCCACGCTGCTCACGGCCCCGCCTCCTGCCGATCGGGCAGCACCACCGTGCGCTCGCTCGACCAGCCGAAGCGCATCGGGCGTCCGGTCTCGATGCCCGAGATCGCGCCGCGGGTGAGTTGGGTGGAGACCATCTCGGTGCCGTCGGGCAACTCGAGGAAATACTTGGTGGTGTGGCCCACCATGATGACCTCCTTGAGCACGCCATCGACGACGTTCTCGGGCGCCTCGCCGTCGACCGGCGCGACGCACTCCGGGCGCACCATGAAGCGCACCGCCTCGCCGATGGTCAGCGCCGGGTTCGGTAACCCGCGCACGGTGGTGCTATCGAGCGCCTCGACCACCGTGCCCTCGGCGCTCGCCTCAGTCACGCGCGCGGGGATCAGATTCGACTCGCCGAGAAAGTCGGCAGCGAACAGCGACACCGGTCGAAAGTAGAGGTCATCGGGCGGACCAATCTGCTCGATACGCGCGTCGTTCATCAGGCAGATGCGATCCGACATCACCATCGCCTCTTCCTGGTCGTGGGTGACGTAGAGGACGGTGATCTTGAGACGCTCGTGGAGGTGCTTGATCTCGCGCTGCAGGGCGTCGCGTAGTTTCTTGTCGAGTGCACCGAGCGGCTCGTCCATGAGGATGATGGAGGGCTCGTAGACGAAGCAGCGAGCGAGCGCGATGCGCTGCTGCTGACCGCCCGAGAGCTCGAGCGGCAGGCGCTCGGCGACGTGCGGGAGTTGCACGGTCTCGAGCACCTGCTCGACCTTGCGCCGGATCGTGGCCCCATCCTCCTTGCGCATGCGCAGCGGGAAGGCGATGTTCTCGGCGATCGTCATATGCGGGAACAGGGCATAGTTCTGGAACACCATGCCGAGCCCGCGCTTGAACGGCGGCTCGTAGGTGGCGAGCTGGCCGTCGATCCAGATCTCGCCGCGATCGGGGTCGTTGAGCCCCGCGATGGCCATCAGCAGGGTGGTCTTGCCCGACCCCGAGGGTCCGAGCAGGGTCAGGAATTCACCCTCGCGCATCTCGATGCTCGCGCCCTCGAGCGCCACCACCGGACCGTAGGTCTTGCGCACGTCGCGCGTCCTGAGCTTGAACTCGGGTGTATTCACGGAAAGCCCTCCATGCGGCGCGGCACGGCGCCGCCCGGCGGCACCCCGCGCTCATTACGCCGGCTTAAGCGACCGGTCTGGTATCGCCGGCGCATCCGGGTTCAAGGGCGCCCGGATGCGTCGGCTTGTGTGGACTCAGGATAGCAGCCAGGCGTTGAAGCGCTCGCCGGCCTTCTCCTTATTCTTGCCCCAGAAGTCCGTGTTGGTCTTGATCATGTTCGCCAGGTACTTGGGGTTGGTCGGCAATACCTCGGCACGCTTCGGGTCGACGTGCTTGAACGCGCTCGGATTGGTGGGACCGTAGGCGACGTACGGGGTGTACTTGGCCTGCTGCTCGCCCTGGGCGCAGAACTCGATGAACTCGCGGCACAGATCCGCCTTCGGCGTACCCTTGAGGATCGTCCAGCCCTCGAAGGTCCACATCGCCCGGTTCCAGTTGAGCTTCACCGGGGCACCGTCGTCGATTGCGACCTGGGCACGTCCGTTCCAGGTGTAGAGCAGGTCGACCTCACCGGTCTTGAGTAGCTGCGAGGTCTGGGCGCCGCCGGTCCACCAGATCTCCACCTGTTCCTTGATCTGGCTGAGTTTCTTGAAGGCACGGTCGAAGTCCAGTGGATAGAGGTCGGCGGGGGCGACCCCGTCGGCCATCAGGGCGAACTCGATGGTGTCGAAGGGGTGCTTGTGCATCGAGCGCGCGCCCGGAAAGCCCTTCACGTTCCAGAAATCCGCCCAGTTCTTGGGTGGATTCTTGCCGAGTGGCGTGTCGGTGCGGTAGGCCATCAAGGTCGCGTAGACGTCGGTTCCCATGATGAATTCGCCGCGCATGCTCTCCGGAACCTGGCTGAGGTTCGGCCCGGGACCGCCCTTGGGAGCGATTGGTTCCAGATAGCCGATGTTGGCCAGTGACTGATGCGAGTTGTTGCTGAGCAGGCTCATGTCCCAGGTGTAGTTCTTGGTTTCGACCATCGCCCGGATCATGCCGGTCGGCTCGTGTTGGCCCTGAATACCCAATACCGTGATCCCGGTGGCCTTCTTGAACGGTTCGTAGAAAGCCTCGCTGAAGCCCTTGGTGAACGGCCCACCCGGGTCGCGGGCGACGATCTTGCGCTCGCTCGCCGCACGGACGATAGCCGGGAATCCCATCGCCGCGGCACCCGCCGCTGCCCCTTTGATCAGGTCGCGGCGGCGGATTCGCGCTGCGCCCAAAGATCGTGTGTGTGGTTTGTGCGTCATCGGTTCTCCTCCTCCTCATCATCGATCGGCGTTGGCGGGGCTCGCGATCTGAAATACACGATCGGGTCCCGCCAGTGTCGTTAATGCTGCGACGAATGGGTCATAAAGTACATGCACTCAGCGTTGTGTTTTCATAACATATGGCTATGATTCAGCGCTATCTGGGCCGGGCGTCACCGGCCAGGTCGTCTCACCATGGGGGACGTTTCGTTGAACTTTCGCCACCTCCGGGCATTTCGTGCCGTCATCGCCACCGGCTCGCTCACCCAGGCAGCGGAGGCGCTCGGGATCTCCCAGCCGGCGGTGAGCAAGCTCATCTCCAACCTCGAGCGCACACTCGGTTTCCCGCTATTCGCGCGCGGGCACGGCCGGGTGCTGCCGACTGCCGAGGCACGCTACTTCCACGAGCAGGCCGACAAGGTGTTCGCGGCGATCGACCAGCTCGGCCTCGTGGTTAGCGACATTCGCGACCAGAAGGCAGGTCAACTGCGCATCGCGAGCCTTCCCGGCCTCTCTCTCTCCTTCCTGCCAAGCGTCGTCGCCGGGTTCGTCGCCGAGCGTCCGCGGGTCACCGTCTCGTTGCAGACGCGCAGCTCGCTCAAGGTCCGCGAGTGGATCGCCGCCCAGCAGTTCGACCTCGGGGTGGCCGAGGAACCCGTCGATGGTCCGGGCATCGAGTCCGAGTCGCTCGTGCTGCGCTGCGTGTGCGCGCTGCCCGAGGGACATCGGTTGTCGAGCCGTGAGATACTCGGCCCGCACGAGCTTGCCGGTGAGCCGCAGATATCGCTTAACCACGATCACCAGACCACGATTCAGATCGAACAGATCTTTCGTGACGCCGGGGTGCGCCGCCGCGTGGGAGTCGAGTCGCAGCTCTTTGCCCCGGCCTGCGCGCTCGTCGCCCGCGGTGTTGGCGTGGCGATCGTCGATCCGCTGACGGCGGTCGATTTCGCCGGGCGCGGGCTCGTGGTGCGCCGCTTCGAGCCTGAGGTGCGATTCAAGCTGGGGTTGCTATACCCCGCGCAGCGGCCGCGCTCGCGGCTGCTGCGCGAATTCGTCGCGCGCCTGCACGGCGAGCTCGAAGCGTGGTTGCGATGGGTTCCGTGCGCGCCAAGCTGAGCATGCGGGTAGTGCGAACCCGGGCGGGGGGCCCGGCGGGGCCCCCCCCGGGACATCCACACAGGGGGCCCCGGAGGAGGGGCCCCGGGACATCCACACAGGGGGCCCCGGGAAGGGGGCCCCGGGAGAAGGGCCCCGGGACATCCACCACACAGCCGGGACACCCACACAAGGCGGCGGGGGCCCCCCCGGGACATCCACACAGGGGGCCCACAGGGGGCCCCGGGACATCCACACAGGGGCTCCGCACCACACAGCCGGGACACCCACACAACGAACTGGGAGATGAGGCAGAGGGGCTCCGGGACATCCACATAAGGGGCCCCGGGGGGCTCCGGGACATCCACACACAGGGGGTCCCATGGGGCCCAGGGACATCCACACAACGAACTGGGAGATGAGGTGCAGAGCGGTGAGGTAGTGACGGTGACCGTCGCACGATTGTCTAGTAGCCTGATTTCAGTTCAGAATTGGCAATTCCAGACCCCAGGTTCAGACGGGTCCCTGGAGCGTCTCGGGGCGGGCTTTCAGCATGCATGTCGGACACCATGGTGAAAGGTAGTTGCGCAAAATCAGGAGAGATTGGCAATGAGCGCGCCATTCGATGTGCGGCAACATCTGGAGACGCCGGAACTCAAAGCGTTCGCAAAAGAGGTTCGTGATTTCATACACTCGAACCTACCCGACTACATTCGCGCCCAAGTTGCCGAGGAGCGCATGGATCTCTCGAAGGAGGATCAGCGGCGTTGGCACAAGATCCTGCATGCGAAGGGGTGGGGCTGTCCGTCGTGGCCGGTCGAATATGGCGGCACCGGGTGGAGCGACGAGCAATCCTACATTTTCGAGCGCGAGATCGCGCTGGCCGATGCGCCGCGACCGATGATCTTCGGTGCCGGCATGCTTGGGCCGACAGCGATCGAATTTGGCACGCAAGACCAGAAGCAACGCATTCTGCCCGGCATTGCCAATGGTGATGTATTCTGGTGTCAGGGGTTTTCCGAACCGAATGCCGGATCGGACCTCGCCTCGCTGCAGACGCGCGCCGTGCGTGACGGTGAGCATTACATGGTCAACGGCTCCAAGATCTGGATCAGCGAGGGCCATATCGCCGACCGGATGTTCGGCCTCTTCCGCACAGACAGTTCCGGACGAAAGCAGCAGGGCATTACGTTTCTCACGCTCGACATGAAGGCGCCCGGCGTCACCATATCGCCGATTGTCACCTTCGATGGCGGCCATGAAGTCAATCAAGTGTTTTTCCAAGACGTCGAAGTTGCCGTAGAGGACAGGCTCGGTGAGGAACACGATGGCTGGAAACTGGCCAAATATCTCCTCGGCCTGGAGCGCTTCGGCACGGCGGAAGTATCGCGCTCGATGGCGTCGTATCAGCGTTTGCGCGAACTTTCCTGCCGCATTCCCACGCACGAGGGCATGCTGATCGACGATCGCGACTTCGCCCGCCGTATGGCGGAAGCAGGGGTCGAATTGCGTGCGCTCGAACTCACCGAAATGCGGTTTCTGTTCGGCCCCGGTGGCGCGGATGCGCTCGGCGCGGAAGCCTCCATGCTCAAGGTGCGCGGCACCGAAGTGCAGCACATGATCCTCGAACTCACCATGGAGGCGGTGTCGCATCACGCGAAAGTCGATATCCGCGATCTCGATGCGCGTGCCGATTGTCCGGCCGGTCCAAGCGAAGCACGCCATGCTGCGCGGGCCTATTTCAACTTCCGCAAGACGGCGATCTATTCGGGTTCGAACGAAATCCAGAAGAACATCATCGCCAAAGCGGTCTTGGGACTCTAGTCATGGATTTCGGCCTCACGGAAGAACAAATCATGTTCCGCGACAGCGTCGCGCGGTTTCTCGGTGCGGAGTACGGCTTTGAAACGCGCCAGAATCTGGTGGCAGGCGGTAATGGCTTCCTGGCCGATCACTGGTCGCAATATGCACAGCTCGGCTGGCTCGCGGCACCCTTTGCCGAAGACTGCGGTGGGCTCGGCGGCAGTGCGATCGAAGTGGCACTCGTCATGGAGCAGATGGGCCGGGCGCTCTGCGCATCGCCTTATCTTGCAACGATCGCGGCAGGCATCTGCATCGATCGCGCAGGTTCTCCTAAGCAGCGCGAGGAGGTGCTGCCGAAGATTGCCGACGGTAGCCTGCGTCTGGCTCTTGCCCATGATGAGGCCCGTGCGCGGCATGCCCGCGCCCATGTCGAGACCTCGGTGCGGCGTGAGAACGGTGACTTTGTGCTGAACGGGGCCAAATGTGCGGTGCCGTTTGCGGAGGATGCCGACCTGTTTTTGGTTTCGGCGCGCAGCTCAGGCGCGCTTGGTGACCGGTCCGGCGTGTCGCTGTTTCTTGTGCCGCGCGGCGCAGACGGGATTTCGCTTAATCCTTATGCAACACAGGATGGCGGACGCGCCGCAGACGTTCCGCTCGCCGGTGTGCGCGTCGGTGCCGATAACCTCATCGGTACGGAGGGCGGGGCTTACGACGCGGTCGATCTCGCCTATGACTGGTCGGCGGCCATGATCTGCGCCGAGGCGGTGGGCGCCATGTGGGAAATCCACACCCGCACGCTCGACTACCTCAAATCGCGTGAGCAGTTCGGCCAGAAACTGAGCACTTTTCAGGCACTGCAGCATCGCATGGTCGATATGTATATGCGCTGCGAGCTGGCCCAGTCCGTGGCGATGGATGCGGTTGCGGCGCTCGAGCGTGACGATGTCACGGAACGCAGGCTTGCGGTATCGGCAGCGAAAATCCAGGTCGGGCGGCTTGGGCGTCTCGTTGGCCAGGAGGGTATTCAACTGCACGGAGGCATCGGCATGACCAACGACGTGCCCATTGGCCACTATTTCAAACGCCTTACCATGGGAGGCCTCTCTTTTGGCGATGTCGATTGGCATCTCGGCCGGTTTGCCGCGATCGGCGCCCACGAACTGCACAACCGCCCGCCGCCCGGCTGACCGGGAAGTACCGCACGCCCGTTCAGAACGCTGTCAGATGCATTGGAGTTCAGGGTATGGACTGCCAGATTGTATTTCACGGGTTCACCAATGATAGAGGCGTGTGGCAGTGCGAAGCGATGACGTCATGAAGAATGTACGATCTTAAGTGTTGGTGGTCGACATTGCCGCCGGAGGCATGCTTTCCGTTTTCGGCGACAGCATGGGCCACGCTGATGAGCCGCAGCTTGAACCCGCGATCTTCGCAGGCGCTGTATCTGGTGCGGTGAGTGGGACTTCGACGGCATTCACTGCGTCGCCGAGACCGTGTGGGGTTATACCGGATCAAATGAAGATGCCGCGTTCGGTCGGACCAGTGAGGTGTAGATTGTTTGGCGGTGACGAAGAGACGGTGAGGCGGTTGCAACCGCTGTTGCAGCCGGCCTCGATAGCGGTGATTGGCGCAAGCGCACGGCCACACCGTCCCGGGTACGAGGTGATCCGTGCCGCGCAGTTGTATGGCTTCACCGGTCCGATCTATCCGGTGACGCCACGCTATGACGTAATCGACGGCGTGACCTGCTTCGCGGATATCGCCGATGTGCCAGGTCCGGTGGATCTGGCGGTCATTGCCGGTGCCGCTCGGCGCGCGCCGGCGTTTCTGGAACGGGTGATCGCGGCGGGTGTGCGGGCGGCAATCATATTTGCCACGTTGTCACGCGAGAGGGACGGGGACATGTCACCGGTGGAACGCGTCGCGGGTTTGGCGCACGAGGCCGGTGTGCCGCTGCTGGGCCCCGGGTCCATCGGCTATGTCAATTACGCAGCGTCGCTTGCGGGCACCTGGATCCCGCCGGAACCCGGGCACACGAAAGCCGGTGCAATCGCGCTTATCGTGCAGTCGGGCTCGCTCTACGCCTACTGCAACAATACCGATCCGCGGCTTCGCCCGTGCTTCACCGCCCATCCGGGCCAGGAAGCCCATCTCGGAACCACGGAGCTCCTGCACTACGCGCTTACCCTTCCCGAAACCCGCGTGGTCGGGCTCTATCTCGAGACGGTGCGCGACCCGGAGTTGTTCGCGCAAGGCCTTGACAGGGCCGATCGAAAGGGCGTGCCGGTCGTGGCGCTCAAGCCCGGCCGCAGCGCGCGTTCAGCGCAAGCGATCGCCACCCATGCGGGCCGTCTCGCCGGGGATGACCGTATATTCGATGCGCTGTTCCGGCGCTATCGCGTGGTGCGGGCCGAAACCATGGACGATTTTTACGCGACACTTCTCATGTTCTCGAAAATGGACGCGCCCGGCCCGGGAGGGCTGGCAGCGGTAACGGATTCGGGCGGGCAGCGTTCGGTGCTGCTCGATGAGGCGGAGCGCATCGGGTTGCCGTTGGCGCAATTTTCCGACCAAACGCGCGGCCGATTGCGACAGGTGCTGGCGCCCGACCTCCCGGACGACAATCCGGTCGACTTGTGGGGTGGCGAGGAAAATCTAATCGAACACATTGAGACCTGTATTGAAATCGCGCTCGACGACCCCGATACGGCGCTTGCGACGGTTTTTACCGAACTCGGTGCAGCCGATACCGACATATTCGTTCACAGTTTCGCGTCTGCCGCGATTAACACGGCGCGGGTGGCGCAGAAACCAGTGCTTGCTGTGACGTTCTCGAGCCGACACTTCCATCCGCGAAACATCCGCATGTTGGACGATGCGGGGCTTGTTGTGCTTGACGGCGTACGCGCCGGGCTTGCCGCGATAAAGCATCTTTTCGACAGACGTGAGCGCAAGCGGAGAGCCGCACCTGATTTTGCAGGGCTCCCGGCTGGGATTCCGCCGCTGGTCAGCGCGGCCCTCGATGGCGGCGAGATCGAGGCTCTTGCGCTTCTGAACGCCGCCGGTATCGAAACGGTTGACTGTTTCAGCGCCGCGTCTGTGGAAGACGTGCATGAGGCCATGGCGAAGATTAGCGGGCCAGTCGCGCTCAAGACAGCTGTCGGCCAAATACACAAGTCGGAAGTTGGTGGCGTCGTGCTGTCGCTCAAGAGCGTCGAGGAGGTGCTCAAGGTTTATGCGGACATGGCACCCCGGCTCGGGCCCGAGGTCACGGTTGCAGCCATGGCGCCGGATGGCGTCGAGGTTGCGTTCGGCGCCATCGCGAAGACGCCCTTCGGCCCCGCTATCATGTTCGGAGCGGGCGGCGTGCTCGTCGAAGTGCTTGACGACGTGACATTCGAACTGGCCCCGATCGATCAGGCTATTGCCCGCGATATGATCGCGCGCACCGAGACGTCGAAACTACTTGAGGGCGTGCGCGGCAAAGCCGCCTGCGATGTCGATGCGTTATGTGACGCCCTGGTGTGTTTTTCGCATCTGGTGGCGGCAATGGCGGACGAGATTTCTGAAATCGACGTCAACCCGGTGATCGTTTCCGAAGTCGGCTGCGTCGCGGTGGATGCGGTGGTGCGCGGTCGATCCGCGATCGACAATTAGTCCCTTACCCGTGAGCTCGTGCAAAACGACAAAGGCGAGGCTGTTGGGGAAACGGTGGATAGCGCACGATGATGATGACTCTCGCCAAGCCGCCAAGCACGCAAAGAAGATCGATCTGCCTCAATATGGCGCTCGACGCTACCGGTGATACCCCCGTCATCAGAGTTTTCCGCGTCCCCTTTGCGTGCTTGGCGTCTTGGGCGTGCATTATCGGGCGTGTGATTCGGCGCAACGTCTCGCGCTCGACGCCCTGTTTGGTTCCGGCTCGGCCGGGTTAGGTGAAGAACAGCCAGCGAGGCACGCGCAGAAAGCGAAACGCAAGATGAACGATAAGGAAGTGATCAGTGCCTCCTCGGCGAAATCTGTGGGCAATTTCAGGCGGTTTTCCACAAGTCCACAT
>CAZSDY010000083.1:0-14169 GCA_964605765.1 uncultured Ectothiorhodospiraceae bacterium | reverse complement strand
CCGGGAAAGCCGGGGTCAGCGCGCACATTGAAGCGTCGTCTGCTTCGATGTGTGCCCTGACCCCTCGAAGCCGCGGAAGCAGCCCGAAACTGGAACAGCGTCTCGCTAACGGCCGCGGGCAGCGAAAGCCGGGGCCCTGGCTATATCCACTCCCTCGGCACGAGAAAGCGCTCGTAGAGTTCCGCTTCCGGGCTGCCCGGCTCGGGCGCCCAGTCGTACGCCCAGCGCACCCGCGGCGGCAGCGACATCAGGATGGACTCCGTGCGCCCCCCGGACTGCAGCCCGAACAAGGTGCCGCGGTCGTATATGAGATTGAACTCGACGTATCGTCCCCTGCGGTAGAGCTGAAACTCGCGCTCGCGCCGCGAGTAGGGCCGGGACTTGCGACGCTCCACGATGGGCAGGTAGGCGGGCAGGTAATGCTTCGCCACGCTGCGCGCGAAGGCCTCGCATCGCGCCGCGCCCCATTCATTCAGATCGTCGAAGAACAGCCCCCCGATGCCACGCGCTTCGCCGCGATGCGGCAGGAAGAAGTACTCGTCGCAGCAGCGCTTGAGGCGTGGGTAGACGTCGTCGCCGAACGCGGCACACGCCTGTCTCGCCACCGTGTGCCAGTGCACGGCATCTTCCTCGAAGCCGTAGTACGGCGTGAGGTCGAACCCGCCCCCGAACCACCATACCGGCTCGCCCCCCGGCCTGCTCGCCACGAAACACCTGACGTTGAGATGCGATGTGGGCACGTAGGGATTCAGCGGATGCACGACAACCGAGAGCCCCAGCACCTCAAATGAGCGCCCGGCGAGCTCGGAGCGCTTCGTCGTGGCCGAGCGCGGCAGCTCAAAGCCGCTCACATGGGAGAAGTTGACACCGGCACGCTCGAGCACCGCGCCGTCGCGCAGTACCCTGGAGCGCCCCTCCCCCGGCCCGTGGCGCCAGTTGTCCTCGTGAAAGCACGCAGCCCCGTCGAGCGCACCGAGCGCCGCGCAGACCTCGTCCTGCAGGCACACAAGGAAGTCGCGGAACCCGGGGATATCCGGGTTGCTGTCGCCGGCCGTGCTCATACCTGCCCCCGGCGCCCGGGCGGCATCCGCTCGCCGCCCGTCATTGGCGATTGCGCGGCACCGCCGGGCGCACCACGGCGCCTGTCAGCGCATCGCGAATCTCACTCGGGTAGCGCCGAGCGCCGACCTGGCCGCACAGGATGTAGTCGATCCGGCTACCGAAGCGGAGGCGCACATCGAGCGCACTTCGCGCCGCTGCGCGCCCGTGCCGGTTCGCGCTGGTCGAGACCAGCGGCGCCCCGAAGGCCTCGCAAAGCGCCACGCACTGAGGGTGCGCGGTGACGCGCACCGCAAGCGAGTCACGCCCACCGCTCAACCAGCGCGGCAGCGCCGGCGCCGCCGGCAGCAACCACGTCGTCGGTCCCGGCCAGGTGGCCGCCACCCGGCGCCCCACCTCAGCGCCGGGCATGAGCACGTATCCCGCGAGCTGTTGTACCGATGCGGCGATCAGTATCAAGCCGTGCGCCAGTGGACGCTCCTTGAGCGCGAGCAGCCGCTCGACGGCTGCCGCATCGAGTGGGTCGCATCCCAGGCCGTACACTGCCTCGGTGGGATAGGCGACCAAGCCGCCACCTCGAAGGACTTGCACCGCCTGTCTCATATGCCACGATTTCAAGGGGCGGACCCCCGCAGGTGGTCAGCGCTTGGCCAGTTTTACCTGCAGTTCTGCGTCCTTGGCGAGAACGCCTTGCGCATTGCGGCAACGCTCGCGCTTGAATCGCTCGAACAAGGCCGCGTCCCCGAGCGACAGCATCTGCGCCGCGAGATAGCCGGCGTTCCTGGCACCGGCCTTGCCGATCGCCACCGTGGCGACAGGCACGCCGCCCGGCATCTGCACCGTGGACAGCAGCGCGTCCATACCGTGCAGCGGCCCGCCGTCCATCGGCACACCGATAACGGGCCGGCAGGTGATGGCCGCCACGGCGCCGGCCAGATGCGCCGCGAGACCGGCGCCGGCCACGAACACCGCACACCCGCGCTGCTCGGCCGAGC
This sequence comes from uncultured Ectothiorhodospiraceae bacterium, assembly GCA_964605765.1. Lineage (GTDB taxonomy): Bacteria > Pseudomonadota > Gammaproteobacteria > HK1 > HK1 > CAZSDY01. Next base: position 12,115 of record CAZSDY010000083.1, on the reverse strand, counting down.
GCACGTACTCGCGCGTCTCCGTCGGTGTCCGGTGCGCGGAGGTGATCCTGGCCTCGTAGGGGATCTCCAGCGCCTCCAGCACATCGAAGGTCGCCTGCATGACGGGCAAGTCGGAATCCGATCCCATCAGCACGGCGACGAAATGCGGGTTAACGGTCATTGCCCCGGCCGCGCGCCGCTTTCGGCCCGCGCCGCCCCTTTCGCGCCGCCGGTGCCTGTGCGAGCAGTGTTTGCGCGATCTCGAGAGTGACGTCGGCCGGCTGCGTATCTTTCGGGATCCTGGCGTTCTTCTTGCCGTTCGTCACGTACGGGCCGTAGCGCCCGTTCAACACGCGGACTCCCGCTTCCGCAAAGACCTTGATCTCCTTCGCGGCATCGGTTTTGCGCTTCGCCGCGATGATCTCCAGGGCGCGCGGGAGCTCGATGGTATAGGGGTCATCTTCGCGTCCCAGGGAAACGAACCTGGCACCGTAGCGCACGTAGGGTCCGAACCTGCCGATACTGGCCGAGATCTCCTCGCCGTCGGCCGTCTCCCCGAGCGCTCTCGGCAACTTGAACAACTCCAGCGCCTCGGCCAGGGTGATGGTTGCCAGGCTCTGCTCGGCGCGCAGGCTCGCGAAGCGTGGCTTTTCCGACTCTTCCCGGGTCCCGATCTGGACGCAGGGGCCGTAGCGTCCCATACGTGCGGAGACGAGTCGGCCAGTCGCCGGGTCGACTCCGAGCTCACGCGCCTGACCCGCATCACTGCGGCTCACGCTGAGCTCCTTGTCGTTGACCCGCTCCTTGAACGACAACCAGAACTCGCGCATCAGGGGCACCCACTTTTTTTCCCCCCTGGAGATGGCATCGAGATCATCTTCCAGCCTTGCGGTGAACTCGTAATCGACATACTGCGCAAAATGCTCCGTGAGGAAGCGGTTGACGATGCGTCCAATGTCCGTCGGCATGAAACGGGCTCGTTCCAGCACCACGTACTCGCGATTCTGCAGGGTGGAAATGATCGATGCATACGTGGACGGGCGACCTATGCCGTATTCCTCCAGCGTTCTGACGAGCGTCGCCTCCGAGTAGCGCGGCGGCGGCTCGGTAAAGTGTTGCTCGGGCCGGATGCGCTTCAATTCGACCTGATCCCCGACGGCGAGCGGCGGCAGCCGGCGCTCACGCTCCTCGCCCTTGGCATCATCCACGCCTTCCTCGTAGACGCTCAGGAACCCGGGGTGCACCACGGTCGACCCGGTAGCGCGAAACTGGTTGCCCTCTCCGCACGAGAGGTCGACCGCGACCGTATCTATCGTGGCGTGCTTCATCTGGCAGGCGACGCTGCGCTTCCAGATGAGCTCATAGAGCTTGTGCTGCTCGGCGCCCAGGAAGCGCTTCAGGCTCTCGGGCGTTCTGTTGGCGTCCGTGGGCCTGACGGCCTCGTGCGCTTCCTGCGCGTTCTTCGAGCGGGTGCGGTAGGTTCGCGGCTTGGCTGGAAGCTCGGCCGCGCCGTAGCGCCCGCGGATGTATGCCCGGATCTGGTCCAGCGCCTCCCCCGCCAGCGTGACGGAATCGGTACGCATGTAGGTGATGAGCCCGACCAGCCCTTCGTCCGTCTCTATGCCTTCGTAGAGCTGCTGTGCGACACGCATCGCGCGATTGGCCGTGAAGCGCAGCTTGCGCACGGCTTCCTGCTGCAGCGTCGAGGTGGTGAACGGCGCGGCGGGATTGCGCTTGCGCTGCTTTTTCTCGACCTTGACGACCCGCACGCCGCGCCCGGCACTGTCCTCGATAACCCGTTCGGCCTCCCGCGCACCAGCTTCATCGGTGATGCTGAACTGGGACAGTTTTTCGCCTTGATAGTGGCTGAGCCGAGCAACGAAATCCGCGCCTTTTCTGCTGAGATCTGCCTCGATGGTCCAGTACTCGCGCTTCACGAAGCGCTCGATCTCCTCCTCGCGCTCCGCGATCATGCGCAGCGCCGGGCTCTGCACGCGTCCCGCCGACAGGCCGCGGCGAATCTTCTTCCAGAGCAGCGGAGAGAGGTTGAAACCAACCAGATAATCCAGCGCCCGTCTTGCCTGCTGAGCGTTGACGAGCTCCATCGCGAGGTCGCGCGAATGCTCCACGGCATCCCGCACCGCACCGCGCGTGATCTCATGAAAGACGACGCGGCGTACCGGTTTGCCGTTCAGCGCTTTCCTGGCGAGCAGTATCTCCTTCAAATGCCACGAGATCGCTTCCCCCTCACGGTCCGGGTCCGTGGCGAGGTAGAGCGCATTCGCACCCTTCATGGTGCGAGCGATCTCCTGGACACGTTTTTCGTTCTTGTCGATGACCTGGTAGTGCATCGTGAAGTCATTGTCCGGATCGACGGCGCCTTCCTTGGGGCGCAGATCACGCACGTGCCCGTTCGAGGCCATGACCTCGAATTCGGCACCCAGGTATTTCTTGATGGTCCGCGCCTTGGCGGGCGATTCAACGATCAGTAGATTCTTGCTCATGCGAAACCGTTGGAATGATATCCGAAACCGAGCTGCCGGCTGCCCGAGAGAGCGTAGCATGGACGGCCCGGCGCGGCGCCATCATCGGGGTGCAAGCGATCGAATGCCTCGCGCGAGCCCTTAGTGCAAGAGCCCGCCCTGGCGATCGAAGACGAGCTCTTCCATCCACGAGAACATGGATTCCTTTCCAGGCTGATTGAACAGCACCATCAGCACCACCCACTTCAACTGCTCCAGATCGATGTCGAAGCTCTCGAGCGCCATGACGCGGTCGATGACCAGTTCCCGGGTGGTATTGTCCAGCACACCGACCTGCTCCAGGAACAGGAGAAACCCGCGGCAATCCCTGTCCAGGCGCTCCAGCTCCTGAGACGCGTACACCCGAATGGACGACGGTGCCGCCCTGACCGCTTCGCCCTGGGGCTGCTCCGCGCCGACGGCCAACCCTTCCAGCCAGGCGAAGGCCCTGTCAATCTCTTCATCCGGGAAACCGGCTTCCACGAGGTCGTGACGCAGAGACTCGCGATCCGATTCGACATCGATGTCCTCCTCGTCCAGATAATGCTCAAACAGATACATGAGAACATCCAATACGCTTTCTTTCATTTGCGGTTCCGTGAAATCCGGGTGTAAAGCCCACCCGAGATGGAAGACACCTGGCCGTTGAGCTCGAGTCGAAGAAGCATGGAGGAAACCACTTGCGGCGTCAATGCGGTGCGCTCGACGAGGACATCCACGCTTACCGGGTCGAAGCCCATGGCATCGAGGAGCACCCGGTAATCATTGTCCATCTCATTGTCCAGCTCATCGCGGGGCACTTCCGTCGACGCGGCGGCCGCGGGCAACGCGCGAAGCTGCGGTAGGATCTCCTCCACGATGTCCTGCGCCGTCTCGACGAGTTTCGCGCCCTCGCGGATGAGCGAGTGGCAACCGCGCGCCAGCGGACTGTGGATGGAGCCCGGGATTGCGAACACCTCGCGCCCCTGCTCCATGGCCTGGCGAGCGGTGATCAAGGAACCGCTGCGCAGTGCCGCTTCCACAACGAGCACACCCAGGCTCAGTCCGCTGATGATGCGGTTGCGGCGCGGAAAGTGCGCCGCGCGCGGTGCGCTTCCGGTCGGATACTCCGTCACCAGCGCCCCGCACGCCGCAATCTGCTCTGCCAGCGCAGCATGCGTGCGCGGATATACCTGGTCCGGGCCGCTGCCCATCACCGCCACGGTGGGTGCTGATGCATCGAGAGCACCACGGTGACTCGCCGCATCGACCCCCACTGCCAGCCCGCTGGTGACAACGATCCCGCAGGCGGCCAGCACGCGGGCGAATGAAAAAGCCGTTTGCGCGCCGCTGGCGGTGGGATTGCGGCTGCCGACCATGGCAAGCTGGGCCGAGCACAGTAGCGCCGGCGAACCCCGCACGAACAGCACGCAGGGCGGATCCGCGATCTCGTGCAAGCGCGCGGGGTACGCGGGATCACCCCGCGCGAGCAGTGTACGACCGGGCTGCGCGAGCCACTCCAGATCGGCGTCCACACGCACCCAAGCGGGCTCCGTAAGGCAGCGCCAGGTCGCCTCCGGCAGGTTACGTACGAGCCACCCGCGGGCATCCCGGGCAAAGACATCCTCGGGCGCCGGAAATTGCTCACCCAGGCGCTGCACGGTGGCGGCGCCGACCCCCGGTGCGCGGTGCAGGGCGAGCAGGAAGCGTGTGTCCGATGATCTGAGCCATGCTGCGTTCATGCCTGCTGGTCATCCAAGCAGCCGGTCGGACTCGGGAAGAATCTACTGCGGCGGTGGGAAAGCCGCGTGTGGACGAGACCGGGTGTACGGTTTGCGGGCGCCGGCGAGCATCGGGCCACGCGTGCCGGCGCCACGAAGGCCGTGCTGCTCGACAAGACCCTGTCAGGGATTGGTCACCGTGTCATGGATGTGCATGGGGCGCTTGGCGTCGACCACCAGAGCATAGCTGATACGCTCGTAAGGCCTGAACACCATGACCAGCCCGGCTCGTTCCTCCGGCAGATTGACGAGATCGTGATTCTCCTCGGCCGGATGCGCAAACCGGTTGTATTGCTTCACCAGCATGCCGGAGACCTCTCGCACCAGGCGATCCGCTGCCACCGAGAATCCATCTATCCCGCCCTGCTTGGCCGGATCGAGCTCGATGTACGACTGGTTGATGACTTCCGGCTTGTCTGCCATGGCATCCTGCACTTCGTCGCCTGCCTGGTAGACCGCCATCACATGCCCGACCTCGACGCCATCCTGCGCGCCGATGTTCAGCACCACGATCTGGTTCTGCCCGATCTGCGAGACGCCGTCCATGACCGAGAGGATCTGTCCATTGACAGCGCGCTCGGGTTGGCGTGGGTGAAAATTGCTGTCCACCGCTTCCTCGGTGTCGGGCAGCAGCCGGTCCCCCTTGAGCACCTCCTTGTTGGAACGGCTGACGACCATGGTGGCCGGATCGCCGCCACGCTCCAGCACTGCATCGGCAATGTGCACGGCCTCGTAGCCGAGAGACTCCCCGCTGGTCGGATCAATGTAGGCATCGCCGCGCCTGTAGACGGTGAAACTCGTGCCGGCATCCGTGTCCAGCCCGCGGACGTAGAGCTTGTGACCCGCTCCCGCCACCAGGCGCTCCTTCTCTAGAGACACCACGTAGGCCGCCGAGTCGAACTCGTCGGCACCCACGACCATGGGGCGCGCCAGAAACTGCTGTATCGCGTCTATGGGGATGGTCGGAACGGGGACCGAGTCAAGTGACACGGTACGCATCCTGGGGGAGAGCTTGACCGTGGGCCGCTCGCCGGAGCGGCGAACCTCGAGCACCGGTTCGCCCTGCTGATAGCTGAGCACGACCTCGTCGCCGGGGTAGATCAGATTCGGGTTCTTTATCTGTGGATTGGCGCGCCAGATTTCCTCCCAGCGCCACGGCTCACGCAGGAACTTTGCGGAAATGTCCCACAACGTGTCGCCTTTTTGAATCGTGTAGCGTTGTGGATGCTCCGGGTTGAGCGCCACCGTTTCAGCCAGCAAGGCAACAGGCAACAGAAAAGCCGCAACCGCGACGGCCAAATTCATGCGTCTAGCCATACCTTTTCCCCGTTTCAGCACGCGACCGGCCGCCCGAATACTCCAGCACTTCGCGTAATAGGGTAACTATAGGTTATAGTTACCTGAAAATTCAAATAAAAGTGAGTTCAATTATTCTGGAAGACTGCAGTGGTGGCGGACTGGGATGTAGCACCCCGAACCTGCCATCCGCTATAGTGTGGCGCATGATCTAGCTACCCGTTCGAGCCTGACCGTGGCGAAACTGCCGATTTTGCATTACCCCGATCCGCGGCTGCGTAACACGGGACAGCCCGTCGAGCAGGTCGACGATACGATCCGCCGCCTGATCGACGACATGTTCGAGACCATGTATGCGGCGCCGGGCATCGGGCTGGCGGCAATCCAGGTCAATGTACCCAAGCGCATCATCATCATGGACGTGTCGGACACCAAGACGACGCCGTACTGCTTCATCAACCCGCGGATCCTGTCCTGCGAGGGCGAGTTCGAAATGGAGGAAGGCTGCCTTTCGCTGCCGGGCGTCTACGAGACCGTCAGACGCCCGGACCGCGTGCGCGTGCGTGCGCTCGACCGCAGCGGCGAATCGTTCGAGATGGAGGCATGCGGACTGCTGTCGGTGTGCATACAGCATGAGGTCGACCACCTGGAGGGCAAGTTGTTCGTCGATTACCTGTCCAGGCTGAAGAGGCAACGGATTCGCAAGAAGGCCGGACGCCAGCACAAGCTGGCCCTGTAGCGACGATGCGGTATTCGGGCCGGGCACGCGCGCGGTATCGAGGCACCGGCACCGGGCAGCCGCTCTCATGACGCAAAAGCCCGTGCACGCTCCCAGCATCGTCTTTGCCGGCACGCCCGAGTTCGCCAGCGTCATGCTGGGCGCCCTGCTGCAAGGTCCGTTCCACGTGGCCGCAGTTCTCACGCAGCCCGACCGGGCGGCCGGACGCGGGCGCAAGCTGCGTGAGAGCCCGGTCAAGGCACTGGCCCGCTCGGCAGGAATCGCGCTTCACCAGCCACTCGCTCTGACGCAGCCGGCGGCCCAGTCCGCAATCGCCGCGCTGGCGCCGGATGTGATGGTGGTTGCCGCCTATGGACTGCTGCTCCCCGCCACGATCCTGTCCATGCCGCGCTTCGGCTGCATCAACGTGCACGCCTCGCTGCTGCCACGCTGGCGCGGCGCGGCGCCCATTGCACACGCCATCCTTGCCGGCGACCGAACGACGGGCATCTCCATCATGCAGATGGATGAGGGCCTCGACACCGGACCGGTCATCGCCCGCGAGGCGTGTACCATCGAGCCCGGCGACACCGCGGGCAGTCTGCACGACAAGCTGGCATCGATCGGCGCCTCGCTTCTGGGGCAAAGCCTGGGCACGGTGCTCGACGCGCGCGCCGCGCCGATTACCCAGGACCACGCACTCGCCACCTACGCGCCCAAGCTGCAAAAGCGTGAGGCAAAGCTCGACTTCTCGCTGCCCGCCGATACGCTGCAACGACGCATCCGGGCCTTCAACCCGTGGCCCGTGGCTTACACCACGCTCGCGGGCTCGCGCATCCGGATCTGGTCGGCGCGGAATTTGCGGGCGCCTGCATCGCGTGCACCCGGTACCGTGGAGCGCGTCGATACAGCCGGCATAGAGGTGGCTACCGGTGCCGGCAGGCTGCAACTGACACGCGTGCAACTGCCCGGCGCGCGCGTGGTCTCGGCGGCCGACTTCCTCAATGCGAACACGCTGCGACCGGGCGAGCGCTTCGGTGAGTGAGCAACGCGCTGCCGCGTCGCCGCGGTCGCTGGCAACGAGCGTTCTGAGCGATGTTCTCTACACCCACCGCTCCCTCAATGCCACCCTGGATGCGGCACTTCCCAATGCCGGCAACGCGCGCGACGCACGCCTCGTGCGTGAGATGTGCTACGGCGTGCTGCGCTGGCTGCCGCGACTGGAAGCCGTCCTGCGCGAACTGCTGCGCAAGCCGCTGGCGCGCAAGCACGCGGATATGCACGTCTTGCTCCTGCTCGGCCTGTACCAGCTCATGTACATGCGGATTCCACCCTACGCGGCAGTATCGGCAAGCGTTGCCGTGGCGGGCCAACGTCACAAGCCCTGGGCGCGCGGCCTCATCAACGCGACACTGCGCCGATTCCTCGCCGAGGGCGACAAGTTCCGCGAGATTTCCGATGCGGACTGGGAAGTGCGCTACGCCCACCCGCGCTGGTTCATCGATCGCCTGCGCGCCGCCCGACCGGAGAGCTGGCGCGAGTTGCTCGACGCGAACAACCAGCGCGCGCCCATGACGCTGCGGGTCAACGCGCGGCGCATGACGCGCGAGGCGTACCTTTGCAGGCTCGCCACGGCCGGTATAGAGGCGAGCCCCACGGCCCACACGACGCACGGAGTGAGCCTGGCGCGGCCGCTCGACGTCGATCGACTGCCCGGTTTCGCGGGCGGCGAGGTATCGGTGCAGGACGGCGCCGCACAGCTCGCCGTGGCGCTGCTCGATCTGGGCGAGGGTGCCACGGTGCTCGACGCGTGTGCCGCACCGGGCGGCAAGACCGCGCACATTCTCGAGCAGGACGTGCACCTGACAAGGCTCGTGGCGCTCGACAACGATGCGCTGCGCCTGGAGCGGCTCCAGGCGACGTTGTCACGACTGGGGCTCGGGGCGACGCTTGCCTGCGCCGACGCGGCCACCCCCGCGACATGGTGGGACGGCGGCCCTTTCGACCGGATCCTGCTCGACGCACCGTGCAGTGCCACCGGCGTCATTCGCCGACACCCGGACGTGAAGTGGCTGCGGCGCAACGCCGATCTAGAGGGGTTCGCGAGAAATCAACGCGCGCTGATCGATGCGTTATGGGGCCTGTTGGCCCCCGGCGGGCTGCTGTTATACGCCACCTGCTCCGTTCTGCCGATGGAAAATGACTGGCAAGTCCGGTATATCTTGGATGCACATAGAGATGCGGTCGAGCGTCCAATCGTGAGCACTTGGGGTCGAACAGCGGCACACGGACGGCAGATACTTACCGGTGAATCCGATATGGACGGATTCTATTATGCGACCATCGAAAAGCATTGAATCGACGATCGCTGCATTCCCCTCATCGAGGCGCCTTGCATTGTCGGTCTTCCTGGTCGGCGTGACACTCCTCGCCTGCCACGATGCGCGTGGCGCCGGTTTCAAGGTAACCAACGTGCACACGCGGGTGCAGGACGGCGTGTATCTTCTCGACGCAGACATCGGCGTCGACTTCGACGCCGACTCCGTCGAGGCGTTGAAGAGCGGCGTACCGTTGACCATCGTGGTGGACATGAAAATCGTCGAGAAACGCGCACTGGTGTGGGACAAGGAGGTGGCACATATTCGGTCGCGGCGCCGAATCGAGATTCACGCGCTGAGTTCCCAGTACCTTTTGAAGAATCTGAATTCGGGCGCGACCCGCGCCTATCGCAATCTGCGTGATGCCACCGCCGCGCTCGGCAGCATACGCAATTTCCCCATGATCGACAGCCACCTGCTCCGCGGGCGCGCGACGTACGGGTTGAAGCTGCGCGCGGGGGTCGATATAGAGGCCCTGCCTTCGCCCATGCGCCCCATGGCCTACCTCGATGCACTCTGGCATCCCCCCAGATGGTCCCCATGGCCGCTGCAGCGTTGAAGCGGCTCACGACGGGTGTGGGGCCCGTGCTCGCCCTCGTCGCGTTTCTGCTCACAACGCTGTCTCTGCTGAGCGCGGCCACGCACAACTCGGCGCGTTTCGACCAGCTATTCTCGACCCTGCTCGTTTTGAACGGGCTCGGCCTCGTCACGCTGGGTGCGCTCATCGCGAAGAACCTGGCCGGCCTGATCGCACAGGTCAAGCGCCGTGCACCGGCGAGCAGGCTGACGGTACGCATGGTCACCATGTTCGTGGTGCTCGCGGTGACACCCGTGGTCGTGGTGTACTACTTCTCCATCCAGTTCCTGCATCGTGGCATCGACAGCTGGTTCGATGTGCGTGTCGAGCAGGCACTCGACGATGCCCTGGAGCTTAGCCGCACGTCGCTCGGTGTGCGCATGCGCGAATTGTTCAAGCAAACCGAGCTCATCGCGGGCGACCTGGACGTCGTCAGCGGCGAGGCGACACCCGTGGCCCTCGATGACGCCAGGTTCCTGAGCGGCGCCTCGGAGCTGACCCTGATCGCTTCCAACGGGCGTATCATCTCGTCGAGCAACGAGGACCCGACATCCATCCTTCCCAGCAGTCCCGACGATGCCATTTTGCTGCACGTGCGCCAGGCGCAGAGCTACATCGGCCTGGATCCCATAGGTGCGACGGGCCTGCACGTGCGCGTGGTGGTCCAGGTGCCGGGCTCGCCGCCCGACGCATCGCGCATGCTGCAAGCCCTGTTCCCCGTCCCCGAGCGCATGAACACGCTGGCCGAAAGCGTGCAGGGCGTGTACGCGAAATACCGCGAGCTGGTCTATCTCAGAAAGCCGCTCAAGATGAGCTTCACCTTGACCCTGTCCCTGGTGCTGCTGCTGAGCCTGTTCACGGCGGTCTGGGCGGCGTTCTACTCGGCCAGGCGCATGGTTGCGCCGCTGCGCGACCTGGTCCAGGGGACGCAGGCGGTCGCCGACGGCGACTACGAGACGCGGCTGCCGCCGGCCGGCAAGAACGAGCTCGGATTCCTGGTCGATTCGTTCAACGACATGACGCGCAAGCTGGCGCGTGCGCGAGACGAGACGCGCCAGGGCCAGCAGCAGCTCGAGGACCAGCGCACCTACCTGGAAACCGTGCTCTCGCACCTCTCCTCGGGGGTGATCACGCTGGACCACGCCGGCTTGCTGTCAACCGCCAATGTGGCGGCGGAGCAGATCCTCGGCGTGGGCCTGGACCGTGAGGTCGGCGCCACGCTCACTGCCATCGGGGAACGGCATCCGATCTTGCGCGGCCTCACCGATCGCGTCGGGCAGCACATCGCCGGCGGATCCCATGACTGGCGCGAAGAGGTCGTGCTGGCGGGAGCCACCGGCAGACAGGTGCTCACCTGCCGCGGCGCGCGCCTGCCCGCCTCGGACAGCCCCGTCCCGGGCTACGTGATCGTGTTCGACGATGTCACGGCGCTGATCCAGGCACAACGCGACGCGGCGTGGAGCGAGGTGGCCCGGCGTCTGGCGCATGAGATCAAGAACCCGCTCACACCCATACAACTTTCCGCCGAGCGCCTGCGGCACAAGTACCTGCAGCGCATGGCGGCGCCGGAGTCGGATGTCCTCGACCGCCTCACGCGAACGATTGTCCAGCAGGTCGAGGCCATGAAGAAGATGGTCAACGCGTTCTCGGAGTACGCGCGTAGCCCGCAAGTCAAGGTCCAGAGCGTCGATCTGAATGCGCTGGTCACGGACGTGGCAGAGCTGTACCGCACCAGCAAAGTGATTGACCTGGACTTGCAAGAGGCGCTTCCGGCCCTGGACGTGGATGCGGACCGGCTGCGCCAGGCGCTGCACAATCTCATCAAGAACGCGCTCGAAGCCAATGCGGGAGAGAGCGGCGCACGGGTGCTTCTGATAACGCGCCAGGCGGCCGATGGCGACAGCGGTTTCATCGACCTGGAGATTTGCGATGAGGGCAGCGGTTTCCCGCCTCATATCATCGAGCGGGTATTCGAACCCTATGTCACGACCAAGCCCAAAGGCACCGGGCTGGGTCTGGCCATCGTGAAGAAGATTGCCGAGGAGCACGGCGGCACGGTACGCGCCACGAACGACGGACCACATGGTGCGTCCGTGCTCATGCGCTTCCCGGTGCCGCGCCCACGAGCCTCTCGTGAGACGCGCGCCGCGCAGCATGAGGAAGCGATATGACGCAGTCCCACATCCTGATCGTCGATGACGAGCCCGACATACGCGCACTGGTGAAGGAGATACTCGACGACGAAGGCTACCAGACCGCCACCGCCGAGAATGCCGAGGACGCACGTCAGGCACGGCGCGCGCGGCGCCCCGATCTCATTCTGCTGGATATTTGGATGCCCGACATCGATGGTCTCACCTTGCTCAAGGAATGGTCGGAGGGCGAGGGGCTGGACGCCCCCGTCATCATGATGTCGGGCCACGGCACGGTGGAGACGGCAGTCGAGGCGACCCGGCTCGGCGCCTACGATTTTCTCGAGAAGCCGCTGTCCATCGCGAAGCTTCTCATCACCGTGCGCCATGCACTCGAGACCGCGCGCCTCGAGGACGAGAACATCGGGCTGCGCCGCGATGCGACACCGCTGGCCGACCCGCTTGGCCGCGGCGCCACCCTGCAGTCCCTGCGCAAGCACGGCAAGAAGATCGCCCAGCACGACACCTGCGTGCTGATCACCGGCGAATCCGGATCTGGCAAGGAAGTCTTTGCACGTTTCATACACAATCAAAGTAATCGTCGCGCGGGGGCATTCGTGCGCGTTTCGGTCGCGGGGATGTTGGGGGCAGATTCCTCCAAGGAACTGTTCGGCGCCGAAGAGGGCGCCAGCGTACACTTCGGCTCGCTGGAGAGGGCCAACGGCGGCACGCTTTTTCTGGAAGATGTGGCGG
>CAZSDY010000082.1:0-14181 GCA_964605765.1 uncultured Ectothiorhodospiraceae bacterium | reverse complement strand
ACCGCGAGCTTGCTTTGGTGTTGACACGAGACGAATAATCTAGAATACTAGGTATATGGTTTCGTATGAGGCACAAAAAATGATGCTTGCCCTCGAAGAGGCAGCGCGGGGATTCGCGGCAGTCGGCTCGGAGCCACGGCTCGAGGTGCTGCTCGCGCTCGTTCGCGCCGGCCCCGGCGGTCTCTCAGTCGGAGAAATCCAGGCGCGCGTCGGTCTGCCTGCATCGACCCTGGCTCACCATCTGAGATTCCTCGCCGCGGGCGCTTTGATCGAGCAGGAGCGCCACGGCCGCAGCGTGCTCAGTCGTGCCGCCTATGACCGGATAGAGGCGCTCGCCGCCTTCCTGCTCCACGAGTGCTGTGCCGAGGTGCAGCCCATCGCGGGCACGAGCCGGGCCCAGGGCACCGGTTGACACGGATATTTCCATGACCGAGCTCGTATTGAGAGGCTTCGATGGACTGCGCAGGAGCGCAGGCCGAATCGCCTCGGTGTGGGTGCTCATCGCACTCATACCCCTCGCGGTGGCGCTCGCCGATGGCGAGCAACTCGATGCGATTCTCGGGATCGCGATCCGAGCGTTCGTCGCCACGCTGCCCTTCGTCGCGACCGCGGTCTTGCTCATCGCCTGGCTCAAGGCGACGGGGGCCGAGGCGCTCGTCGCGAAGGCCTTTGAAGGCCGCGAGACGCGCATGATCGTCCTCGCGGCCCTGCTCGGCGGACTCGCGCCCTTCTGCTCGTGCGAGGTGATTCCTTTCATTGCCGGTCTGCTGGCGCTCGGCGCTCCGCTCTCCGCGGTCATGGCGTTCTGGCTGTCCTCACCGCTCATCGATCCCCCCACCGTGCTCATCACCGCGGGTGCGCTCGGCTGGGAGTTCGCCATCGGCAAGGCCGTGGCCGCGGTGGCGCTGGGTCTCATGGGTGGATTCGGGGTCCGGTTCCTGGTCCACCAGGGCGCCTTCGCACACCCGCTCAGGAGCCGTGCAGGCGGCGGCTGTGGCTGCGGCCCCTCCGCGTTCGAAGGCAGGCCGGCGTGGCGTTTCTGGCGCGATTCGAGGCGACTCGGTACCTTCCGCTCGGAGGCGATGCTCAATGCCGTGTTCTTGATCAAGTGGCTCGCGCTGGCGTATCTGCTCGAGGCGCTGCTCATCACCTACGTGCCGGCCGAGGCCATCGGCGGCGTGGTCGGCGGCGAGGGCCTGTTGCCGATAGTGATCGGCGCGCTGGTGGGTGCACCCGCCTATCTCAACAGCTACGCCGCCCCGGCGCTGGTCGCGGGGCTGATGGAGCAGGGCATGAGCCCCGGCGCGGCGATGGCCTTCATGGTCGCCGGTGCGGTCAGCTCCATCCCTGCCATGGCGGCGGTGTGGTCCCTGGTGAAGCGCCCGGTGTTCCTCGCCTACATGGGCTTCGGCATAGCAGGCGCGATGGTCACGGGCGTGCTGTTCGCGGCCCTCGTGTGATCGGGAGCAGATGCGCGCCGGTGAAGCGCGGATAGAGACTCGAAACACGCACCCGGACCCACCGCGGATGCCCGCGCAGCGCGAACTCCCGGTCAACGAGGCGGATCAGAACATCGTCTCCCGTGCCCTGACGATAGCACTCACCACCTCGTTGTACGGTGCGGTGGTACCGACTTCGGCGGCGACAACGGGGACCATGCCATTGATCGCGTCGATTTCCGAGCGCCGCGCCGCAAGGTGGTCGAGCAGCATCGATGGCCGGGCGTTCGGCATCTTGCTGCCGAATGCGTGCACGTAGGACGCGGGATCATCGAAGGACATTGTTACCCCCTTCGCACGACCCGCGGCATAGGCTTCGAGGGCGCAGCCGAGTACGACTTTCCAGGCATCGGGATCGGTCATCACTTCGCCGATAGTGCGCCCGAAGACGGTGCACGGCCCGCTGAAGGCGACATTGCACACGAACTTCTCCCACACCAGTTGATGGATGTCCTCGAAAGCCTTGACGTTGAACCCGGCGTCACGCCAAACCCTTGCGACCCGCTCGACGCGTTCCGTGAGGCCGCCCTGCATCTCGCCGACGCGAATGAGTTCCATGCCGTTGTGGTGGACGTGCCCGGGACTCTTGATGGAGGCGCCGAATCCCCCGGCCACCCCGAGCAAGATGTTCTCCGAAGTCAGGTGCCGGCGAATCCGCTCGCCCGCGCCGAGCCCGTTCTGGATGGTGAGTATCAGCGTATCGTCGCGTAGCAGCGGTCCAATGGAACGAGCGGCCGCACCGACGTGGGACGCCTTGGTGGCGATGATGACGAGATCGCAGGGACCGGCGTCCGCGGCTCTTGTCGATACCTGGAGTCGTTGCACCACCCGATCACCGCTCGCGCCCTCGACGCGAAGGCCGTGTTCGCGGATGGCGTTCATGTGGGCTTCCCACGGGTCGACGGCCCACACGTCGTTGCCCGCGTCCGCCAGGAGGCCGGCATAGACAGAGCCCATGGCGCCCGCACCGATGACTGCAATCTTCATGGGGTCCGGCCTCCCGCCAGTACGGCGTCAAATGAGTTCTGTTTCTCAAAGTCTCATACAAGTCGTGGCCTTTCAAATCAGGGCTGAAAGTGTTATACGCCAATAGTCAGGCCAAGAAAACGGCGTCACTCGGTATCGGGTGTGAGAGAGCGCGATTTGGCTTGACGCTCCTGTGTTCGAGAGCCGAGTTCCGTACACTGGGGCGAAGGAGGCGACAAATCCTGCACGACAGCGCGTGGGCTCCGGCAAGAAGGCCCCGGTGGTTGACTGACTCGATGACACGGTGCGCGAAGCCTCCCATGGAGGATGGGCGGCCGTGCCGTGATGGCGCGCTGGCGAGCACCTCGAACGATACAAAAGGAGCGCAATCATGAGCAAGTTGGAACAACTTCAGCGCGAGCTCTCGGAAGGTCGCATCGAGCGCCGCGAGTTCATCAAGCGAGCTACGGCTATGGGGATGGCGGCGGCCATTCCAGGGCTGGTGCTCAGCGAGGAGGCGAAGGCCGCGGCCCCGCGGCGTGGCGGCAAGCTGCGCCAGGCGCTTCGCGGCGGTGCGACCTCGGATTCCCTGGAGGGCGCCACGCTGCTCGACACCCACAACATCAACACGAGCTATCAGGTGCGTAACTGCCTCACCGAGATCACCGCGGAGGGTGACGTGGTCGGGGATCTCGCCGAGAGCTTCGAGCCGTCCGCGGACGCGGCAACGTGGACCTTCAGGCTGCGCAAGGGCGTCGACTTTCACAACGGCAAGCGGCTCTTCGCCGAGGATGTGATCGACAGCCTCAATCAGCACCGCGGCAAGGACACCAAGTCCGGGGCCTCGGGTATCATGGACCCAATCCAGGAGATCAAGGCGGATGGTGACCGCACGGTGGTGTTCAATCTCAGGGAGGGGAGCGCGGACTTCCCGTTTCTGATGTCGGACTATCATCTGACCATTGCGCCGGCCGGCACCCGCGGCGCCGACTGGGACAGGGGCATCGGCACCGGACCGTACATCCTCGCCAACTGGGAGCCAGGGGTACGCTCGGCGACCAAGCGCAATCCCAGCTACTTCAAGGAGGGCCAGCCGTACTTCGACGAGGTGGAGAGCCTCAACATCCAGGACGTCAACGCGCGCACCAACGGGCTCAAGACCGGTCGCGTCGACCTGGCCGAGGCGCCGGAGCTCAAGACGGTCCATCTGCTCGAGCGCTCTCCCGGTATCCGCATGATCGAGACGAGCGCGAACAAGCATTTCACGTTTCCGATGCTCACCGAGATCCCGCCCTACGATGACAACAACGTGCGGCTCGCCATCAAGCACGCGGTGGATCGGGAAGCGCTGCTCAAGACCATTCTCCGGGGCCATGGCTATGTCGGCAATGACCACCCCATCGGCCGCGGACAAAAGTACTTCGCCCACGACCTCGAGCAGCGCCATTACGACATCGACAAGGCGAAGTTCTATCTCAAGAAGGCGGGACTCTCGACGCTGTCGGTGAAGCTGCACGCGGCCGACGCCGCGTTCGCCGGCGCGGTGGACGCGAGCGTGCTGTACAAGGAGGAGGCGGCGCCTGCCGGCATCGATATCGAGGTGGTGCGCGAGCCCGACGACGGCTACTGGGCCAACGTGTGGATGGTGAAGCCCTTCTCGGCGTGCTACTGGAGCGGGCGGGCGACCGAGGACTGGATGTTCTCGGTGACCTACGCGTCCGGCGCGGACTGGAACGACACCCACTGGGAGCACAAGCGCTTCAACGAGCTTCTGCGGGCGGCACGTGCCCAACTCGACGAGCGCAAGCGCGGCGAAATGTACGCCGAGATGCAGCGCATCGTGCGCGACGAGGGCGGCGTCGTCGTCCCGATATTCGCGAACTTCGTGAATGCGCTGAGCGACAAGATCGGCACCCCCGCGGCCACAGCCGGCAACTGGACGCTCGACGGCAACAAGAATCACGAGCGCTGGTGGTTCAAGGAGGCATAGCCTCGCAAAAGATGGGGACGCTCATAATTTAATAACTTAGAGATTTTCTGAGTTATTGAATTTATGAGTGTCGCGCGTTTGGAACTCTCGGGCTGGTCTCGGCAGGAGACACCGCCTCCACCCTCGGTGGATGCGTGAAAGTGAAGGCGGATTTGCGGGCCCGAGTCCAGCGCGGTGATGGGCCGCCCTCAGGGATCTGTGCAACACAGGCACTACTCGGTCGGATCCGCAGAGCGCTTGGGGGAGGTGATGCGCCGCTTGGCGGAGAGGAAGGAGAGTCGGATAGGGGAGGGGGCATCTGATGCCGGACCACCTACCGGCTTACGAGTCCCTGACGGCAAGCGGCGCTGATCGCTGCAGGCTGACGCAGCTCGCCGGACGCGTGAGATCGCGAAGCCGCTGTGGTGCGCTATACAATGTGTAGTCACCATGAACCCTATGCAGTGGTTCTCGCACTAGTCGGCCGCCGGCGGTTCGTTGGGAGAGCACGCAATGTCGCAACCTGTATGCGCGATTATTGGTGCCGGAGAAGGACTCGGTCGTGCGTTGGCGGCAAAGTTCGCCAACCAGGGGTTCGACCTCGCGTTAATCTCGCGTTCGGAGGTAGGTAGCGCGGCAGCAATTGAGGCTGCGGCTGCTGTTACGGCGAACGTCAGGTACTTTTCGGCCGATGCGACCCAACCGGACACCATCGAGTCAGCCCTCGCAAAGGTTGCTGATGAAATGGGTGAAATTGACGTCCTCATCTACAATGCAAGGGGGGAGTTTACGGCATGTGAGCCGCTGGATATGTCCTATGCGGCGCTCGAAGATATTTACCGGGTAGAGGTCCTCGGCGCATTCGCTGCGGCCAAGTCGGTTCTGCCAGCCATGATAAAACGGTCGCGCGGCAGCGTGTTTTTCTCAAGTGCGACAGCCGCATATCGCGGGTCACGCACTCACCCGCTCTATGCCATTGGTAAGTTTGGGTTGCGGGCGTTATCGCAGAGCCTGGCCAAAGCCTACGCCAAAGATGGCGTGCATATCGTACACGTCAGACTGGACTGTGATCTTGATGTTCCGTATATGCGTGCTTCCTATGGGGACAAGTACGACCCAGAGAACCTGGCCAGTCCCGACGATGTGGCGGAAAGCTATTGGTTGACGCATCTGCAACCAAAATCCGCCTGGAGCAACGAAATCGAGCTTAGGCCTCACACGGAAGTGTGGACCTACTGAAGTAAGCCGCAGGATAGCGTGGCGAGGACAAAAAGGGAGAAACCCGTGGAGTACAAATTGTTTTATGCGCTTGGCAGTGCGGCAATGGGGGTCAGAGTAATCCTGGAAGAAATCGGTGCGCCTTATGAGCTGATCCAATCGACGATCGCTATGGATGAACCACGCCCACGGGAACAGTTGGCGATAAACCCGAATGGCTGGGTTCCGGTCCTCGTATGGGGCGACAATGGCATGTATGAGTGTGCCGCGATTACGGTGTTCCTGTGCGATCGTCATCCCGACGCAGGCCTGGCACCCAAGTTTGATGAACCGCAACGGGGACTGTATTTACAAACGCTGGTGTACTTTTCCAACTCCGTTCAGAACGCTTTCCAGCTCAACTATTATCCGGATCGTTTTGCCGATACGCCCGCTGATGAACCGAGCGCCCAAAGACGAGGAATTCGGCGATTGCGCGAAACGTGGAAAGTGATAGACGACCAGATGGGTGACAACGCGTGGGTTCTCGGCGAACGTTTCAGCGCTGTCGACATTTATCTTTTCATGTTGACTACCTGGCTGAAGCCGGCGCGTGGGCATCCATCAACGGACGAATTCCCCAATGTTAAGCGAATTGCCGATGCTGTCATGTCTCGGCCAAGCGTACAGCTTGTTTATGACAAGTGGATTGCGGAGCAGGAAGCTGACGGGTCGTGAGTTCGCCGTGGAGCTTGGCTAAGTCGTCGGGTCGCGAAAGCAGATAACCGAGGAGGCGAGGAGGGCTCTTGCGCCAGGAAAGGCGCCCCTTCGCGGCTCGTAGGCGTACCAGAAATGTGCCATTTGAGGTTTTGGCTTGTAGGGGACATCCATTAGACTCGGCGAACGGGGAATCTGCCTTCTTTCTTCGGTCTTTCTCGGGGTTCTTCGGGGACGTCCACGAATCTCGGAGCGGAGAAGCGGGGGAGCACGTTTTCTCGAACGGAGTATCGGTACACACTGCCGCCCGGTGATTGGTGAAGCGCGTTCTCGATGGCCGCCGGCGTGAGCGCCCCCGGCAGGTGAAGGGCGATAACCTCGGCATACGCGTCAGCGGAAACCGCAGGATGCTGGAGAAGCCCTCGTCGATTACGGCGCGGGCGGTGGCATCGGTGGGGGGTGACACGGGACCGCGACCGACGTTTTGCTGCGCCCGTAGGCCGACGCGCGCGCGCGATGAATGCGCTGCACCGGCAAAAAAGGGGACGCACTCGTTTTCTCGCACCGGCCTCGAACAATAGGTGCGTCCCCTTGTCTCCCATCCACCTACAAGGCGTGCGTTCGCGATTTGCTCGGGTCGTGGAAGGGGATCCGCTCGACCTGCGCCCGGTACGACGCGTCCTCACCGACGACCCGCAGTGCCGTCCTGGGAGACGCTGCGCGTGGCGCGACGTGCACGAGCGCGATCGACTTCTTCATTCGATGTGACCAGGCCGGGCTGTTGACCGTGCCGAGCGCTTCGCCGTCGATGGACAGGGTTTCGCCGCCGGCGAGCGCATCGTTGTGCTCGACCGCGATCCCGGCGACGACGAAACGCTGCTTTCCCTCGGACGCCAGGACAGCCTGCTTGCCCCGGAAGTCGCCCTTGTGCCGGCTGACCGACCATCCGAGCCCCGCCTCCCACGGTGTGTGCTCGTCGGTCATGTCGTAGCCGTAGAACAACAGCGCCGCCTCGATACGCACCTTGTCGAGCGCGGTAAACGAGGCGGGCATGATGCCGATTTCGGCGCCGTGGCCCACGATCTGGTCCCATACCTCGCAGACAGCATCGGCGCCGACGAATATTTCGTAGCCCCGCTCGCCGGAGTAGCCGGTGCGTGACACCGTGCAGCGGTGGCCGAAGAGTTCCGTCGACACGTGGTGGAAGTAGGGCAGCGCGGGGAGATCGGCCGGCGTGTGGGCGTCGAGCAGCTCGAGCGCCTTCGGGCCCTGCACCGCGAGGTCGTGGAGATCGTCGTCGAGCTCGATGGAGACGTTCTTGCCCCGCGCGGATTCGTGCAGCATCTCCATGCTGGCACCGGTGCCGTGCACGAACAACCACTGATCGTCGCCGAGATTCGCGACAATGGCATCGTCGGCGATGGTGCCCGTCTCGGTGAGCACCGCTCCGTAAGCCGACTTGCCCGCAGAAATGACGGCCAGGTTCCGGGTGGTTACGTGATTCACCACCGCCAGGGCATCGGGGCCGCGCACGTGCACCTTCTTCAGAGGCGACATGTCGAAGAGGCCGGCCGTCTCGCGGACGGCGTCGTGCTCGTCGCAGGGGTCGGTCGAGTATGTCCACGCGGTGCCCATGCCGTTCCAGTCCTCGAGACCGGAGCCGAGCGCCTTGTGGCGGCTGGCGAGGGCGGAGGTGCGTGAGAGGGGCTCGGTCATGGCGGGGTCTCCTTTCAAGGTCAGTACCACTGGTCGGGCAGATCGCGCTTGCGCCGCTCGATGAAGTCGAGGAGGGCAGCGTCGACTGCCGGATCGATCGCCGGCGGCTCGTAGTCGGCGAGCATCTGTTTCCACACGCGGTTGGCGCGCTGCTGATGGTCGAGGCTGCCGTTGTCGGTCCACTGCTCGTACGAATCGGTGTCGGCGAGCAAAGACGGGTAGTTGGCGGTCTCGAAGTTCGCGAGCGTGTGGGCGGTGCTCAGGTACGCGCCGCCGGGGCCGGCCTCCAGGTAGGCGTCGCTCGCGAGCGTGCCGGCGTCGACGGTGAGGCCTTCGAGCAATCGGTGCATCATCCCGCAGCGGTCGAGATCCATGACGAACTTCTCGTAGCCCATCGAGAGGCCGCCCTCGAGCCAGCCGGCGGCGTGGATCACGTAGTTCGTTCCCGCGAGTATCCCGGCCATCATCGAGTCGGCCGATTCCTGCATCGCCTGGCCATCGGCGGTTTTCGACGCGGTCAGGTGCCCGCCGCAGCGAAGCGGCAGGCCGAGGCGACGGCAAAGTTGCGCGATCGCGAACGTGGACAGCAGCGCCTCGGGCGTGCCGAAGGTCGGCGCGCCGTTCTTCAGGTTCATCGTCGTGAGGAAGTTCCCGTACACAACGGGCGAGCCCGGCCGCACGAGCTGGCCGAGGGCGATGCCCGCCATCGCCTCGGCATGGGCCTGCGCGAGCAGTGCCGGCTGCGTCACCGGCCCCATCGCGCCGCCGATGATGAAGGGCGAGACGACGCACCCCTGATTGGCGCGCGCGTAGGCCTTGAGCGCGCCGGTCATCGTCTCGTCGAACACGAGCGGGGAGTTGACGTTGATGTTGCCCTGAATGACGCAGTGCGACTCCATGAACTCGCGCCCGAACACGATGCGCGCCATCTCGATCGAGTCCTCCGCCCGCTCGGGCGCGGTCACCGAGCCCATAAACGGCTTCGTCGAAAGCCGCAGGTGTGCGTACACCATGTCGAGGTGTCGCTTGTTCACCGGGAGGTCGACCGGCTCACACACCGTGCCCCCGGAGTGGTGTAGCCACGGGGTGTCGTAGGTCAGCTTCACGAAGTTGCGAAAGTCCTCGATGGTCGCGTACCGGCGTCCTCGGTCGAGATCGGTCGCGAATGGGGGGCCGTAGGCGGGCAGGAACACCACGTGCTCCCCGCCGATTGTAATCGTGTGCTTCGGGTCGCGGCCGTGCATCTCGAACCGGGCCGGTGCGGTGCGGCAGAGCTCGCGCGCCTGCCCCGGCTCGAGCCGCACCCGCTCGCCCTCGACGTGCGCGCCAGCGGTGCGAAACAGCGCGAGCGCCTCCTCGTCGCCGCGCAGATCGAAGCCGATCTGCGCGAGGATCCAGTCGGCCTGCCGCTCGAGGGCTTCCACATCGGTGGCGGGGAGCAGGTCATAGGTCGGCGTCCGGCGCCTCGGGGCGAGCGCCCCCGCCCGGCGTGTCAGCGCCCGCCGCGCGGCGCGCGCCTTTCGAGCGCCGCGGCGGCGTCCCGATGATGGC
The DNA here is from genome assembly GCA_964605765.1 of uncultured Ectothiorhodospiraceae bacterium. Classification (GTDB taxonomy): domain Bacteria; phylum Pseudomonadota; class Gammaproteobacteria; order HK1; family HK1; genus CAZSDY01. Next base: position 4,566 of record CAZSDY010000082.1, on the reverse strand, counting down.
TGCCCGGTACCCAAACTCATAGCGATATAATGATGGCGTCATGTAAATGTGTACATTGGGCAAATGGTTTACGTAGACAAACTTGAGCTCATGGTGCGAGCTTGGCCGTGAGACCGCTGCTCGAGCGGGTGGGCCGACTGCAGCGACTTGCCGTGTTTGAGGCCGCGGCCCGCCTCGGCACCTTCACTGCGGCCGCGCAGGAGCTGAGAATGACGCAGCCGGGCGTGACCCGGCACATTCGGGCGCTCGAAGCCGATCTCGGTCTCACGCTGTTCGAGCGGAGCGCCAACCGCTCGGTGTTGAGCGCTGCCGGGGCGCGTCTGCATGAATCGGTCGGTCAGGGGTTTGCCGCCATCGAATCGGGGCTCGATCAGCTCGGCGTAGAGCCCACGGTGTTCGTGCTCGCGGCCAACCCGGGCGTGGCACAACGGTGGCTGGTGCCACACCTCGAAGGACTCCAGCAGGCGATCGGGGAGCTCGACCTGAGGCTCTGGCTCTTCGACCGTAACACCGAGCTCGCACGCGGGACATTCGACGCCGCGATCCATGCCGGTGACGGGCACTGGCCGGATGCGCACAGCGCGTTGCTGTTCCCCGAAATCGTCTTGCCCGTAGCGACGCCCGCGCTGGCCGCTCGCCTCGGGATCGACGAGCACACGCGGCCCGACGTCTTGCTCGGCAAGGGACTGCTCCACCTCGATGACGCCGACCGGCCGTGGATGTCGTGGCGCTCGTGGTTCGCGCATCACGACCTCGAGCTTTCCGCACGCGCGAGCCGGGTGAGCTACAACAACTACGCGCTCGTGCTTCAGGAGGCCGTCGCCGGTCGCGGCATCGCGCTCGCCTGGCGCTATCTGATCGACGATCTCCTCGACCAGGGGCTGCTCGTGGCTGTCGGTCCGCAGGTGCACCACCCGACTTCGGGGTACTACCTGATCTGGCCGAAGGGCAACCATAGAGACGCGGTCCACCGGCTCGCTGGCTGGCTCGAGCAGCTCATCGCGCGGTAGCGGCCCGCAGCGACCGGGCACCGCGTGAGGCGACATGCGACGTGGGGTCGGACCACCTCAACCTACTGGTATCACGGCGGAACCCTACGGGAAACCGGTCGTTTTCTCGGGACCGATCAAATTACGGGAGTCCGGCTTTACGGATCATCGTGGCTCATTGCGGCTCGCGTAGGGATGACTATTCCCCAGGCCGAGCGTTGCCCCGAAATCGGCGAATGAATTCGCCCCAACGGAAGGTTCCTGCGTAACTCCCGAGTTATAAGCTGGTCATGCCGATGAAGGGAAACGTTGACCTGGAGTCGACTCTAGGTCGTATTGTGGCAACTCGACTCGCTACAAGGGCAACGCAGCCATGAGGGTCAGTATCGTCGCGCTCGGGCGGGTGCCGTCACCCCTGCAACCCGACTCCGGCGCGCTCGATGTCTTCGGCGGCGCCGTTGCGACCTACCAGACGCTCGACTACCAGCTCGACGCGCAGCTCGCCTACCGGCGAAACGGCGAGGCGAACGGGTTTCGCACGGGCGACGAGTGGCGCCTCGACGCCTCGCTGCAGTACCGGCTGTGGCCACGCCGCCTCGGCAGCGGCCCGGGGGAGTTCAACGCGCCGGGCGCAGTCGCCGTCGCGGAGAACGGCGATCTGCTCGTCGCCGACTTCTACGACCACCGCATCCAGAAGTGGCGAAAGCCGTGAAGGCCACGCGCGGACTGAGGTCTCCTTGCGCGGCGCCGCTGGAGATGTACCAGGGTCGTCGCACCGCGGGGGACGGGTGTCGCCAAGCCCCGTTCCCCGGTAGCACCCGCGTGCCGCTCACCAAGCAGGTGAGCCCCGGCACGGGCGCCGCCGTCGGGCGCGCAACATGACATCGATCCGACGGTTCACGACACGCTGGCTCCTGCCAGTCCTCGGAAGCCTGCTTGCGCTGGCCGTGGTGTTCTGGCTCTACCGGGACCTGGACCTCGGTCGCTTCCTCGCCGCGCTGCGTGGCGCAGATCCCCGATGGATTGCCGCGCTTGCCGCCGCCATCTTGCTCGAGCAGCTCGTCAACGGCTGGAAGTGGCGCCAGATCCTCTTCGACATCAAGCCGATCTCGAGTTCGCGCCTTTGTGCGGCGATGCTCGCGGGATACGGCGCCAACGTGTTGGTGCCGCTCGGGATCAGCCCGCTGGTGCGCTCCTGGTTGGTCGCGCGGCTGGAGGCGCTGAAGATGGCCACCGTCCTGACCACCACGATCATCGCGCGCTTCATCGACGGTGTGGTCTTCGCGCTGTTTGCGAGCGTGGTTGCGCTGGCGGGCCAGGTGCCGCGGGTGCAGGGCAATCTCCAGCTCGGGCTCATGCTCGGCGGCGCCTTGAACATCATCCTGTTCGGCGGGCTGCTGTACGCGATGTATCGTTATCGCGCCCACTTCGCCCAGGAGGGGCCGTTAGTCTGTCGCGCCTTCGACTGGATCGCGGGATGGTTGCACGCGAACGGAACAGAACTTCGCGCGGCGCTCTCGGACGGCGTGGTCCATCCCCTCGGACCAGTGCAGCCGGATGCTGGCCTGGCGATTCTTGGGCGGCGGTGTGCTGGCGCTCGGCGTTGCCGCAGCGGTCCGGCGCCTCCTCGACGCGTTGCCCTCGCCGCTCGCCTATAGCGCCATCTTCGCGCTCGCCGCGATGTTGCTCTTGCTCTCCACCCTCCTGTTTGTTTTGGCCGGCGAGCCGCCATTCGAAGTCCGCGAGCAGCGCTCGCGCGCGGCGACCACGGTAGGCGCGTTTCTGCGCGCGGGCTGGGACGTGCTTTGTCGCGAGACGCGTTTTCGGCTCTTTCTCTACGTGCAATGGCTCGGTGCGGCGACGCAAATGGCCTTGCCTTTCTACGTGCTGGCTGCGGCTGGGCGGGGTGTTACCGCCGGCGACGTCGGCCTCCTGCTTGGGGCCCAGACGGTCGGTGCGCTCGCGTCCAACGCGTTCTGGGGGCGGATTGGCGATCGCCTCGGCAAGCTCCCGCTCGTGGCCGCGGTCGGCGTGCTGCGTCTCGTGCCGCCCGCCGGCGCGCTGGCGTTGTTGGCCACGCAGGCGGGACTCCCCGGGTTCGTGCTCCTGTTCGTGGCGATCGGCGCATTGACGAACGGCATGACCATCGCCTACCTCGGCTACCTCATGGAGATCTCGCCGGACGACCGCCGGCCCGCCTGGTCGGCCTATTTCAATGCGTTGGCGGCGCCGGCCGCACTCTCACCGTTGCTCGGGGCCGCACTCGTGGAGGCCGTCTCCATCGGCGCGGTGTTCGTGGTCGCGATCGCCGCCGCGCTCGTGCAGCTCTGGCTGATCTGGCGGCTGTCGCAAGCCGATGCGCGAGGTGATGCATGATCCGGGTGAGGCGCCTTCTCAGACGCCTCTGGGTGCCGATCTATGTGCGCTGCTGGCCGCTCGCGCGGCTCTGGTACCGCGTCTGGGATCTGCGCCTCGAGGGCCATCCGCGCGACGAGGTCTGGTACTTCGCCTATGGCGCCAACCTGCACGACAGCGTGTTCCAGGGCCGCCGCCGGATGCGCCCCTTGGAGTGGCGTGTGGGCCGAGTGCGGGGGCACCGGCTTCGCTTCAACCTGGAGGGCCGGCCGAAGGGCCGGGCGGCACCGGCCAACATCGAACCCTGGCCCGGCGACGAGGTGTGGGGAGTGCTGTACCGCATCACCCAGCGCGACATGGTCCGGCTGCACGCCTCCGAGGGCGTGCCCGGCTGGCGCTATCGCCCGGTCTGGCTGATGGCCGAGGACACCGGAGCCACGGCGCTTGAGGCCTTCACCTTGACTGCCGACGGCGTGAATCACGACGGCAGGCCGTCCCTACGCTACATCACGCTCCTTCGCGACGGGGCGCGCCAACACGGCCTGCCCCCCGACTGGTGCAAGCGGCTCGAGCGGGTGGAGCCGGCCGAATGACGCCGCGGCCGGTTGAGGATGCATACTGTCGGGTAACGCTCGACGAAACTGGTGCCCTACGAAAATGAAATCTGGATATAAAATCGGTGATGTCGCAAAGCGCCTATCCATCAGTGTCGACACGCTTCGCTACTACGAGAAGATCGGCCTCACTCCGCGCGTGGCTCGAACCCCTTCGAGGCGGCGCGCTTTCGACGACGGAGACCTCGCGAGGCTTCGTTTTATTCGCCGGGCGCAGGCGATGAACTTCACGCTGGCCGAGATCGCCGCGCTGCGCGAGTTGCGCGAGCGGCGTGGGCGTTCGAAAGCGACAGTCCGCGCCATGGCCCGCGCCAAGGTTCGCGAGATCGAGCAACGCGTCGATACACTCATCGCGCTCCGAGACGAGTTGAAGAGGCTGGTAGATGCTTGTCCCGGCCCCGATGCAGGTTGTCCGATCCTGCGAGGACTCGAGGAACCGGCCTCACAGACGAATCGATGACGCCATCGTGCGACCAGCGCAGCGTTGCCGAGGATAGAGTCCGCGTGGTCCATCTCGCGATGGTGGAGCAGCGGCGATCGCTGCGCGCGCTGGAGATATTTGGTGGGCCCGCCAGGACTCGAACCTGGGACCGACGGATTATGAGTCC
>CAZSDY010000081.1:0-14342 GCA_964605765.1 uncultured Ectothiorhodospiraceae bacterium | reverse complement strand
AGTGCACCATGATGACCGGGAGATCAGCCGCGTAGAGCAGACGGCGGGTCACCCCGCCGAACAGGAGCTGCTTGGTACGCGAGCGACTGTAGCCGCCGACCACCAGCAGGTCGGCGCCGGCATGCTTTGCACTATTGAGCAGCGCCCGGGCGACGGTGACGCCGTCCAACTCCAGCATCTGGATGCCGGCGCTCACATCATGCCAAGCCAGATACTCGAGCATGCGCGTGGCGCTATCCCTGCGCCTTTGCGACACGCACAGATCAACCCGCTCCGCGTCACGCAGCAACGCCATGCATGCCGACAGGGCGCGCGTGCTCTCCGCGCTGTCATTCCATCCGACGGCAATGCGCCGGCCCGCGCTTGACGCCGGCAGCGGCGGCGCAATCAACACCGGACGCCCGGTACCCAGCAGCAAAGCTTCCAGATTCTCACCCGCCGGCGAACGGCGCACGTGGTCGCGCTTGGGCCCGGGAAGCTCGACCGCCGCGAGATCGGCCATGCGAGCGTATCTGACCAGCTCGTCGGCGGTCCTCCCCTCGACCTCGCGCCATCGTGCGCTGACGCCGTCCCTGTGTCGCACGTCATCACTCAGCGGCACGCCGCGCTCCGCGCAGCATCCCTCGAACAACTCACGTGCCGCCGCGGCGCGCGCCTCGATCGCGTGCGCCGCCTCCTGCAACACCGAGGCCTTCAATCGCGCCGAAAGCCGGTCAAACACGAATGGCGTGGAATCGACCGGCGCGTTACGTACATGCAGCGCCTCGATGTGCACGTCGAACCGCCGTCCGAGGGCCAGCGCAACATCGAGCACGACCGCGTTCACGGGATCTCCCTCCCATGGGAGCAGCATGGTTTTCAGCGTCATGATCGCAATCCTCGAGTGGTCGCGCGCCGCACAACCAAGCACGCATGAGCGAGTATGTATTGTAGTGTCATCCGCGCTTTCCCGTGCATGGCGCGGCCCGGCGCATGCGGATCAAACCCTCCTGCGCCACGGACGCCACCAGACGACCGTCCCGATCGAAAACGCTGCCCACGGAAAAACCGCGAGCGCCCGAGGCAGACGGACTCTCCTGAGCAAACAGCAACCACTGGTCGGCGCGAAACGCGCGGTGGAACCACATGGCGTGGTCCAGACTTGCAGCCTGCAGTCGCGGGTTGAGAAAATTGACCCCGTGCGGTCTGGTCGCGGTATCGAGCAAGGTCATGTCCGACATGTAGGCGAGCACGCTCTGATGAATGGCAACGTCGTCGGGTAGACACCCCGGCACGCGAAACCATAGCTGCTGCGCGGCGCACATCGCGGATGGATTGAACAGATCGACCGGATGCAGCGGGCGCACCTCGATCGGCCACTCACGGCTGAAGTAACCCCGGTACTCCCCGGGAAGTCGATCGAGCACGCGCTTCCTGAGTTCCGCCTCGCTCGTGAGAACGGCCGGATCCGGCGCCTCCGGCATGGTGCGCTGATGATCGAGCCCTTCCTCCGCGACCTGGAACGAGGCGGCCAGATTGAAGATCTGCCGGCCGTGCTGGACGGCGATGACACGTCGCGAGGTGAAGCTCTGGCCGTCACGCGCACGGTCCACCTCGTAGAGTATGGGAAGCTTAGGATCGCCGGGACGCAGAAAATAAGCATGCAGGGAGTGGCAAACCCTGCCCTCGACCGTCCGCGCGGCGGCGATCAACGCCTGGCCGATCACCTGCCCGCCGAACACACGCTGCCAGCGATCGGCCGGGCTGTGACCGCGGAACAGGTTCACCTCGATCTGCTCGAGCGCAAGCAAGCCGATGAGAGCATCGAGCTTTTTCGGCATCACACATTTTCCAGGTCCCTGCAATGCCTGATCTTAACCCAAGAAAAATGGTGTCGGGGAAATAGGCGGATGAGCTTCCACGATATCCATCGATTCTCGAGACGCAGCGAGACACAGTGACCCTGGCCCCGACTCGGCCATCCAACTGCACGCGCGCGACCGTCTCACGCCCCGGACCGTGCATCCGAGACCCGGCATCGGCCTGTGCGGGCCGGTATCGGAAATGCTCAGATGTTGGCGATCACCAACGCGATCACGAGCAGCACGAAGGTCAGACCCTGCAGCCCGACCCGGGCGAACATGAGCTGTGTGCTGTGCGCCTGGTCGAACTCTCCGCCGCGAGACATCGATACGATCCCCGCACCAAGTGCGACCACCGTGGCAATCAGCGCCAACACTATCAAGCCGGATAGAAGATTCATGATTCCCCGCTCCAGATCGGGCCGGCGTGGGCCTCGATCAACGATCCTGCTTCCCGTGGTAACAGAGCGCAGAGGCAAACGTATTGATCGCGATCAAGAAAAGCGGCGGCGCCGTAGAGAACCGGGCGACCCGAAGTGCGCTTCCCGCAGCCCCGGGAACTGCTGCGCGAGTGCCGGCCGCCTGCCGGGCGCCGGCGCCGGCCCTGCACGGCGGCGCACTCACTCCCGGTTGCGAGCGGCGCCCCCGGGTGTGCGCCAGAACAGGCTCGCGGCGAAGCACAGCGTCGCTCCCGCCACGATCATGGGGCCTGCCGGCACGTCCCAACGCAGCGACCCCCCCAGCCCCAGGGCCACCGCCAGCACCCCCAGCGCCGCGGCTCCGAGTGCCATCTGTTCCGGACTGGATGCGAAGCGCCGTGCCGTTGCCGCGGGAATGATGAGCAGCGAGACAATGAGCAGCATGCCGACGACCTTCATGCCGATAGCGACCACACAGGCAAGGAGCATCACGAACACGAGCCGCACACGCGCCACCGCCACACCTTCCACGGCCGCCAGGTCCGCATCCACCGTGGCCGACAGCAACGGACGCCACAGGCGCGCCAGCAGCCCGATGGTGACGATCAGCATGCCATAAATGACATAGACATCGTGCCGGGTCACCGCCAGCACATCGCCGAACAGGTAGCTCGTGAGGTCCATGCGCAGGCGCGTCATGAACGCGATGGCCACCAGTCCCAGCGCCAGCGCCGCATGCGCGAGAATGCCGAGCACCGTATCGTTTGCCAGCGCGCGCTGGCGCTCGAGCAGGATCAAGGCAATCCCCAGCACGATGCCGAGCGCCACGATGCCGAGCGTCGGTGCGATGCCGAGAAGAAATGCGAGCGCGATACCGAGCAGCGCGGAGTGCGCGAGCGCGGCGCCGAAAAAAGCCATTCGGCGCCATACCACCACGCAGCCGAACGGTCCCGCCGCCAGCGCGACACCCGCTCCGGCCAGCGCGGCGCGCACGATGAAATCGTCCATCAATGCAACCCGCACCCTGTTCGACCGTCGCGCAACGGCACGACGTCACCGTGGGCGTCGTGCGCGTGGTCGTGCTGGTGGGTATAGACGGCCAGGACTTCGGCGACGTGCGTGCCGAACAAGGACACGAACTCCGGATGCTGTGCCACCGATTCGGGCCGGCCCGTGCAGCACACGTGATGATTGAGGCAGACCACGCGATCCGTGGCTGCCATGACTACATGCAGATCGTGGGACACCAGCAGCACGCCGCAATGGTAGCTGTCCCGGATGCCGGCGATGAGCCTGTAGAGATCGGTCTGGCCGGAGAAATCCACGCCTGCCAGCGGCTCGTCCAGAACCAGCAGGTCGGGCTCGCGCAACAAGGCGCGCGCGAGCATGACGCGCTGCAGCTCACCGCCCGATATGTCCGCGAGCTGACGATCGAGGACGCCGCCCGCGCCCAGCTCATCGAGCAGCTCGGCCAGACGCCCCCTGGTCGCGCGGGCACCGAGTGTCAGGTAGCGGGCCACGGTGAGCGGCAGCGTGGGATCGCGATCGATGTGCTGCGGCACGTAACCCATGCGCAAGCCGCTGGCCCACCGGACGCTGCCCCGCAGCGGCCCGATCAATCCCACGATGACACGCGCGAGCGTGGTCTTGCCCGACCCGTTGAGCCCGATCAAGGTCACGATCTCGCCGCGCGAGATGGCAAGGGATACGTCGTCGATGACCTGCCTGCGCCCGAAGCGCACCGTTACACCGCTCGCCTCGACGAGCGCGGTGTCCCCGTTGCGGGGGCCGTCATGCGAATGAGCCATGGTGGATATTTCAGCGATCGGCGATGCTATATCATAGCATTCCGTGTTCTTCTGCCGGGGACCGACCCGCCGTGTCCAGTCGAGCAATCCTCGTACTTGCCGTGCTCCTCACGCTTGCGTTTGCGTATGACGCAAGCCGAGCGAGCACGCCACGAGTGGTTGCGACCATCGCTCCCATCCACGCCCTGGTTGCCGGCGTGATGCGCGGCATTGCCGAGCCCGCGCTGATCGTGGAGGGTCATGTCTCGCCACACACATTTCGTATGAGGCCTTCCACGGTGGCACGCCTGCACCGGGCCGATGTCGTTTTCTGGGTAGGCGCGCCCATGGAGAGCTTTCTCGTCAAGCCGCTGGCATCCATCGCGCGCAGCACCCAGGTGGTCACGCTGATGGACATTGACGGCCTGGGCGTCTATCCCAACAGCGCGCCTATCCCGAACCACAGCGGCGGGTCGGTCGGGCGCACCGCCGCGGCCGATGCGGCCGGCCTCGACCCGCATGTCTGGCTGGACCCACGCAACGCCGAGCGCATGGTGGACGAGATCGTGCGCGCACTCAGCGCGAGCGATCCGGCGCACACCCCGGCCTACGAGGCTAACGGCAAAGCGCTGAACACGCGCCTGGCTGCGCTCGACAGCGAGCTCGAAACGCGTCTGGCCCCAGTCGCGCAGACGCCGTTCATTGTCTTCCACGACGCTTATCAGTACTTCGTGCGGCGCTATGACCTGGACGCCGCGGGCGCCATCACGCTCAACCCGGAGCGTGCGCCGAGCGCGCGGCGCCTGCTCCAGGTTCGTAAAATGCTCATCCGCGGCGAGGTGCGCTGCGCATTCGCCGACGCGCAGTCGAGCGCGGCCGCGCTGCATGCAGTGCTCGACGGCACCGGGGTGCCCCTCGGCGAGCTCGACCCCCTGGGCGCCACGTTCAGGCCCGGCCCCGATGCCTATTTCCGAATGATGCGCGCCAACGCGCAAGCGCTGATCGACTGCCTCGCCCCGTAGGTTCGATACGCCGCTGGTCCTGGACGGGCCGATCCTGGAAGGAATCATGACCATGGCCGAGGTGGGATTGCCTGTCGGTGTCTCAGGGTTCCCCATGGCCGGGGCTATGTCGCCGGCGACCATGGGTTCGGCGCTCGCCCTGCAAAACGCGGAAGTCCTCGCAACATTCGTGCTGTCGCAAATCACGCCGCCGCTTGCGGCCCCGCGTCGTCGGGCGTGCAACCCGAGGGCCCTCGAATCCGCTTTCACGAGACCAAGGACCCATGCATCAACCTTCGCAAGCCTCGAGGCAGCGCCGCCGCGCTCGCGGCCCGGCGTCACACCTCGTCGGGTGGCGGCACCACGACAGCGTCGTAGCGGTGGCGCTCCCTGATTATGGCACTGTGGAGAAAGACCTCGAGCGCGACATCGTAGGCCTCGCGCGTGATGCGAGGGTCCGCGCCCCAACAGCCGAGGTGCTGGTAGAACTCGATGGCCCGCGCGAGCACGCCATGATCGATGCCCTTGAAGAAATCGGCCTGCGCCGTCGCAATGTCAGCGGCCGGGGTCTCGTTCACGTATTGCCGTGCCCGGCGGTAGGCGCGCATGAACGCCTTGGCCATATCGGTGCCAAGCCACTCGCGCGAGGCGATCACACTGCTGAACGCCACCGGCCCGATGGCCTCGCCGACGGACGCGACCACATGGCCGACGCCATCGTGCTCGAGTTGCTGCGGCGCGGGTCCCTGCTGATGAACATAATCCCCCTGCCCGGACCGGAACGCCTTGTCGATCTCCTCGACACCGCCCGCGTCGAGCGCATCGATCGCCGCGTAATCGACCCCCATCCTGTACGCAGCGTACTTGAACATGGCCAACGGCTGGGCCAGGTGGTCGACCAGCACCTTCCTCGCCATCAGCTTGTTCCACGTGAAGCTCGCGTCCGGCTCACGCGCGGCGATAAAGAACCCGTCCCTCTCGTTGATCTGGGCGAAATGGACGAAGTCAGGCGTCGCGCCCCGTTCCAGCACCGCCCAGCTTGCCGATACCGCCGACTGGCCGCAATGAACCGAGCCATCGCGGATACCGCCCTGGACGGACTCTTGCGGCGTCGCGATGGAATAGGTCGGCTCGAGCCCCTCGTCGTTCAGGAACCCGCCGGTGATGGCGGAGATGAGGGGACTGTAAAACGCCGAGTGGCGTGTGACCCTAATGTTAATCCTTGCCAACATGCACCTCCTCGATACGCATGGATTCCCGCGGATGGGCAGCGCCTTGCATCGCGGCCCTCCGGCCTCGGCTATTGTAGGCCTTTCCGGGCGTTTGCGGCGAAGGGCACCGCGCCGGGTACGCCGTTGCCGCAATATGTGCGCGGAAAGGTGACGGCGAGCCCGCGGTGACGACCGGCATTCGGCCGGTTATCGGGGCGGTTGAAGAGTCGTGTGCTTTGCAAGAGCCTTTGCGGACCCGGCGGCGTCGGGGCGTCTGATCTTTGTGCTGAGGTGGGCCACCGGTGTGCGCGATGGGCGGGGGCGTGGCGGGCAGCTCGAGGTGATTGAGGATCTGCACGTTTCTTTGGCGAGCGATTCCGACATAGGCCATCGTCACTTTCCTAAGCTCTCCATCAGCGGAAGACTCTTCCACCGCTCGAGCACCGCCCCGCTCCAAACTGCCACGGCTCATCGAGCTTCCGGCGCCGTGCCTACTCGAGGAGTGGCAGGACCTCGTTCGAGAATCGTTCCATGGCATCGAGCGCCGTCGCCAACGTTTCCGGGGCGAAGTCGAAGACCAGCTCCGCGACGCCGAGCCGCGCATAAGCCGAGATGGCAGCGGCAATGTCCCGCGGCCTGCCTTCGGTGATCACCTGTGCCGGTGCGGGCGCCGAGTCCCGGAACACGAGCGGTGTCTTGAGTGCTGTGCCGACACTCTGCGGGTCGCGACCGGCCGCCTCCAGGAGGCCGTTCAGGCGCTGCCTGCGCTCGCGCAGCACGTCGGACTCCAGCCGCACGGGATGCCAGCAGTCGGCGAAGCGTGCCGTACGGCGCAGCGCCGCGTCGCTGTGCCCGGCGATCCACACGGGCGGACCCGGGCGCTGCGCAGGCTTCGGCCCGAAGCAGGCATCTTCCACCCGATAGAAGCGCCCGTGGTAGCTCACGGGCTCTTCGCTCCACAGCCGGCGAATCAGCTCGAGCGCCTCATCGGTGCGGGCACCGCGCGTGTGGTAGTCGCGCTGCAAGACCTCGAACTCCTCGGAGAACCAGCCGACGCCCACGCCCAGCACGAAGCGCCCGCCGCTCAACTGATCGACCTGCGCTGCCTGCTTGGCGACCTCGAAGGGGTTATGCATGGGCAGCACCGTAACACTGGTGCCGAGCCGGATGCGTCGCGTCAGGGCGGCGAGATGACCGAGCACCGTGAACGGCTCCCAGTAGCACTCTTTCCAGCTCGGCGGATGCTTGCGCCCCGGGATCATCACATAGCCTGACTTCACCTGCGGTGGAATGATGACGTGCGAGCTTGCCCACAGCGCATCGAAGCCGAACGCCTCGGCGCGCTCGGCGAGTCGTGCAAAGGCTTCCGGTGTGGCCTCGCGGCCGCGCATGATCAGGGATACACCGTAGCGCATTCGGCGACCCTCCAACCGCGCTCAGAACGGCGCGCTCTTCGGCGTGCGCGGGAACGGAATGACGTCACGCACGTTGGCCATGCCGGTGATGTAGCTGAGCAGGCGCTCGAGCCCCAGGCCGAAGCCGCAGTGCGGTACGCTACCGTAGCGGCGCAAGTCCCTGTACCACCATAGCTGGTCGGTCAGATTCGCTGCCTCGATGCGTTTGCTCAGCACATCCAGGCGCTCTTCGCGCTGGCTGCCTCCAATGATCTCACCGCTGCCGGGCGCGAGCACGTCCATGGCCGCGACGGTGCGCTCATCGTCGTTCAGGCGCATGTAGAAGGCCTTGATGTCCTTCGGGTAGTTGACCACGATAACGGGCCGCCCGACGTGCTCCTCGGTGAGGTAGCGCTCGTGCTCGGACTGCAGATCGAGCCCCCACCTGACCGGGAACTCGAAGCGCTTGCCGGATTCTTCCAGGATCGAAATGGCCTGCGTGTAATCCATGCGCTCGAAACGGGCCGCCACCATGCCTTCGAGGCGCTCGATGACAGCCTTGTCGATGCGCTGCGCGAAGAACGCCAGATCATCCTCGCAGTGAGCCAGCACGCTCTCGATGATGCTCTTCAGGAACGACTCGGCGAGCGCGGCATTGTCGTCCAGATCGGCGAACGCCATCTCCGGCTCGATCATCCAGAACTCGGCGAGATGGCGGCTGGTGTTCGAGTTCTCGGCCCTGAAGGTGGGACCGAAGGTGTAGACCTTCGACAGCGCCAGGCAGAAGGACTCCACGTTGAGCTGCCCGGACACCGTGAGGTAGGTCTCGCGCCCGAAGAAGTCGCGCCCGTAATCGACGCGGCCCTCGGCGTCGCGCGGCGCCCTGGCGGGGTCGAGCGCGCTCACCCTGAACAACTCGCCCGCGCCCTCGCAGTCGCTCGCCGTGATGATGGGGGTGTTGACCCAGATGAATCCATGCTCGGTCATGTACTGGTGAATGGCGAGCGAGACCCGGTGGCGAACCCGCGCCACGGCACCGATGGTGTTGGTCCTCGGACGCAGGTGCGCGACCTCGCGCAGGTGCTCGAAGGTGTGCTTCTTGGCCGCCACCGGATAGGTATCCGGATCATCCACCCAGCCGACGACCTCGATGCTCTTGGCCTGCACCTCGAAAGCCTGTCCGCGGCCCTGCGACGCGACCAGCGTGCCGAGCGCAACGATGGCGCAACCCGCCGTCAGGTGCCGCACCTCGGTCTCATAGTTGACGAGCGTCTCGTCGGCGACCACCTGGATGGGGTCGAGGCAGGAGCCGTCGTGCAGGTGAATGAACGAGAACCCATGCCGGGAATCGCGCCGCGTTCGCACCCAGCCCTTGATGGTGACGGCCGTGTTCTCGGCAGTGGACCCGTCGAGGGCGGCGCGCACGGAAACCGGTGACATGATGCTTCCCTCTTCGCAAAGTCGATTGTCCCGCGATGGTTCGCGTGCTGGCGAAACACCGCGGCACGGATGATACTGCGATTGCCTCGCGTTCGAATGGCGCACGCGCAAGCGGGGCGCCGCGTGACGACGATCCTTGCCGGAGCCTACTCTTAGCCATGATCCGTTTGGCCAGACACTCCGCCGGCCGGTACCGGGAGCCCGATGCACCCCCGGCGTGAATCCAGGCGCGCGGTCCTCTATCCGGCGATAACGAGCCTGCTTTTTTCCGGCAGCTACGTTGCCGGCAAGTATACGACGCTCGACCTCGATCCGTTAACGGCGACGCTCGCGCGCTACGCCGTGGCGCTCGTGTTCCTCGCCTGCCTCGCACCGCGCATGGGCGCCACCCGGCTCAGGCTTTCGCGCCGCGACATTCCCGCCGTGGCGCTGCTCGGCCTGTTCGGCATCGTCGGCTACCACTATTTCTTCTTCCTCAGCCTGCGCTACACGGCGGTCGCCAACACCGCCATCATCAATGCCTTGAGCCCGGTGTGCACGGGGGTGGCGGCAGCGCTCCTCATCAAGGAGAGATTGTCGCCGCGAAACTACGCCGGTGCGCTCGTCGCGCTCGCCGGCGTGCTGACGTTGCTCACGCGTGGCGATCTCACGATGCTCACCCGCATGGACTTCAATCGCGGGGACCTCTACATGCTGCTAGCCGTCGCGTGCTGGGTCGTCTACGCGCTGCTGGTCAAGGTGCTGGTGGCGCGCTACTCGAGCTATACCCTGACGCTCTACGCCACCGCGCTCGGCGTCGCCTGGCTGCTCGCGCTGGCACCGACCGGAGAAACCATCGCACAGTTGCGGGCGATGTCGAGCGCTTCGGCTTGGGCAATCGCTTACATGGGAGTGCTCGGCTCGGGGCTCGGCTACCTCACCTACAACCTGAGCATCGAGGCGGTGGGGGCGACGCGCACCTCGAGCTTCGTGTACAGCGTCCTCCCCGTGCTGGTCGCGGTCCTGGCATTCACGTTCTTCGATGAGCCGATTACCTCCGTCATGCTGCTCAGCGCCGGGCTCATCCTGTTCGGCTTGCACCAGATGTTGTCGCAAGAGACGCCCGCGATCTCGCGATGATGGGCACCGTCCGCTGGCTCGTGTTGTCCGCGCACCGGCGCCCGCGGGCACTCACACAACGTGCCATGCGCCGCGCCACGCGGTAGCATCGCCATTCACAACGCCTGGGAGCCATCGAACCCCCGGCATCGGGAGCCGAGATCAGCCGATGAAAATGGATCGTGAAGCATTCCTCGCCTGGGAAAACAAGGCGATCACTCTGCTCGGCATGTCGGGCGTGGGCAAGACGACGCTGGCGCGCAAGTTGCCGAGGTCGCACTGGTTTCATTACTCCGGGGACTACCGGATCGGGACCAAGTACCTGCAGGAGCCGATCCTCGACAACATCAAGAAAAAGGCGATGCAGGTCGGCTATCTTCGCGATCTGCTGCGCAGTGATTCCATCTATATCGCGAGCAACATCACGATACACAACCTCGATCCCATCTCGACTTTTCTCGGCAAGGTCGGCGACCCTGCGCGTGGCGGCTTACCCCTCGGTGAGTTCAAGGAACGCCAGCGCCTGCACTACGAGGCCGAGATCGCCGCCATGCGCGACGTGGAAACATTCATCACCAAGGGCAGGGAGATCTACCAGTACCAGCACTTCATCAACGACGCGGGCGGCAGCATCTGCGAGCTCGAAGACGGTGCCTGCATCGAGGCCCTGGCCGAGCACACGCTGATCGTCTACATCCGCGCCGGCGAGGGGATGGAGGAGAAGCTGATCCGGCGCCACCGTGATTCGCCCAAGCCGCTCTACTACCAGGAAGAGTTTCTGCAGCAGGCGCTCGCCGAATACATGCGGATTCACGGCATCGAATCGGAAACGCAGATCGATCCCGACGATTTCGCCCAGTGGACCTTCCCCAGGCTCGTGGCACATCGCCGCCCGCTTTATCAGGCGCTGGCGGACCGCTATGGTTACACGGTCACGGCCGCCGATGTGGAAAAGGTGGCCGGCGAAGACGACTTCCTGCGGCTGATCGGAGAGAGCCTCGGCGCGGCCGACGCCGCCTGATTGGGAGCAAGACTCGATGCCCCTGGTGGCGCACTGTGAGTTGCCGGCGTTTGGCAGGCTGCGGGCGGAGGGCCAGCAGATCCTCGAGTCTCCGCCGCGTGGCGCAGGCGAGGTGCGCGCGCTGCACATCGGCCTGCTGAACCTCATGCCCGATGCCGCCCTGCAGGCGACCGAGCGCCAGTTCATGCGCTTGCTGGGCGCCAGCACCCGGCGCATGCACATCTACGTGCATCCTTTCACGGTCGAGGGCCTCGCGCGCGCGGGCGAGGCCGCGGCACACGTGGCGGCCTACTACGAGGATTTCGAGCAGATCAAGCGCGAGGGACTCGACGCTCTCCTCGTCACCGGAGCCAACCCGGCGAACCCGGACGTCACGCGCGAGGGCTTCTGGCCGCACATGATCGCCGTGCTCGACTGGGCGCGCACGCACGTCTGCTCGACGCTGTGCTCGTGCCTCGCGACGCACGCGGTCGTCAAGCACTACGACGGCGTCGAGCGGATCAAGCTGCCGGCCAAACGCTGGGGCGTGTACTCGCATCGCATACGCAAGGACTGGCATCCCCTGGTGCAGCACATCGATACGCGTTTCGATGCGCCCCACTCGCACGTCTACGAGGTGACCCGCGAGCAGCTCGAGAGCATCGGTGCTCACGTGCTCGTCGAGAGCGAGGAGGCGGGCGTGCATCTCGCGGTGAGCCCCGACGGGTTCAGGTATGTGTTCTTCCAGGGCCACCCGGAGTACGACAGCTACAGCCTTCTCAAGGAGTACAAGCGCGAGGTCGGACGCTACGTGACAAAGGTCTACGCCGACTACCCGCCCTTTCCGCGGCATTACTTCCCGGACACCGCCGCCGCCATGCTGGAAGGCTACGAGCGCGACGCGCGCCACGCCGTCGCCACGGGCGCCACGGCGCCGGAGTTTCCGGAAGCAGACCTCACGCCGCTGCTCGACAACACCTGGTCGGACACCGGCAAGGCAATGTTCGACACCTGGCTGGGTCTGGTCTGCGACGTTGCACACCCGCAACGCACCCAGACCTTCGCACCCGGCGTGGACCCCGCCGATCCACTGGGCCTTGTCCGCAAACGCAAGCGCGCGTGTAGGATAGGTGGCGGAGTTGACATGTTTGACTGAGCGCAGGCGGGTCCATCACCGGAATCGGAAACACCGGACCTGTCCCGCAATTGCGTACCGGCAACGCCACGGTCAGACTTACGGCAGGTGCCGGATGGGGTCCATGCGTTCGTGAAGAACACGCACGACATCGACACCGTCATCCGTCGCCAGGTAGAAGATCAGATGCTTGCCGGCAGGGTAGACGCGAAGAGAGTCGTACACTTCATCGCCTCAATTGCCGAGCTCAGGGTTTCCGGCGAGCTCCTCACGGGCGCGCGAATAAGCGGCGCACCGCCCTCGGCAACGGGCTCGGAAGCTTGACCCGCCTCTTAGCTTCTGAGTAGACTTCTGAGTGTATGGATTTGCTCGAGATCCTCAAGCGCCCAGAGGGCAAGACGCTCGAGTTCAAGCGCGACCTCTCCACGCCTGGGCGTGCGCTCCGAACAATTATGGCGTTCGCCAATACCGCTGGCGGGACATTACTGCTCGGCGTCGAGGACAGGAGCCGGCACGTCCGCGGCGTGTGTGAGCCGCTTGATCTGGAGGAGCGCCTGGCGAACCTCATCAGCGACCGGATTGCGCCCCGGCTCTCGCCGGAGATCGAGATTCTGCCCTGGCGTCGCACCCAGGTGCTGGCGGTGCAGGTCCACCCCAGCCCGAGCCGCCCGCACTACTTCGCACAGGAAGGGTTGGACGGCGGCGTGTACGTGCGGGTGGGCTCCACCAACCGGCGGGCCGACGCTGAGATGATCGAGGAGCTCCGCCGCTTCGCGCGGGGCGAGGCGTTCGACGAGAGGCCGATGCCCGGGCTCGACTCGGAAGCCCTCGACTTCCGAGCCGCTTCCGAGTCGTTCACCCCCGTGCGCAAGCTCGCTCGCCGTGACCTCGCAACCCTGCGGCTCGTGACGGACCATCAGGGTCGCAAGGTGCCCACGGTGGGCGGGATGATCCTCTTTGGCAAGGACCGTGAGCAACACTTTCCGGATGCCTGGATTCAGGCCGGCCGGTTTCGCGGCACTGACAAGAGCCGCATCATCGACCGCACCGAGATACACGCCTTTCCCGTGCGCGCCGTCGATGAGGCGATCGCCTTCGTGCAGAAGCACGCGCTCCACGGGGCCGAGATCGGGCCGGTGCGCCGCAAGGAGCGCTGGAGCCTGCCGCCCGTGGCGCTGCGCGAGACGGTGATCAACGCGATCGTGCACGCCGACTACGCGCAGCACGGTGCTCCGCTGCGCATCGCGATCTTTGACAATCGCCTCGAGGTCGAGAACCCGGGCCTCCTGCCCTTCGGCCTCACGGTCGAGGACTTGCCGCACGGCGTTTCGAAGCTGCGCAATCGCGTGATCGGCCGCGTCTTCCATGCCCTCGGCTTGATCGAGCAATGGGGCAGCGGCATCCAGCGCATGAGCGCCGCGTGCCGCGAGGCCGGCCTCACGGAGCCGGTGTTCGAGGAGTTCGCCACGCGCTTCCGGGTTACGCTTGCAACCGCGCGCGTCGGGCTCCCCGTGCTCGACGAGACCGACCGAGCCATCCTCGCCCGCCTGGCCGGTGGCAAGGGCCGGCTCACGAGCGAGATCGCCGAGACGATCGGGCTGACGCCGCGCGCCACGCGCACGCGGCTCGCCCGCCTGGTCGGCCGCGGGCTCGTGCGCGAGATCGGCACCGGGCCGCAGGACCCGAAGCGGCGTTACTACAAGGCGGAGTGAAAGCCACGCATGAAGCTCACTCTCCAGCAGCTCGAGACCCACCTGTGGGGCACAGCGAACATTCTGCGCGGCAAGACCGCGGGGCAGGACTACAAGAACTACATCCTGTCGCTGATGTTCTACAAGCGCCTGTGCGACCAGTGCGAGTGCGAGGCCGACGAGGCGATCGCCGAGCTGGAGCGCCAGCAGGGCCGCGCCTTCAGCGAGAAGGAGAAGGCAGTCTTCCGCAAGCGCGGCGAGCACCGTTTCCAGATTCCCGATGGTGCGCGCTGGGGCGACGTGAAGGCCGCGTCGACCAACCTCG
>CAZSDY010000080.1:0-14408 GCA_964605765.1 uncultured Ectothiorhodospiraceae bacterium | reverse complement strand
GGGAGAAAAAGGGGACATGCTTGTTTTTTGCACACGACACGCGTTACCGTCTCCGGTGGGCAAAAACAAGCATGTCCCCTTTTTCTTCGCCGTGGCGCCCGGGAGAGGTCGGGGACTCCACCAACCGTACGAGCCGTGCGGCGCCTCTACCCCCTCTCCCCCGGGGAACCGGGGGAGAGGGTTGGGGTGAGGGGGTGGTGTTGCGTGTCTCAGGCCCTCACCCCGTCCCTCTGCCGCTGGTGCGGGAGGGGGGACCTTCGCCATGGCGCCCGGGGTACGTCTGCGGCCTTGGGTCTCAGAGCCGCGCGGCCTGCTCGCGGAGCTTGAACTTCTGGATCTTGCCGGTCGAGGTCTTCGGCAGGGGGCAGAAGACGATAGTCCTCGGGGCCTTGAAGTGCGCCATGTTCTCGCGGCAGAAGGCGATGAGGTCCTCGGCGCTCGTCTCCGGCGCGTCGGCGCGCAGGGTGACGAAGGCGCACGGGGTCTCGCCCCACTTCTCGTCGGGACGTGCGACGACGGCCGCGTCGAGCACCGCGGGGTGGCGGTAGAGCGTGTCCTCGATCTCGATGGAGGAAATGTTCTCGCCGCCGGTGATGATGATGTCCTTGGAGCGATCTTTTAGCTGGATGTAGCCGTCGGGGTGCAGCACGCCGAGATCGCCGGAGTGGAACCAGCCCCCGGCAAGAGATTTCTCCGTTGCCTCGGGGTTTTTCAGATAGCCCTTCATGACGATGTTGCCGCGAAACATCACCTCGCCCAGGGTCTCGCCGTCGGCCGGCACGCGCTGCATGGTATCCGGGTCCATCACGGTCAGGTCCTCGAGCATGTGGTAGCGAACGCCCTGGCGCGCTTTCAGCCGTGCCTGCTCCTCGATGGCGAGCGCGTCCCATTCCGATTGCCACGCGCACACGGTCGCCGGCCCGTAGGTCTCGGTGAGCCCATAGACGTGCGTCACGTGAAAGCCGCGTTTCGCCATCGCCTCGAGCACGGCGGCGGGCGGCGGCGCGGCGGCGGTCATCACGTTGACGCGGTGGTCGAAGGTGCGCCGCTGCGTCTCGCTCGCGTTGAGCACCATGCCGAGCACGATGGGCGCGCCGCAGAAGTGTGTGACGCGGTGATCGGCGATGGCGTCGAAGATCGCCTTGGAGTCGACCTTGCGCAAGCACACGCTGGTGCCCGCCACCGCGGCCAGCGTCCACGGGTAGCACCAACCGTTGCAGTGGAACATCGGTAGTGTCCACAGGTACACGGGGTGCGCGTCCATCTCCCAGCCGATGATGTTGCTGAGCGCGTTGAGGTAGGCGCCGCGATGATGATAGACGACCCCCTTGGGATCGCCCGTGGTGCCGGAGGTGTAGTTGAGGGTGATGGCCTCCCATTCGTCGCGCGGGCCGTGCCAGGCGAAGTCCGGGTCGCCTTCTTCGAGGAGCGCCTCATATTCGATGTCGCCGATGAGCGCGCCGCCCGCGGCGAGCGAATCGTCCACGTCGACGACGAGCAACTTGCGGGGGCAGTTGGCGAGCGCCTTGCCGACAACCCCCGAGAGTTCGCGGTCGGTGATCAGCGCCTTCGCTTCGGCATGCTCCAGGATGAAGGCGATGGTGTCGGCATCGAGGCGCACGTTGATGGTGTTCAGCACCGCGCCTGCCATCGGCACACCGTAGCTCGCCTCGAAGATGGCGGGCGTGTTCGGCGCGATCACGGCGACCGTGTCTCCGCGGCCGATGCCGCGAGCGGTAAGCGCCGAGGCGAGGCGGCGCGCGCGTGTGTATGTTTCGCGCCAGGTAGAGCGCTGCGCGCCGTGGATCAGTGCGAGATGGCCCGGGTAGACGGCTGCCGCGCGCGCGATGAGGCTCAATGGCGAGAGCGGCACGTAGTTGGATGCGTTCGCGTCGAGGTCCGTCTCATACGGGTTTGGCGAAGCATGCGGGTCGCTCATGGCGTAGGCTCCTGCGTGCCGGCGCGTGGCTTGCGCCTGGGCTCTGGAAGGTTCGCGGGCTGAAGTCCGCTCCTTGTATCTTGGTACGTGGTGGACTTATCCACGGCTTGTCGAGGCCTCCCGGGGCGGGTGGATGCGGGGGAAAGACTACCGAATCCCGACATGAAAACAAGATCGGCTTCATCTGCGGGTACCTGACGCGCGATAATGGACGTGGCATGAAGATTCGATAGTCCGGAGGGGAACGTGATGAGCGAGCCGTTGTGGAGGCCGTCGCCCGAGCGTGTGGCAGCCGCCAACATGACCGCGTTCAGGCGCGTGCTCGCCGAGCGCCATGGCGTCGAGCTTGCCGACTACGCGAGCCTGCACCGCTGGTCGGTGGAGCATCGCGCCGAGTTCTGGTCCGCGGTGTGGTCGTTCTGCGGCATCATCGGCGAAGGCGAGGCCGAGGGCGTGCTGGTCGACGGTGAGCGCATGCCGGGTGCGCGCTGGTTCACTCGGGCGCGGCTCAATTTTGCCGAGAATCTGCTGCGCCGTGACGATGCGGCCACCGCCATTGAGTTCCGCGGCGAGGACCGGGTCAGGCGCTCGCTCAGCTTCGCGGAATTGAACGCCCAGGTGTCGCGGCTCGCGCAGGCGCTGCGCGCGGCCGGTGTCGGCCCCGGCGATCGCATCGCCGGCTACTTGCCGAACATGCCCGAGGCGATCATCGCGATGCTCGCGAGTGCCGCCATCGGCGCCGTGTGGAGCTCGTGCTCCCCGGACTTCGGCGTGCAGGGCGTCATCGATCGCTTCGGCCAGATTGCGCCCAGGGTGCTGTTCTGCGCTGATGGCTACTTCTACGCCGGCAAGCGCGTCGATTCGCGCGATCGCGTCGCCGCCGTCGTGGCGCGTATTCCCTCCATAGAGCACGTCGTGATGGTGCCCTACACCGGTAAGGATCCGGTGGCCGGTGTCGCCGGCGTGACTCTAGCCGACTTCACGGCGGGGTTTCCCGCGAAGCCGCTCACCTTCGAGCGTTTCCCCTTCGACCACCCGCTGTTCATCCTGTACTCCTCGGGTACCACGGGGGCGCCCAAGTGCATGGTGCACGGGGCGGGCGGCACGCTCATCCAGCACCTCAAGGAGCACCGCCTGCACTGTGATCTGAGGCCCGACGACCGCTTCTTCTACTTCACCACGTGTGGCTGGATGATGTGGAACTGGCTCGCCTCGGGGCTCGCGACGGGCGCGACCCTGCTGCTCTACGACGGTTCTCCCTTCCACCCCTCGGGCAACGTGCTGTTCGACTTTGCCGACGAGGCCGGCATGACGCTGCTCGGCACCTCGGCGAAGTTCATCGACGCGGTGAAGAAAGCCGAGCTCCGCCCCCGGTGCACCCACGATCTCTCCGCGCTTCGCACCATCTGCTCGACCGGCTCGCCGCTCGCGCCGGAGAGCTTCGACTTCGTCTACGAGCACATCAAGTCGGACGTGTGCCTGTCCTCGATCACGGGCGGCACGGATCTCATCTCGTGCTTCGCGCTCGGTAATCCCACGGCGCCCGTGTGGCGCGGCGAGATCCAGTGCCGCGGGCTCGGCATGGCGGTCGAGGTGTACGACGAGGCCGGCAAGCCGTTGCGCGGCCGGCAGGGCGAGCTCGTGTGCGAGCGCGCGTTTCCGTCCATGCCTGTGGGATTCTGGAACGATCCGGACGGCAGGCGCTACCGCGCCGCCTACTTCGAGCGCTATCCCGGCGTGTGGCACCACGGCGACTACGTGACGCTCACCGAGCACGACGGCATCGTCATGCACGGGCGCTCCGACGCGGTGCTGAACCCGGGGGGCGTGCGCATCGGCACCGCGGAGATCTACCGTCAGGTCGAGGGCATGGACCAGGTCCTGGAAGCGCTGGTTATCGGCCAGGATTGGGACAACGACGTGCGCGTGGTGCTGTTCGTCAGGCTGCGCGACGGGCTCACGCTCGACGAGGCGCTGATTCGCGCCATCAAGGACCACATCCGGCGCAGCGCCACGCCGCGCCACGTGCCCGCGAAGGTGATCCAGGTGGCTGACATCCCGCGCACCCGCAGCGGCAAGATCGTCGAGCTCGCGGTGCGTGACGTCGTGCACGAGCGCGAGGTGAAGAACAAGGAGGCGCTCGCGAACCCCGAGGCGCTGGCGCTCTACGCCGGCGTCTCGGAGCTCCAGAGCTGAGGCGCCGATACCAGTGCATTGGTGAGACCGTACAGTAGCGCAAGGAGACCCGTGCCTGGTTTTTTTTTCTTACCGTCCGCGCAGGATTCGTCGCGGGTGTGGCGCACGGGAAGGGGACGGCACATCCCCTGCGCGGCAACCCGATGCGCGGCCCATGGCACGCTGATTACCCGTTGACCCGTCCATGCCCGTATCCGGGACGGCCGATACGGCAACCGGCCGACATCGTGGATTACAAAGCCGTATACCGACGCCCATCAAACGGTCACCTTGGCCCGTGATAATGGCCGCGATGGCCTGATGCGTGCAGAGCGTGAAGATCGATGATTACGGCGTTGCGCGCGCGGTGCGCTGTCGCGCGACGCCGTTGCCGGGTGATGCCGGTGCGGTAGAAGCGCGACGACGCTCAAGCACGCCATGTGACGCTCCGGCAATCGTGAAAGGCCTGTGCTTCGGCGCTTCCTCGAGGGGAACTATTGCGGAGAATTCAGGTCCAGCCTGAAGGGCGCGTCGGCGTCATGTCATGGCGGCGGACGCGACCGGCGCGAATTTCCGAGGTGAAACTCACGCGCATCCAGGTCATCCATGCACAGGGGAAACAGATGAACAGAATCAGATCTCTGGCCGCGCTGCTGGCGTTGGCGCTGCTTGCCGGCGGCGCGGCCTCGACGTTTGCCTCGGCGACCAAGCGAGTGCAGTGGCCCGCCACCTGCCAGGGCGCTGTCGATACTCTCGTCAACGCGCTGCCGGCGAGCAGCATAGAGGCGATCCGCGCGATGCCCAGGGCCGAGCTCGTGGCGCTGAACGATGATCTGGGCGAGGCCGTGCGGCGCAATTTCGGCATGTACCGTGGCAACTCGGAATTGATGAAGTCCTGCGCGGTGCGGGACGGGAGCACTGAGGCGCGTCCCGAGGGGGCCTCGATGACCATCATCGAAGGCCTGTGGAGCGCGGTTCAGAGCGGCAGTTGAACGTTCTGCCCGCCACGACCTGTTATCCCTCACGCCCGGCGCCGTCCATGACGCGATCGACATGAAGTGGTCAATTTTTCTCGCTGTGCTGCTGAGCCTGTCGACAAGCGCCGCCAACGGTGCGTGGGCGGCCGATAGATTTCCCGATGAGCCGGTGCCTGCCGTCACCGCCGATCCCGGTGGCGGTGCCGGCGGGCAGTCCTGTACGGCGGACCATCCGGGCGCCGATTGCAGGCCTTGCGCCGTCCTGACGGGCCTGGTGTCCCAGGGCACCGCTGGGTCCATCCCATGGTCCTCGCCGTTCGACGAGCGCCGCTTCGAGGACATTCATCCACCCGATCCCTTCAGACCGCCCATTTCCCGCCACGCTGGGGGACTGGTTCGGATCGGCGCAGGGGCTCGGGTGGCTGGGTGATCTGTCCAGCACGCTCTCGCCCGGGCAGCCCGTCTATATCATCAGCTACGCGGTGGGCATCATCTTCTTCTGCTTTTTCTATACCGCGCTGGTTTTCGACCCCAAGGATACCGCCGACAATCTCAAGCGATCCGGTGCTTTCATCCCGGGCGTGCGTCCCGGCGCGCAGACCGCACGTTACATCGACCGCGTCATGAGTCGTCTGACCATCGGCGGCGCCCTTTACCTGACAAGCGTCGCCCTGCTGCCCGAGTTCATGAGGCTCGAGTGGAACGTGCCATTCTACTTCGGAGGCACGTCACTGTTGATCATCGTCGTCGTGACCATGGATTTCATGGCGCAGGTGCAGGCGCATCGGATGGGGAGGCAGTACCAGGGCTTGCTGCGCAAGGCAAATCTGACCACGATAGGGCCGGCGGGCATTCCCCGTTAGAGGGTGTCAGTCCATACAGGGAAACTCTCGCCACGACGCAAGCATCGCGAACGGAAAGATGATCATCATTGAACCCACGCTGGAATGGTTTCGTGGCGTCTTTGCGCCTTTGCGAGAGAAGCATCGGTATTCTGTAGGGGCACTCGTCAGACACGACACGCAGAGGCGCTTGGTACGACCTCAACTGCACGGGTTCCTGCTGGCGGGGCTGCTCCTTTGGCCCCCGCTGCTGCTCGCGGGCCATGGCCTGGAGAGCAGCAGCGCTACAGAGGCACCCGCGCCGCCCGCGGCAGCGCCGCCCTCCTCGAAGGCGAGTCCGCTGGAAGCACTGCAGGCGCTCGGCGCCGACCTGCTCGGCTCCGAAACGCAGAACGCTTTTCTCGATCCGGATGCCGCCTATGTGATGAGCGCCCGCGTCGAGGGCGCCGATACCGTCTCGGTGCATTTTGACATCGCCGACGGCTACTATCTGTACCGCAAGAAGTTCCGCTTCACGGCCGACAGCCCGCCCGGCGTCGCCGTGGCGCGGGTCGATCTTCCACCCGGCAAGGAGAAGGTCGACGAGTTTTTCGGCGCGATGCGCGTGTTTTATCACGAGGCCGAGGCGGCGGTGCACCTCTCCCGCGAGGCCGGACCCGCGCGCGATGTGACTCTTGAGATCGGCTACCAGGGTTGCGCCGATGCGGGTCTGTGTTATCCGCCCATGACCAAGCAGGTCGTGCTGTCCCTGCCGCCGGGCGGCGGGCGGGCGAGCGCCGGGTCTGGTGCCGGGGAGGTGGTGGGCGCGCTTCCCGAGCAGGACCGCATCGCGCGCTCACTGGCGGGTGGTAGCCCGTGGCTCGCGCTTGCGGCCTTCTTCGGCTTTGGGTTGCTGCTCACGTTCACACCCTGCGTGTTCCCCATGATTCCCATCCTGTCGGGCATCATCGTGGGCCAGGGGGCGAATCTCGACACGCGGCGTGCGTTTTCCCTGTCGCTCACCTACGTGCTCGGCATGGCGGCGACCTACACCGCGGCGGGCGTCGTCGCGGGGCTGACCGGCGCCAATCTGCAGGCCGTGTTCCAGGACCCGTGGGTGCTCGGCGCGTTCAGCCTGGTGTTCGTCGCGCTTGCGCTCTCCATGTTCGGACTGTACGACCTGCAGGTGCCGGCTGCGTGGCAATCCGCGCTGGCGCGCTTGAGCGCCCGCCGGCGCGGGGGGACTTATGCCGGCGCGCTCGTCATGGGCGTGCTCTCGGCGCTCATCGTGGGGCCGTGTGTGGCGGCCCCGCTCGCCGGCGCGCTCATCTACATCGGGCAGACCGGGGACGCGACCCTCGGTGGGGTGGCGCTGTTTGCGCTCAGCATGGGCATGGGCGCCCCGCTGCTCGTGGTGGGCACCTCGGCGGGCAAGTTTCTGCCGAAGGCAGGCCCGTGGATGAAGACCGTCAAGGCGGTTTTCGGCGTGGGATTGCTGGCGGTTGCCATCTACCTCATGGAACGCGTCGTCCCCGGTCCGGTGGCGATGCTCGCCTGGGCTGCACTCGCCATCGGGAGCGCTGTTTTCATGGGCGCCTTCGACCGGCTGCCAACCGGTGCCGGGCGTTGGCGGCGCCTTGCCAAGGGTGCCGGACTGATGCTGGGGGTCTACGGCGCCGTTCTCGTGGTGGGAGCGGCGGGCGGTGCGACGGACCCGCTCGATCCGCTTCGCGGCCTTTCCCTGCGCGGCGGCAGCGTGGCGTATCGCGAGCTCGAGTTCCAGGCGGTCAAGGGACCCGGGGAACTTCGCAAGGCGCTCAGTGTGGCGGTTGCCGAGCGCCGCCCCGTCATGCTCGATTACTATGCCGATTGGTGTGTGAGCTGCAAGGAACTCGAGAAGTACACGTTCTCCGACCCGCGCGTTCGCGCGGCGCTCGGGCGCGCGGTGCTGCTGCGCACGGACGTGACGGCCAACGACGCCGAGGACCAGGCGCTGCTCGGCCAGTTCGACCTGTTCGGGCCGCCGGCGATATTGTTCTTCGGCCCCGACGGTCGCGAGCGCCCACAGTTCAGGGTGGTCGGTTTCGTGAAGGCCGAGCGCTTTGCGGCGCATGTAGAGCGCGCCATCGGACGCGAGACGGGCGGCTCCCCATGAGCATGAACGAGGTGCCCTGTAGGAGCGGACTTCAGTCCGCGAACGCGGATGGCACGGCGCTTGGTGCACTGGAAAGTTCGCGGGATGAATCCCGCTCCTACGGGAGGCCGGGGTGGTGCAGGCGATAAGTCTTGGGCCGCTGCTGCTGCCCATTTTGCCGCTGGCCGTCATGCTCGCGCTGCTCACCTCGATCTGGTTCGTGTCGCGCATTGCGCGCGCCACGGCGCTCGATGCCGCCTGGTCGTTGCGCGTGGCCGAGCACTCGGCCTGGATCGGGCTTGCCGGTGCGCGCCTCGGCTTCGTGGCGTTGTACTGGAGCGCGTATCGCGCGGCACCCTGGACCGCGCTCTATGTGTGGCAGCCGGGCTACCTGTGGTGGACGGGGGTGGGGGCAGCGGCCGCCTACGCCACCTGGCGCATCGGACGCCGGGCGCTTGTCGAGCGGCTGCAGTATCTGGCCGTGCTGGGAGCCGGTTTCGCGGGTGGCGCGCTGCTGCTCGGTACTCTTCTCGGCGTCACGCTGCTGCTCGCCGAGCCTGACACCCTGCGCCGTGGCGACACCGTCCCCGATTTCAGCCTGCGCACGCTCGACGGCGAGCCCGTGCGCTTCAGCAGTCTCGACGGCGATATCGTGGTGCTCAACTTCTGGGCCACCTGGTGTCCCCCGTGCCGGCGCGAGATGCCGCTACTCGACGCCGTCGGCAAGGCGTATGCCTCGCGCGGCGTGCGCATCATCGGCATAGATGTGGGAGAGGATGCGCGCACCGTCGCGGCTTACACGCGATCGATCGGTATCGGCTATCCCATGTGGCTCGATGCCGCGCCCGGCGGCGCGCCCTCGGGGCCAAGTGCCAGCGTCTACGAGCGCTTCGGCGGCATCGGGTTGCCGACCACCGTCTTCATTGACCATCAGGGGGTCATACGCGACGTGCATCTCGGTGAGCTGAGCGGCGGGCTTCTCGAGAGCCGCATCGAGTACCTGCTGGCGCAGCGCACGCGATCAGTCCCTTACCAGTGAATTCTTGTGCAAAACGACAAGGAATCGAGGCTGTTGGGGAAACGGTGGATAGCGCATGATGATAATGACTCTCGCAAAGCCGCCAAGCACGCCAAGGACGGCAATCTGTCTCGATACGGCAGTTGACGCCACCGGTGATGCCTCCGTGATCAGGGATACCCGCGCCACCTTTGCGTGCTTTGCGTCTTGGGCGTGCATTATCCGGCGTGAGATCCGGCGCAACGCCTCGCGCTCGATGCCCTGTTCGGTTCCGGCTCGGCCGGGCTAGGGCCGAGGGGGTAGCGCGCAGCGGCTAGCGAACGGGCAACAGCACGGAAGCGAGCGCGCGGTCGAAGGGTTTGATCGCCCGCGCGCCGCGGCGCTGGCAGCAGCCAAGATGCAACAGGTCACGCGCACTCAGAGCCGGCAGACGATCGCACAGCTTGCGCGCCAGGAGCACGTCCTCGGTCTCGATCGGCCAGATCTCATCGGTGCATGACCGGGCCAGATGCAGGGCGGCATCCAGGGTACCCAGTCGTTGCACGGGCAAGTAGGCATGCAGCAACTCCTGCAGCACCTCGGCCGAGGTGCAGAGCCGTTGTCGGGGCTCGTCAAGACAGTTCTCGAAGAACTCGCGCGCCGCCTCCCGGAGCGGATGCGTCCGTCCCACGGCGTACATGAAGACGTTCGTGTCGACAAAAATCACGTCGCGCTGGCGCCGCTGCCGCGCGATTGACCCATGACGGCAAGGTGCTGCTCCCAATCGGGCTCTTTGCCGGGCTCGCGCTCATCACACGCCCGGAAAAAGCGCTGCAACGCGGCCTTGGTCTGCAGGCGCTCCTCCGCGTGGCGGGCTGCCATGCGCTCTCGGCCCGCCTCGCGCAGCCATGCGCTCAGCGATTTCCCCTCGTCCAGCGCCTGGCGCCGGAACCGTTCGCGTTCCTGTTCATCGAGTATCACTTGTACGCGTACCGCCACGTGCTACACACCTTTATTACCAATGTGTAAAGTATATACACATGATTGCTTTTCGGACAATTGGCTCGGGTGTCCGGAGTTACGCCGCTCGAGGGGACGGGGTCCACCGCGGGTTCGACGACAGGCTACCTGGGAGTCAGCTCGCGGACGATCTTCCAACCCTCCGGCGCTCTTGCCATCCACAGGATTTTCCTGGTGCGCCCCGCGAAGGTGTCCGAGCGGTAGATCTGCACGAAGCTGACTCGGGCGCGGTCATTCGCCACCATTTCCACGCTCGGATCGCTGATGGTGAGCTCGATGAACGAGGGCGTGGAGATTCGTTGGCGGCGACGCGCCTCCCAGCCGCGCCTGGAAAGCCCCGCTGGTGGGGAGAAGTGATGTCCGTAGAAACCGAGGTATCCCTCGACATCGCGCGACGACCAGGCACGTTGCCATCCTTGCACCGAGGCCAGGATTCTTGCGACGGCGTTCGGGTCCACGCCGGTGCTGCGAGGCGGCGGTGCATCTTCCGGCACGAGGGCGGTGGACACGCTCCGCATGGCGGCCTGTTGCGGCGCGCCGCGCGCGATGGCTCGCTCGGCAGGCCACCTGCTCTGTGCTTCGCCGAACTGCTCAATCAGCATCATGCGCTCGCCGCGAGCCGGGTTATTTACATCCGCATCGATGGCCTTCGCAAAGGCACTTCTCGCCATCTGCGCGTAGACTGCGTTGAGATTGCGGTGCACGGCCGCGTAAGTCGGGCTCGTGCCGAGCGCCGCGGTGAGCGCTTCGCTTGCCGCCTGGTAGTTGCCGCGCGCGGCTTCCAGCACCGCCAGATTGATGTACGGCTCGGGCAGATCGGGGAACTCCGCGATGAGTGCCTTGAAGATTCTCATCGCGTCATCCGCCCGGTCCTGCTCGGTGAGCAGAACACCCTCGAGAAACCTCGCGCGGGCGTTGCCGGGATGCTCTGCAAGGAAGCGCTCCAGGCGCCGGGATGCCCCTTGAAGATTGTTCTGATCGAGCAGTCCAGGGACGGTGTCGAGCTGCGTTGCGGCGGCCGGGGGGTGTATCGCGGGCGAGGAAAGAAGGCACATACCCAGGAAAGCGCGAAGCAGCAGAATCCTGGTTGTCGAGCCGCTCAAGTATGTCCCCCGGTTGACCGAGCGTCGATCTTAGGGCTCGCGAAAGAATAACTCCATGTTTTGGAGCGTCGAGGCGCCCGACTGGCAAGGCGCGAGGAGGGGGCATAGTCGTCGCATGTTGCCGAACGAGCAACGCCGCCGGCGCGATGGATGGGCGGTAAAAGGCATGGAGTCATTCTTTCGCGAACCCGTGGTCAGGGCGCTTCGCGCCGTGCAATACGGTAATCTCGCGTGCGAGAGAAAATGCATGTGCCCCTGGCCGGGCGTGCGAGCCTGGACGAACCGAGGTGAATCGATGAGCAAGATTGAGAGTCTTCATGGTGCGACGCCCGCCGAGATCTTCAGCAGCGGGCTGGAGAACGTCGGCGACATCGAAGCGGTCGCGCTCGGGGTGCTGTGGAAGAACGGCGCGGTCACGGCCGGCTGGTCGAACATGGATGTCGCGCATCTGGCACGCATCCTGCTGGTGCTCGACGAGGCTCAGCGCCGCCGTACGATTGCCGAAGGCGAGGTCTGACAGCGCGGCGCACGCGCGGCCATCCCCCCGTGAACGTGCGGCGTCGGGGTTATGGCGGCTGTGGCTCAAGGCGGCACCGACACCGATCGTGCGGCAGCCCTCGGCTCCGCGGACGCGCCGTGCAGCACGGTGGGCGAGGCCGTGAAGCTCACGCTAACCGCCAAGCCCGGGTGATTGTCGGCCAGCACGACGTCTGCCTCGTGCAGCCTTGCGATGGCGGCGACCAGGCTGAGGCCGAGCCCGCTGCCCGGCGTCGAGCGGCTTGCATCGAGCCGGTAGAAGCGCTGCAGGACGTGCTCGCGCTCGGCGGGGGGAATGCCCGGCCCGTCATCACGCACGGCGAGGCAGATGCCGGAGTGCTCGCTTGTCAATGACACGTCTACGGTCGTGCCCCGGGGCGTGTGGCCGAGCGCGTTCTCGATGAGATTGGCGAGCAGTTGGGTGAGCAACTCACGATCTCCGTGGACCGGCACGCCGGGCGCAATGTGCGCCTCGATTCGTCTGCCCTCGTCTTCCGCGACCGCGGTGAAGGCCTCCACCACGTTGTCCGCAACGGCGCTCAAGTCGATGTCATCGAAGCGAGCGCGCCGCGCACCGGCCTCTATCTGCGCGATGCGCAGCATCGCCTCGAAGGTCTTGAGGATGGTGTCGGCGTCGTCTATCGCGGCATCTATGGCCGTCTCGTACTCCGCAGCGCTGCGCGCCCTGATGCGGCTGCCCTCCAGGCGCTGGCGCAGCCGTCCGAGCGGCGTGCGCAGATCGTGGGCGATGTCGCTGGTGGTGTGCTGCAGGTTGACCATCAGCTCTTCGATGCGTGCGAGCATGCGGTTGAGGCCGGCGGCGAGCCGGTCAATCTCGTCACCGCTGCCGGCGACGGGGATGCGCTGCGAGAGATCGCCGCGCATGATGGCGCCGGCAGTGGTGCTGATGTCGTCGACACGCCGCAGCAGGGCGGCGCTGATGATGAGACCACCGCTCAGCGTGAGCAGCACGGTGGCGGCGAGCGCAATGCCGAACGAGCGCAAGATGAGCTCACGGCTCTCCGCGAGATCCTTGGTGTCGTACGCCACCATCACGAAGGTATCGTCGTCCAGGTGCTCCGCACGTGCACGCAGCAAGGTGGAGGTGCCGAGCCGTGCCGGCGCCGGGATGTCCCGCCATCCCTCGAATGCTTGTGCCACGGGCAGGTCGCCCGCGAGGCGCGTGCCGCTGGCGTCCTGGACGAGGAAGTAGATAGGCTCGTAGCGCTGCTGATCCGCTTGTTGCGCGACAAACGCAATCATCGCCTCGCGGCCGTGCTGCTCGATGTCATCGCGCAGGATTTGGAACTGCTGCTCGATGGTCTGCTCCAGATGGCGTTCCAGCAGCGACACCATCGACCAGTAGACAACGAGCAGCAAGGAGCCCATGACGAGCGTGGAAAGCGCCGAGAACGCGATGGCATAGCGCGCGGGCGCCGAGCGCAGCAGCGTGCGCGGGTGCATCAGCCGGGCGGGCGCAGGGAGTATCCCGCGCCGCGCACGGTATGGATGAGCGGCGCTTCGAAGGGTCTGTCCACCTTGGCGCGAAGCCGGCTGACATGCGTTTCCACCACGTTCGTGTGCGGATCGAAATGAAAGTCCCACACGTGCTCCAGCAACATGGTGCGCGTGACGACCTGGTCCGCGTGGCGCAGCAGGTATTCGAGCAGGCGGAACTCGCGGGGCTGCAGATCGACGTTCTGTCCCTGCCGTCTGACCGTGCGCTTGAGCAGATCCATCTCCAGGTCGCCGGCGCGCAGCACGGTCTGCGCGGCGCCGATGGGCGGGCGGCGCGCGAGCGCGTTGATTCGCGCCATGAACTCGGAGAATGCGAAGGGTTTGACGAGGTAGTCGTCGCCGCCCGCTTCCAGGCCCGTGACGCGATCGTCCACGCCGCCGAGCGCAGTGAGAAACAGTACCGGGGTACGGATCCCGGCGCCGCGGATGGTCTTCACGATGGTCAGACCGTCGACCTCGGGCAGCATGCGGTCGATCACCATGAGGTCGTAGGGTTCGCCCGTCGCGAAGAACAGCCCGTCGTGTCCCCTGGCGGCGAGATCCACCGTGTGACCGTGTTCCGCGAGCCCGTTCGCGATGTATGCCGCGGTCTCCGCATCATCCTCGATGATCAACATCTTCATGGTCTTGACCTCGCGGTGTAACGGCGCCGGCGAGCAGCCGCCGGGTGAGTCGCCATGAGAACAGTTTGCAGTGTCCGTGTTGGGGCACGATGACCGCAACTATACGAAATTGTAATGCACACCGTGTGCCGCAGCGCTTATGGTCGCGGAGGCTGCAGGGCGGCGCTGCGCAATCCGCGTCGCGCAGCGAGTACCCGAGCAACAGGAGCACCGGATCATGCCACGTCTCATTCACCGCACACTCGCGGCCGCGGCTCTGGCCGCGATGTTCCTCATGAACCCCGCCGCGCCGGCCGCCCAGGGAGGGGCTTCCGCCAGCGGTGTCGACGAAGAGCAGCTTGTGCGCCGGCTGAAGCGCGAGATCATGGACGAGATTCGCAACAGTGACTTTCTCGCCGAGCAGATCCGCAAGGGCATAGAGGCTTATATCGAGCGCCAGCGCAGGGCGGCGCGCGGCGCGAGTGAGCAGGCCGCCATGGCGAAGGCGAAGCGCGTGCGCCCGGTGTCGAGCGACAGGGATCACATACTCGGCAATCCCGATGCCGAGATCTCGCTCATCGAATA
>CAZSDY010000079.1:0-14623 GCA_964605765.1 uncultured Ectothiorhodospiraceae bacterium | reverse complement strand
CCTCGGCAATGCGCCACGGCGCGGGGGCGGGCACGTGTGATCGCGTACACTACGCTCCCGGAACGTTCCTTGGGAGTGGACAATGCCGCAAGCCGATATCGGGGTGATCGGGCTCGCCGTAATGGGCCGTAATCTGGTGCTCAACATGGACGATCACGGCCATCGCGTGGCGGTCTTCAACCGCACGACCGATACCACCGATCGATTCGTGCAAGGCGCGGCGCGGGGCACCCGTGTCATCGGCTGTCACAGCCTCGACGCGCTCGCGGGCGCGCTCGCGAAACCGCGCATTGTGATGCTCATGGTCAGAGCAGGCGAGGTCGTCGACGATATGCTCGCCCGCCTCGTCCCGCACCTCGAGGCAGGTGATATCGTGGTCGACGGAGGGAACTCGCGCTATGTGGACACCGCGCGGCGCGCCGGCGCGCTCGCCGAGCGCGGCCTGCTCTACATCGGCACGGGCATCTCCGGGGGCGAGGATGGCGCCCGTCACGGCCCTTCGATCATGCCGGGAGGCGACCCCGGGGCGTGGCCGGCCCTGAAGCCGATTCTGCAGTCCATCGCGGCGCGGGTCGATGGCGAGCCCTGCTGCCAGTGGGTCGGCGACGGTGGCGCCGGGCACTACGTCAAGATGGTGCACAACGGCATCGAGTACGGGGACATGCAGCTCATCTGCGAGGCCTATCAGCTCATGCGCGACGGCCTCGGGCTCGCGCCAGGCGAGATACGCGATGTCTTCGCGCAGTGGAACCACGGGGTGCTCGATTCCTACCTCATCGAGATCACCGCCGACATTCTCGGCAAGCTGGACGAGGACGGCGAGCCGCTCGTCGACAAGATCCTCGACAGCGCCGGGCAGAAAGGCACCGGCAAGTGGACCGGCATCGACGCGCTGTCGCTAGGCATCCCCCTGACGCTGATCGGCGAGGCGGTCTTCGCGCGTTGCCTCTCGGCGATGAAGGTCGAGCGCGAGCAGGCAGCGCCGGTGCTCGGCGCCACCCCGCAGCACTTCACCGGGGACGCGAACGCCGCGGTCGCACAGATCCACGACGCCCTGTACGCCTCCAAGATCATCTCCTACGCGCAGGGTTTCATGCTGATGCGCGAAGCGGCCGTCGAGTATCAGTGGCAGCTCGACTACGGCGCCATCGCGCTCATGTGGCGCGGCGGGTGCATCATCCGCAGCCGCTTTCTGGGCAACATCAAGCAGGCGTTCGAGAACAATCCGGCGCTCGGGAACCTGATGCTCGACCCCTACTTCAGCGATGCGCTGCGCGGCGCCGAGGCGGGCTGGCGCGAAGCGGTGTGCCTTGGTGTCAGGCTCGGCATTCCCACGCCCGCCTTTGGCTCGGCGCTCGCTTTTTTCGACGGCTACCGCAGCGCGCGGCTGCCCGCGAACCTCCTGCAGGCGCAGCGCGACTACTTCGGCGCGCACACCTACGAGCGCGTCGACAGGCCGCGCGGCGAGTTCTTCCACACCGACTGGACGGGTCGGGGCGGCGACGTGGCGTCCTCAACCTACAACGCATGAGGCAGCGCTAGTTTGCGATGATCTCGCGCGGCACGTGGTTGACCCGCTCGCACTGGCCCTCGGTCACGATGGCGGTCTCGCCGATGCACATGCTCAAGCCGGCGTCGCGGTCTAGCAGGATCATGTGCATGAAGAACACCATGCCGGCCTCGACCACCTGCGGGTTGCCCGTCCACAGCATGGGCCAGTCCATCCAGCTCGGAGGATAGGCGACACCGACCGTGTAGCCGCACGCGGCAAGCGTCGCATCTCCGAACCCATTTCGGTCCATGGTGCGCTGGTACTCATCGTAAAGCTCACCGACCGTCACGCCGGGGCGCAGGGCGTCGAGGCACCGGTCCATGGCCTCGGCACAGGCCCCGTTCATGTCCCGGTGCCGCGGCGCCACGTCGCCGGTGAGGATGTCGTACATCAGGCAGGCGTGATAGTGCCGGTACGCCGCGGCCGGTTCGAAAATCACCTGATCGCTCGCACCGACAGTCTCGTCGCCGGTGTGGTAGCGGCACAGCAGCGCCGCCTCGCCGGCTCCCATCGGCCAACGGCTTGCCGTCGGGTCCCCGCCGCCACTGATGAGCGCCTCCATCATCGCCCCGTACACGGACTTCACCGAAACGCCCGGCCGTGTACGCTCGATGCTGATCTGGAGGATGCGGTCTGAGAGCGCGCCCGCCTTGCGCACGTATTCGAGCTCGGCGGGACTTTTCACGAGCCGCTGCTCGCGCACCAGATCGGTCGCCTCCACCAGGTGGCAGAAGCCGGAGAGTGCCGTATCGACCATCTTCGCCCGCTGTCCCGTCAAACCATACGCGTGATACTCCACGCCGAGGCGCTTGCCACGGCAGCCGTAGTCGTCGAGCATGGCGCGCAGATCGTCGCCCGGGCTCGCGTCCTCGCGGTCATACCAGATGCGCACGTCCTCGATGATGGAGGTCATGCGCGACTGCAGCCGATCGGCGGTTCGCGTGAGCAGCGCCGTTCGCCCGTCGGCGCCCAGGTAGCCCGCCTGGAACATCGAGTAGCCGGCCGTGTCGTAACCGGTGAGGTAATACATGGACTCCTGGCGGAACAGGATGAGCCCGTCGAGTCCCGCCGCGGCCAGGCGAGCGCAAGCCGCCTCGATGCGGGCCTCGTATTCCTGCTTTTCGAATGGCAACGTAAGCATGCTATGACCCTCCCGTGAAGAAATTGCCGGGGCTTGCCCGCAGTGCGGGATAGCGCCTGTCGCCAAGTCTACGGGTTACGCGCTCGGCGGCGTACCCCGGGGGGAGTAACCGTGCGCTAACGGATCGAGCGGGCGCGAGACAAAGCCCGCGCCTGCTTGCGCTCGCGGTCCGGCGCGAAGAGAATGCCGTTTCGCGCGAGTCCACTCCAGCGGATCGTTTCGAGGAGGTTTCCTGATGCATGTATTGAAGATCGCCATGACCGGGTTGTTGCTCTTCTCCGTCCCTGCCATGGCCCACGAGCAAGCGCACAAGCCCATCATCAAGTACCGCCAGGCATTGATGCGGGCACAATCCGGCCACCTGGGCGCATTGTTCCAGGTCGCGGGCGGCCAGGCCGGCAAGCGGGAAGACATGCTGATGCACGCCCAGGCGCTGTCCGACGTCTCGGATCTGGTGATCGATGCCTTCGGGCACGAAACGGATGGCGACAAGACGCGCGCCAAGCCGGCTATCTGGAGCGACTTCGAAGGATTCCGCGGCAAGGCGCGCGACATGCAACACGCGGCTGCGGCGTTGCTCGAAGCGATCAAGGCGGGAGACGACCCGGCAATTGCCACCCGGCTCGAGGCCGCCGGTGACGCATGCGGCGCGTGCCACAAGAAGTACCGCGTCAAGAAAAACTGATCCCGCCGTATCGGCGCCCGAGGCGATTCGGGCAGGCGGCCATGATGCGCTCGGCGCTGGCACTGCTCGGCGCATTGGTTCTCACGGCCGAGGCGGCATTAGGGGACGAATCACCGCCGTCCGATCCCGAACTGCGCAAGGGCGAGTACCTGCTGCGCGCGGCGGGGTGCGCCGTGTGCCACACCGATACCGAGAACGATGGCGCGTTGCTCGCCGGCGGGCGTGCCATCAACACGCCGTTCGGCGTCTTCTATTCACCCAACATCACCCCGCATGACAACGCCGGGATAGGCGCCTGGAGCACACGGCAATTCCTCGCCGCCCTAGCCCGCGGCGAAGGACCGCACGGGCGCCGCTATGCCCCGGTGTTTCCCTATACCGCCTACGCGCGCATGCGCCGCGAGGACATGCTCGCCGTGTATGCTTATCTGCAGAGCGTGCCCGCGGCGGCGGCGGCCAACCGCGCGCACCAGATCCCCTGGTTCCTGCGCTTGCGATTCGCCAACCGGGCGTGGCAATGGTTGTTCTTCCGGCCCGGCGCCTGGCAGCCCGACAGTGCACGTTCGAGCACGTGGAACCGGGGCGCCTATCTGGTCGAAGCCGTCACCCACTGCGCCGAGTGTCACAGCCCGAGAAATCGCCTCGGCGCCATCATCGAGGACCAGCGCTTTTCCGGCACACGCGACGGCCCGGACGGCGAGACCGCGCCCAACATCACCCCGGACCATGAGACCGGCATCGGCTCGTGGGACCGTGCCGACCTGATGGATTACCTGCGCAAGGGCCGCAAGCCGGACGGCGACTACGCCGGCGGCCTCATGGCCGAGGTCGTCGATGGCATGCTGGCACATCTGACGAGCAACGACCGCGGAGCCATCGTCACCTACCTGCTCGCGCTCGAGCCGATCCGGCATCGCGTCGCCGACAGCGCGAGTCCGGAAGCCGAAGAAGATTTCTGACCGCGGCGCGCACCGCTTCTACGCGAATCCCGGAAAGCGTTCGAGACCGCAGCGCCCGAGCGCGGGCGCCGTGCTGCCGCGCTCCACGGAATCCGCGATCAGCTCTCCGATCACCAGGGACAAGGTCACGCCGCTGTGGGTGACCACCAGATACAGGCCCTCGGCACCCGGCAGCGGGCCCGCGATGGTAAATCCGTCAGCCGGCACCGGGCGCACGCTGACCGCCGAGCGGCATGCATCGAGCAGCGCCTCACCGGGGAAGCTGTCCAGAAAACTGCCGGCGCGGCGCAACAGCTCGCGCGCGCCGCGTTGCATCGCCTCGGATCGGGCGCTCTCGTCGATCCAGCCGTCGACGTCGTCGGCCCCCATCAGCAAACCACCCGAGGGGGTGCGCCGCATGTGCAGCTCCGGCGCGTCGGCGCAATAGAGGACGTGGCGCGGGGACTCGCCACCGTGCTCGGGGGTCTCGAGCAGCAAGCCCGGCGCGAGCTGCAGCGGAAATCGTATCGCAAATGCATCGTAACCCGTCAGATCGCTCAGCACCTCGGGCGTAGCCGCGCCCGTGCAAAGCACCACCCGGGGCGCATGCAGGGCACCGGCATCGGTGGCGAGACCGGTCACCGTTCCCGCCTCGTCGAGCAGCAACTCGCGCACCCGGCAATGCTCGAGCACGCGCCCGCCCGCCGCTCGAAGCTGCTCGGTCAGGAAATCCAGGAACCGGGGTGTGTCCAGCCAGCCATCCCCCGGCGCGAGCAAGCCCTCGGCCGACTCGGGGAAGCGCATGCCGGGCTCGAGTCCGATGAGGTCTCGATGAGTCACCCACGTGGCGCCGTAGCCGAGCGCTTCGAGCCGCTCGGCCCGCTCGCGCAGAGCCCGCAGGCGAGTGCCCCCGTCGCTCGGGCTCGCCCACTCGAGTGCGCCGCTCGGGTTGAGGCCGATACGCGCGGCTCCCCACTGTGCGGCGAGCGAACGGAAGCGGGCGCAGCCTTGCGCGTTCAGACGATGGTACGCCTCGTCGTTGACCTTGGACGTCGCGTTCACCCAGCCGAAGGTGTGCGCGCTGGTGCCCTGCCCGATCGCAGCGCGATCGACGAGCGCCACGCGCATGCCGCGCAGCGCAATCGCGTGCGCGACGCCGCAGCCGACCACGCCGGCGCCCACCACCACCATGTCGAAGCGCTCGGCGAAAGCCCCGCCATCATGCGCCGGCGTTGTCCCCAAGATTGTTGCTCCCGGCGGTCCGATCAATCAGATCCAAGCAAGACCTTCGCGAACAGCGCGTTGGTGGGCGACCGACTCCACGGCGTCGCACCGGCCACGGTTTTGCCGAGCCCGCCGGGTCCCGCGACGCCGAGCGCACTTTGCCCGACAATCAGCCAGTGAACCGCACGCGCACGCCGGCATTACTGGTCTTGGCCGAGGAGTCCGATCCGCCCTCGCCGGCCTGCAAGCGTGCGGACGTAGCGCTGCTTTTGATCACCTGCACGTTCCCGGGCTGGTTGAAGTCGATATTGGCATTGCTGGTCTTGAGCTTCAGGGCCCCATGAAACGCCCCACCCAGGTCGAGACTTATCGCACCGTTGCTCGTCGCCACGTCCACGGGTCCTTCGTTGTCCGGACCGAGCACGGCCGACACGGCACCGTTCGATGTCCTCGCCTCGACCGGCCCCTCGGCCGCGATATCGATGCGGGCGCTGGCGGTGCGTGCGACCACCGCGCCGCCGGCCCCTTCCACGGTAATGGCACCGTTGCTGCTCGTGGCGCGCACCGCACCCTCGTGCGAACGCACGGTGATGGCGCCGTTCTCGGTGTCGAGTTCGGCATTGCCCGCCATGCCTTCGACCTCGATGGCCCCGTTTGTCGTTTGAATCTCCATGCCCCGGACCTGGTCGATAGCCACCTCGAAGCGACAGCCCTCGCTCGGCCGCGGCCCGCCTTCCGGCCACACCGGTTCGACCACGAGCGTCTCGTCGGCGAGGCGCTCTACCGAGATCCGCGTGTCGTTCAACCGCTCCTCGCTCTCGGCGCGGATGACAGCCTCGATGACGGCCTCCTCGCCCCCACCGGGACGCACGCTGACCGATCCGTTCCTGGAGCGCACCCGCAACGCGGCGCCGGAAACCTGGGGAACATGGACGGTCCTCGCCCCCTCGACCATGTCGTCGCCAGAGTGAGTGCTCACATTGGTGCCGGATGATTGGCTGCTGACACGACCGCCGGTAGCACGTGCGGTTGCGCCTCCGCCGGTAGCGCGCGCGGATGCGTCCCCGCCAGAAGTCGCGCTCCATACCCGTGTCTTGCCGGGAGTAGCGAAGCCGAAAGCGCCGGAAAAGGAGCTGCTCGACGAGCCCGGCGCGGGCTTCTCGCCCTCCGGTGACGGCGCCTCGCCCCCGACTTTCACGTCCACCCCCCAGCCCTTGTCCTTGACCGCATCCACGACACCGTCCACGTGGGAAGTGGCGTTCTCGATGATCGAGGCAGTGGTCTGCTCGATCATGGAGCCCAGATTGCCGAGCAGCCCACCACCCACGTTGACGTTGATGCGCGGGCCGCGCGGCGGGCCGTTTTCCTGGCCGCCGGCCTTGGCCGGCGCCTCGCCGGAGGCGGGCTTCGATTCGGCCTTGCCCACCTTGTCGAGCAGGGCCTCGGCCTCGGCGGCCGTTATCTTGCCCTCGGAGAGCATCTCCAGCACCTTGCGTTCATTCGCTTCCATGTTTGGGTCCCCTGTTGTCGAGGAATGAGGTTGAGCTTGCGTCCTCGCGCTACCTCAATCGAGAAGCTGCAGCGCGTCGGCCACGCTCAGTTCGCCACGCTCGATGCGTTCCAGAACGGTACCCGGGTCTTCGGACGGCTGAAATTCGGCATCGAGCTTGGCCGCGAGCTCGTTGAGCCCCTTCTTGATGGTCGGGTAGCTCACCCCGAAGAGCCGCTCCATCTTCTTGATGTTGCCGTGCACGCGCACGAAGGCCGTGACGAAGGCCTGCTCCGCGTGCGAGAGCCTGGCGAGGGCCGTCGGCCCGAAGCGCCCCGTCACGCTCAGCCCGCAGCCCCGGCAACTGATCTGTACGATGTCCATCTGTCTGCCGCACTTCATGCAATTGAGATCGAGCGCGTCCACGGTCGGGATAAGTTCTCTTTGCTCTGTTGCTGTGTATCAATATTATTAACTACATAATAAATAATATCAACTTGAATATCGCCCTGTAATTATAATTATTCATTGGTCTCGGTGACGGCCTATGCCCGCCTCGATCACGGGAGCACTGCCGCCGCATGCCGTGCGCGGCGCGCGGAAGGCGGGACGGTCGGGGTCGGACCATCACAACTGACATTCGCACCGCGATCAAGGCGAGCACGGGACGCAAGCTTCTCGCCGTTCGCCACCAGGCGGAACTCGCCCGATCCGCGCGCTCGATGCGGGCACGCGGGAGCGGGGATTGTCCGGGTGAGCGTCTCATGGACCCGAGGCGAGAGCGCCGCGGCGAACCCGCGTGGCCGCCCGCGCCGGTGCTACGCGAATCCGGGAAAGCGTTCGCGCCCGAGCGCGGGCGCCGTGCTGCCGCGCTCCACGGAATCCGCGATCAGCTCTCCGATCACCAGGGACAAGGTCACGCCGCTGTGGGTGGCAACCAGATACAGGCCCTCGGCACCGGGCAGCGGACCCGCGATGGTAAAGCCGTCAGCCGGCACCGGGCGCACGCTGACCGCCGGGCGGCACGCATCGAGCCGCGTCGAGATCGTCGTTTTGGGGAAATCCCCTCACCCCGATACCAGCATTACACCGTCCCAATATTCGGCCAACAGCGTGTCATTGGTGAGTAGTATGAGCGGTTCCGCCATACTCTGGGCGATGAGCATTCGATCGAAGGGGTCCTTGTGGATCGAGGGCAGTTGAGCGAGCTTTTCCGTATGCGTACCGATGACCGGCAGCTCCGTGACCGCCATTTCAGTCAAGGCACGACGGAACTCGGCAATCTCAACCTGGAAGTCCGGCCGCTTCAGGGCGTTCTTGACCGCAATCTCCCACAGGCTGGCCACGCTGCAATACACTGAGCTTGCCGGATCCTCCAGGAGAGAACGCGCCTTGTCCGGGAGTCGCCCGCTCATGCAAACCGCCCAGAGCAACAGATGGGTGTCGACCAGCAACCGCATCAATCGTCACCCAGGAAACCTCGCAGCACATCGTCAGGCAGCGGCCGGTTGAAATCTTCGGGGATCTTGAAACGGCCATCGAGCACTCCGAGCTTGCGTCGCCGCGCTTCGTGCGCCAACGCGGTCAGGCGCGCGACGGGCTTGCCGGCTCGCGCGATGGTGATCTCTTCTCCTCGGGCCGCTGCGTCCACCAGCTTGGATAGCTGCGTTTTCGCCTCGTAGATATTGACTTGCTTCATGGCGTTTGCCCCAACACACGACCGCATCTTGGTCTAGTCTAGTTGGTCAGAATATGCCATACAAGACTTTCGCGGCCACGGCGTTGGTGGGCGACCGACTCCACGGCGTCGCACCGGCCACGGTCTTGCCGGGCCCGCCGGGTCCCGCGACGCCGAGCGCGCTTTGCCCGACAATCAGCCGGTGAAACGCACGCACCGCGCCCGCGTGCGAACGCACGGTGGAGGTGGGGGGTGCCAGAGACGAAGAGACCGGCTGGCGCCTTCCAGGGGCCTGCAGGGCGCCACGCCCGGGTGCCGTCAGGCGCGCAGTCGGCGGCGCGCGGTGGCAAGCATCATCAGACCACGCCGGCGAGCAGCCGCGTGGGGGGCGCGGGTATGGCCGTGAGCGCGGCGCGTGCCACGCTGGCGTGACCGGCCGTCGGCGGATGGATGGCGTCGAGGAACAGGCGCGAGTCCGGGCTTGCGATACAGGGTGCATCCTTGGCGCGGGCGTCCACCACATTGCTGAGGCCGAACGTGCCGGGCAAGGCCACGACCGCGTTGATGAGACCGAACACGTCAGACGATCCGGAAGTGCGCCTCCGTGGGGGCGCCGGCGTTGATGGGCACGAGATCCATGGGGCAGGCCGAGAACACCACGATGCAGTCCATCTCGGCTTCGAAGCTGATGAACTGGCCGGGCTTGCTCGCGGGCGGCTTGAATTCCAGCCCGCGCCTCGGGTGATAGCGCGTGTTCTGGAACAGGTTGAACGGGCACGGCACCTCGAGGGGCGTGCGCCGCAGCGTCTTTAGCGCGCGAAACAGGTTCTCCTGGCAGTTGTCGTGATGGCCCCGCGCGCCGAGCAGCTTGTAACGCACGGGGCAGCACGCCGCCAGCGTCGTATCGTGCACGCCCGGGGTGGTGTCCTCGACCACGCGCAGCATCGGCCGGCGCCGGTTGCTGAGCAGCCGATCGCCAGGCACCGGGGTGAGCTTGCGGATCGACGGCCGCGTGTGCTCCATGGACATGAACTCGCGGATGTCACGTGCGTTGAATGCCCAGAAATCGACCACCTGGTAGCCGTGCGTATTGATCACCTCGACGCTGCGGCCGTTGCCGAGACGCGCCGCCTTGCCGCCGCGCGCGGGGATGGTTTGGAGCGCCGCGGACGCCTTTGTGCGGGCACGCGTTGCCGGTTTCGCGGTCATGGCTTTCTCCTCCGATCACGTGGCGCAGGCACTGGCCTTTCCACGATGGTACCCGAGCACGGGAAAGAACGAAATCGTGGGGCGTGCCGCGCAAGACAGCTCGAACGGGCATCCGCCCCGCCGACCGCGGCGTTCAGAAATCCGTGGGCACGCCGCCTTCTTCCTTGCGCCGCGCGACGAAGGCCTGAAGCTCCTCGCGAATGGCCTCGTCCATGGGCGGCGGCTCGAACTCGGCCAGGATCTGCTTCCAGAGCTTGTTGGCGCGCTCGGGCGTGGCCACGCTGCCGCGCTCCTGCCAGCTCTCGAAGTTGCTCCAGTCGCTCAGGAACGGCGCGTAGAAGGCCGTCTCGTAGCGCGCCAGCGTATGGCTGGTGCCGAAGAAATGGCCGCTGGATCCGACCTCCTGGATCGCCTCGAAGGCGAGATCCTCGTCTCGGGTCGCGACGGGTTCCATGTAGCGGATCATCTGCTGCAAGGTTTCGCAGTCCATGACGAACTTCTCGTAGCTCGCACACAGCCCGCCCTCGAGCCAGCCGGCGGCCTGGTAGACCACGTTGGTCCGCGACGAGACACACGCCCACAGCGAGAACGCGCTCTCCCAGGCGGACTGCGAATCCGCGCAGTTGGCGGCGCAGGCGTTCGATGCACGAAGCGGCAAGCCGTAGAAGCGCGCCATCTGACCCGACATCTGCGTCGCCCGCAGGTACTCCGGCGTGCCGAATGCGGGGGCGCCGCTCTTCATGTCCACGTTGGACGTGAACGAACCGTAGACCACCGGCGTCCCCGGGTTGACGGTTTGCAGCAGGGCCATCGCGGCAAGACACTCGGCCGTTTGCTGCATCACCGCGCCGGGCAGCGTGACCGGAGCCATCGCGCCCGACAGCGTGAACGGCGTGATGAACACGGGTT
Organism: uncultured Ectothiorhodospiraceae bacterium; assembly: GCA_964605765.1. Lineage (GTDB taxonomy): Bacteria > Pseudomonadota > Gammaproteobacteria > HK1 > HK1 > CAZSDY01. The sequence continues at coordinate 3,798 of CAZSDY010000079.1, read as the reverse complement.
GGCCGCGTCGCGCCAGGCGCATCGCCCCGTCAAGCATCGGGAAATCGTGCTTCAGCGGCGAAGAGGAATTGATATTGGTGTACATGTGCGGCGCGGCGTCGAACTCCTCGTGGGTCATGCCGCCCGCGATGCGCACCATCTCCATCACGTCCTCGATCCGCTCCCTGCCGAGACTGTACGCGTGCGCCGCCTTGTCGGTCAGGGTGAGCTTGTCGTACAGGCAATCCAGATGACGAATGGAGGGATGCAGATCGATGGGCTCGACCGGATAGCCCCCGGCGAGGTGGATGCAATTGAAGTACTGCGTGAGCTTGATCAGGTCCTGAAAGCTCTCACGGTTGCCCACGCGGCGGCCGCGATCCAGGTCCGAGCAGTTCGGCGGGCTCGACACGTTGACGAACACCATGTGCTTGCCGCCAACGGGCACCTTTCTCGCCGGGTTGCGCGGCGTGATCTCGAAGTGCGACGGCGCCTTGCGCACCTGCTCCATGACGAAGTCGCGGCCCATGCGCACGTTGCCCGAATCCGCAGACACGATGCAGCCTGCCCGCTCGAGGATATCCCTGGCTTCCTTGTTCAGGAACTCGATCCCGATCTCCTCGAGCACCCGCATGGCGCCGTCGTGAATGGCCTGCACCGCGTCCGCGTCGAGCGGTTCGGTGGGCGCATCGGGATTGACCGGCAGGGTCCAGGGCGTCTGCTTGACCGCGGGTCCGGCCGCCGCACGGCGCGGATTGCCGGCACGCCCGCCACCACGCCGTGTGCTGCGCCTGCGCTGTGCTGATCGGTCTGTCATCAACCCATTGCCCCGCTTAGCTGTCAAGCACCGAGGCGAACTTGGCCTGGTGCCCGAACATGTCAAACTTTCTCTCCCAACGGCGCAAGGACGCCAGGAAACCACTTCCGCGTGAGCTCCATTGCACTTGCTTATCGCTTGGCGATCCCTGCGTCTTGGCGGGAGCAGTTCTTTCCGGGCGGACACTAGCCTAGTTTCGGCCCCATGTCTTCATTCGACTTGCCTGTGCGCGTTCGAACGCACCCTGGCCCGGCTGGCGGTGAACGCGGTCGCAGCGATGCGAGCCCTTGGACATGAGCAAGGCGCCATGCGCGGGGAGCGCCGAGACGCGCACGGCCTCACACGTTGAAGCGGAAATTCACCACGTCGCCGTCCTGGATCACGTAGTCCTTGCCCTCGACACGCAACACGCCGGCCTCGCGGCACTTGGCCTCGCTGCCGCGCTCGACCAGCGCCTCCCAGGGCACCACCTCGGCCCGGATGAAGCCGCGCTCTATGTCGGAGTGAATCCGACCCGCGGCGTGCGGCGCCGATATTCCTCGCGCGACCGGCCACGCGCGGCACTCGTCGGGCCCGACAGTCAGCATGGAGATGAGATCGATGAGCTCGAATGCCGCGCGGATGAAGCGATTCCTGGCGGGTTCCGCGAGCCCCAGCGACTCGACGAACTCGCGCTGCTCCGCGGCTTCCATCTGCGCAATGTCCATCTCGACGGCGGCCGACAGGGTCACGAGCCCCAGCCCGCGCGCGGTCACCTCGCGCTCGAGGTCCGCCGGCACCGGTGATGCCAGATCGTCCTCGGCAAGGTTCAGCACCAGCAGCAGCGGCTTCAGCGTCAGAAACGCGAAGCCGGAGAGACTCCTCTCCTCCTCCGTCGAAAGGTCGAGACAGCGCATCGCCTGCTCGTTGTCCAGGGCCTCGTGTATGCGCCGCAGCAGCCCGAGCTCGGGTGTTCGGCTGTGCTCCTTCTCCAAGCGTGCGATGCGCTGCTCGACCACCTCCATATCGGCGAGCAGTGTCTCGGCCTCCAGCTCCTTCAGCTCCGCCAGGGGATCCGCGCGCTCGCCGGCAGGATCCGGGAACGCGCGCAGGACCTGGCACAGCGCATCGACGCCGCGCATGGCGTTGAGTGCGCTGCGATCGAGCCGGTGCTCGTGACCAGCACCCAGATCGGTGAACGCGATCTCGGCGTAGATGGTCTTCTTCGGCTTGTAGATCGCGGCAAGCGCGTCCACCCGCGGGTCGGGCACCTTCACCACGCCCACGTTCTCGCGCGCGCTCCGCGCCGCATAGCCCGTTTCCACCTCGAGCCCCGTGAGCGCTCCAAACACGGTGCTCTTGCCGCTGCCGGGTATGCCGACCAATCCGATTTTCATGTGTGCTCCAGCCCGCCTCCCGATTGCGGCGGACTCCGGTCGTATCAGAATCGAGGCGCGCGAGCAATAGCGGCGAAGCGATGCGCGCGGAAGCGCGACCCCTTCAGGCCGTCTCGGCGATGGCACCCAGGTACCACTGCACGAAATTCTCGGTATGGCGCTCCATCTGCGAGAACGGGCCCGGCTCGTAGAAGCGCGAGTTAACCCCCGTCTGGTTATGGTCGATGATGCGCTTGTCCGCCTTGCTGGTGACATCCCACAGCCATACCAGGCGATCGCGATCATAGTCGCGGCCCTCGACGGCGTTTGCGTTGACGAGCCAGCTTATCTCCATGTCGCACTGCTGCACGCGGCTCGCGGAGAAGCGGTAGATCACCGCGTGGTCCGAGTAAACGAGCATGAAGATGCGCTCCAGGTCTCGCGCGTAAATCTCCGCGGAACGATAGAACGCGGCTTCGAGCGCGAAACCGGGCCGCCGGCGGGCGATCAACGCGCCAAGCGAATCCCGATCACCGTTCGCCCTGACCGTATCATTCATGGTCTGAACCCTCCTTAGACCTCATTGTTGTTCACGCGGCATCGCGTCACAATTCCCCTTGAGCTTCGCCGGCCCCCACCCCGACACGCCGAGGCCGCTTACATCGCGACCGGCTCGCGCTTGACGGGCGGACCGTCGCGAACGGGCTCGTCCAAGTCGCGTGCGTAGCGATGGCCGGCGAACACCGCATTGGCAATGGTCGAGGGTGCGAGACAATCGCCGATACAATCCACACTGCGAATGTCCGCGTCCGCGAGCGCGGCGCCGTCGTCCGTCAGTTCTCGATAGAGCGCATCGTCGGGCACGCGCGAGCTCACCATGACCACCGAGGCCGCGGCGATCGTGTCGCGCCGCCCGGCGTAGACGCAGGCGGTCTCGACAGACCGCGGGCCGATCCCGGCGAGGTCGCGGCTGCAACGGATGTCCACGCCGCACTCGATGAGTCGTCGCTGAATCCTCGCTTGCTCCATGGTGTTGACGGTCCACGCCGACACAACCGGCGCCGGCGTGACGAGAACGACTTCGAGACCGCTGAGGCGCAGCTTCTCCGCCAGCACGCCGCCGAGGTAGTAGTGGTCGTCGTCGAATACGAGCACCGGGCCGGCGGGGCTCGCGCCGCGCGCGATGTCGTCCGGCGTGTACACGTGGACCGCGTCGCTGCCCGGCACCGGGCTTCGGTGGCGCCGCCCGATGCCTTCGCGGCGCCACGTCGCGCCGGTCGCGATCACCACGCGCGCGAGCGCCGGAATATCCTCGTCGTCCCACAGCCGCGCATCGGGAACGGGCTCGATATCGGAGCTCCAGTGGATCTCGCATTCCTGCGTGCACACCACACCCCAGCCCCCTTCGGCCTTGACCCCGCGCATCGCGGCCTCGCCAAGCGGATAGCGCCTGCCCATGCCGTTGCAGTGCGGCACCTGGTAGAAGCGGTTCTTCGCCGTCACAGGTCCGATGGCAAGCGGCTCGAACAACACGTCGAATCGGGAATCGCGTGGCATGTCAGTTGCTCCGTGCCGCTACGCCGCCGATGCGCGGCCCGCGCCACACGTTGCGCAGTCCGCTGCCCTGCCGGCGAGCGGCCACCCCGC
>CAZSDY010000078.1:0-14682 GCA_964605765.1 uncultured Ectothiorhodospiraceae bacterium | reverse complement strand
ACCTGCAGCACACGCTTGACGGAAGGCCGTTCCCGCATGGTTTCGACCAAGCGTTGCAACCCCGGGAAGCGGGCGATGTCGCGCGCATGGATCTCGGGCCACACCGCCTGCAGGCACAGCAGGAAGTCACAGATTGAGAGGCGATCGCCGAAAAAGTACGGGCCGGGGCGCAACGCCGCGTCGAGGACGCCGAGCACTTTCGTCAGCCGCCGCATCGAGGCCTGCCTCAGGCGTTGCTGATCGCGAGGCTCGGCGGCGTAGAATTCCGGGTGAAACTGCATGATCACCTCTGGCTGCAGGGTGCTCGCGAGGTAGTGGAACCACTGCAGGAATCGGCCGCGCGCGGGCTCGTCAGCGGCAATCAGCAGATCCGGCGCATGGCGCTCGGCAAGATAGAACGCGATGGCCCCGGTCTCGCACAGGGTCCCGGTATCCGTCAACAATGCCGGCACGCGGGCGTGCGGGCTGGCGGCGAGGAACGCCGCATCGGGTTGACTCTGGAACAGCTCTACCCACTGGACTGCATAATCGACACCGATCTCTTCGAGGATCGCGTGGGCACTCATGGCATAGGTATTCGGTGAACAGAACAGCGTGTACATTGGCATCGAGGATCCCTGCCACCTCCCGTGTCAGGTGCGCATCCGCGTGCCCCGGGGGTCGAACAGGGCTTCGGTGCGCAGGCGCGCCGCACGCCTATCGCCGAGGATTTCGATCCGGTATTCGGCCTGCGGCTGGAATGTCTCCGGTCTGATATAGCCGAGCGCGATGCTCTTGGCGGTATGGGCGCCGTAGCCCCCCGACGACACGTAACCGACCCGTTCGCGGTCCCGGAAAATCGCCTCGTCGCCCACGGCATCGGCCTGATCGGCATCCACCGTGAACGTCGCACGTACCTCTCTGGGTCCCGCTGCCTTGTGCCTCAACACCGCGTCGCGGCCCATGAAGTCCGATTTGTCCAAACACACGAAGCGGCCCACTCCGGCTTCATCAGGCGTGTAGTCGGGTGACAATTCCAGCCCCCATGCGGGAAAACTCTTTTCCAGGCGCGTCATCATGAGCGCCCGCGTGCCGGCAAGCCTGAGTGAGAACGGCTTGCCTTCAGCGACGAGCAGATCGTAGAGCGTGCATTGCTGCTCCCGTGCGCAATAGAGCTCGTAGCCGAGCTCACCGGTAAACGAGAGGCGTAGCACGATGACACCGGGAACGGGGCCGATGTCCATCACGCGCCCGTTCATGAAGCCGAAGTGGCAAGTGGCGACATCGTCGTGCGCGAGCTTGCCGAGCAGCGCTTGCGCGGCCGGGCCGGCGATGTGCAGCCCCGAGAGACGCTCGGAGAGGTCCAGCACCTCTACGCCCTCTTCAGGGTGCTGGCGGAAGTGGCGAAGATAGGCATTGCGCATGACATCGGCGCCGAGCAGCAGGAACCGTTGTTCACCGAGACGGGTCACCGAGAAATCTCCGATCAGGCGTCCCTTCGCGCTCAACATCGGGCTCAACACCGTGCGCCCGATTCGAGCCGGCATGCGGTTGCAGAGCAGGGTGTTCAACCAGCGCTCGGCACGATGGCCTCTCACTTCGAACTTGGCAAAGGCCGAATACTCGAACAAACCGACATCATTGCGCACCGCGCGGCACTCGTCAGCCACGGGGTTGAACCAGCTTGTGCGGCGGAATGACAGCTTGTCGACGGCTTGCACGCCGTCAGGGGCAAACCACAGCGGGTGTTCCAGCCCGAAGGAGGCACCGAACACCGCGTTGGCGCGCGCCAACTTGTCGTACACCGGCGGTTTGATCAGCGGCCGGCCGGGGGCATATTCCTGATACGGGTAGTGACGGTCGGACCTGTGCGTATAGAAATAGGCCGTGCGCGCCTTCGTGTACGCCTTCGAAACCCATGGGCCGAAACGCGCGACGTCCCAACAGCTCATGTCCAAGGAAGGTTCACCCTCGACGATCCACTCGGCCATCGCTTTGCCGATACCTGCGCCATGGTTGAAGCCCACCATCACACCGTTGGCGCAAAAATAGTTGCGCAACTCAGGGTGCGGCCCGAGCAGCGGGCCCATATCCGGCGACATGATCATCGGGCCGTTAATGACCTTCTTGATGCCGACTTCGGCCAAGCACGGCAGGACCTCGATGGATCTCTCGAGGTTCCACTCAATCCGATCCAGGTCGTTCGGCAATAGCTCATGTGCGAAATCGAGCGGCGTCCCGTCTACCGCCCAATGCGTGCAGGTGCCCTCATAAGCGCCGAGCAACAATCCCTGCCCTTCCTGACGCGAGTAGCAGTTCACCTCGCCATCGTTGATCTGGGGCAGCTCGCCCGCCATGGATTCGATCTGGGGAACGGACTCGGTCACCAGATAATGGTGCTCGACCGGTATCAAAGGCAGCTCGATTCCCGCCAGGGCACCCACTTCCCGCCCCCACAGCCCGGCCGCATTGACGACAAATTCGGATTCCATGGTGCCGTTCTCGGTAACCACCTGCCAGTGGCCGTTCGGCAGGGGGTTGGTCTCGACTACCGGGCAGTCGCGATAGATAACCGCACCGAGTCGCCGCGCGGCGCCGGCGAAGGCCTGGGTGACGCCGGCGGGATCAACGTGTCCGCCGTTTTTCTCCCACAGCGCGCCGACCAATGGCGCGGTATTGAGCACCGGAGCAAGATCCCGGGCTTCGCCGGGTGACACGAACTCACATTCCACACCCAGCCTGCGCACCGCCCCGGACATCACGGCGAACGCGTCCATCTCGTCCCGCGTTCGGCACAGGCTGAGCCCGCCGGTAAAGTGAAAGCCGCAGGACTGCCCGCTTTCCTTCTCCAGCTCGGGATACATTTCGAACGTGTACTTGTGGATCGCGGCGACCGTATTGGGCGCGGTCACGGCGAACAGGCCGCCCGCGGCGTGCCACGACGAACCCGAGGTGAGCTCGCTGCGCTCGATCAGGGCGATATCGGTCCAGCCGAGCCTGGCCAGGTGATAGAGGATGCTGCACCCGGTTACTCCGCCGCCGATTACCGCAACCTGTACGGCCGACTTCATCGTGGGGCCTCATCTTCCAAAATATGTGATCACACTTTCTATCCGGATCAATTTATATATGCTTTCCTCTGGAAAAGAAAGCGCAGAAAGACAGTTGAATCAATCCACTTTTCATTCCGACAGACAATAGTCTATGATGCGTGATCACAGATCCACAAAAGAACCACTGCAGCGAAACTTGGGACCTGGAGAATACCTACCTGTACAAGAAGGCGGAGGCAATAACGATGTCTGACAAGCGCGATTTTCTTCTTCAAGAATTGATTCACGGACACATCACCCGGCGTGAGTTCATGGGCCGAATGGTGGCAGCCGGCGTGTCGGCGGGGGCCATTCCCGGGCTGATGTCACAAGCCGCTCACGCGGCAACCGCCAAGAAAGGGGGGCGCATCGTCATTGGCGGGGAGGCTGCTCAGGCCAAGGACTCTCTGGATCCCACGAAGTTCTACTCCACGTCGAACCTGCTGATGGGGTTTACCGTCTACGATCTGCTGGTGAACCGCGGCCCGGACCTCAAGCCGATTCCGTGGCTGGCGGAATCCTGGGATTCGAACGACGACTCCTCGCAGTGGGTATTCAAGCTGCGCAAGGACGTGACCTTTCACGACGGCAAAGAACTCACGGCCGACGACGTCATTTATTCCTATCAACGCCATATTGCCGAGAAATCCGAATCCCCGGCCAAAGCCTATATGGGACAAATCGCCGAGATGAAAAGGGAGGACAAGCACACCGTACGCATGAAACTGGCGGGCGGCAACGCGGACTTCCCGATCATATTGAGCGATACGCGTGTTCACATCACGCAGAACGGCTACGAGGATTTTGCCACCACGGCGCCCGGCACCGGTCCGTTCAAGGTGAAGGACTTCAAGCCCGGCTCACGTTACATTTTCGAACGCAACGATAATTACTGGCGCAGCGACGGGCCGTGGGTCGATGAAATCGAGGTCGTCGGCATCGGCGACATCACCGCTCGCGTCAACGCGCTGGTGGCCGGCGACATCAACGTCTTGCTGGATCTCGACCCCAAGGTCGTCTCTCTGCTCGAAAGCAGTTCCGCGGTGGACGTGCTGAGGGCCAAGAGCGGCAGTTTCCTGAACATTGCCATGATGCTCGATCGCGCGCCGACCAGCGACAACAACGTGCGCCTGGCGCTGAAGTACGCGCTCGATCGCGAGAAGGTGGTGAACAATGTGCTCAAGGGTTACGGCAGCATCGGCAACGACCACCCGATTGCGCCGATCGATCCGTTCTACTGCGACGAGATCCCGCAACGCACCTACGATCCTGACAAGGCGCGCTTCCATATCAAGAAGGCCGGGCTGGAAAATAAGCCATTGGATTACTATACCTCTGATGTGCCCGGCGCCGGCTCGGTTTCAATTGCCCAGATCTATCAGCAGACCGCGGCCAAGGCCGGCATCAAGTTGAACCTGATTCAGCCGCCTGCCGATACCTATTGGTCTTCCGTGTGGATACAGAAACCCATATGTGCATCGGGGTGGGATGCACGTCCGGTGCCGGATCTCATTTTCTCGATCGCCTTCGCCAGCGGCGGGTCCTACAATGAAACGAAGTGGAGCAACGAACGCTTCGAGAAGCTGATGGTGGATGCCCGTTCGGAGAAGGATTTCGCCAAACGCAAGGATATGTACTGTGAAATGCAGCGCATGCTGCAGGATGAGGGCGGACACATTACTTGTGCGTTCAGGGACTACATCGATGCCAAACGTGCCGAAGTGCAAGGTATTACACCGCACTCTTCGGGACCGTTGGGGTTCTACCAGGTGGCGCGCACGGTCTGGATCAACGCCTGAGTCCGGGTTCGGTTCGGCGCCAGGGGGTGGCGCTGCGTTGCGCCATCCCCTGGGCGGAGCTGACATCCGGCGTTTGATTTTCCCTGGGAGCTGATTGGGGGCCGCATCGTGGCACTGACGACCTTGATCGGCCGGCGATTGCTCATCGGCGCACTCATCCTCCTGGTCGTCTCGGCGCTGGTCTTCATCGGCACCGAAATTCTCCCGGGCGATGTGGCGCAGGCCATCCTCGGCCAGGGCGCGACCCCGGAACTGGTTGCGAATATCAGAACGCGTCTGGGTCTGGACGATCCGGCGGTGGTTCGTTATCTGCGCTGGCTCGGCAACCTGCTTACCGGTGATCTGGGAACCTCGCTGGCGAGCGGCGCGGACATCGCCGATCTGATCGCAGAACGCGTTGCCAATACCTTCTTGCTGGCAACGTCTACCGCCGTGGTTGCGGTTCCTCTGGCCGTGGTGCTGGGCCTCGTCGCCGCCAGCAGACCCAACGGTTGGCTGGATCGCACCATCTCGAGTGCCTCCCTGACATTGATATCGGTGCCGGATTTTCTGGTCGCGATCGTGCTGGTGCTGATTTTTTCCGTATCCCTGGGCTGGTTTCCCGCGATTGCAAACCTGAAACCCGACACGAGCTTTACCAAGACCGTCATGATACTGGCCTTGCCGGTATCCGCGCTCGTTTTCACCGTGCTGGCCCACATGGTGCGCATGACCCGCACCGCGATCATCAACGTGCTGGCTTCGCCCGCCATAGAGATGGCCGTCTTGAAGGGCGTCCCGCTCTGGAGAATCTTGGTCGTGCATGCACTGCCGAACGCGCTCGGACCGATCATCAACGTGATCGCGCTGAACCTGGCTTACCTCATCTCGGGTATCGTCGTGATCGAAACCATGTTCAACTTTACCGGATTGGGACGTTTGACCGTGGAAGCGGTGAACACCCGCGATATTCCGGTGGTGCAGGTCTGCGCCATGATTTTCTGCACGGTGTATGTATTGCTCAATCTATTCGCGGATGTGGTTTCCATCCTGGCAAATCCGCGCCTGAGGCATCCGAAATGACGGAGGAGGCCGCGCGCTCCGAATACCGATCTCTGTTCAGAGAACTGATCGCGGATCTGACTCCGACGGCCATCGGCAGCCTTATCATCCTTGCCGGCTTCGTGATAATCGTGTTCTTTGCACCGTTGATCGCACCCCATGGCGAAGGTGAGATCCTGACCGATTCGAGCTTCGTTGGCTCCAATGAGCAAATGATCCTCGGTGGTGACTTCCTGGGCCGCGACATACTGTCGCGCTTGATATACGGCACCCGGGTCACGTTGTCGGTGGCGCTGGCTATCTCCCTGCTCGCGTTTCTCATCGGGTCCACCTTTGGATTCATCGCCGCGGTCCTGGGTGGTTGGGTAGACACGTTGATCAGCCGCATCGTGGACGCCTTGATCTCTTTTCCATCCATCATGATTGCGTTGATCGTCATATCCAGCCTGGGATCTTCATTCAGCGTGTTGATCATAACCGTGGCGCTTATCGACGCTACCCGGGTGTTCAGGGTCGCCCGCGCGTTGGGCATGAATATCGTCGTCCAGGATTACATCGAAGCGGCGCGGGTGCGCGGTGAAGGACTCGGCTGGATCATGTGGCACGAGCTCTTACCCAACGCGATTGGGCCGCTGGGGGCAGAATTCGGCATTCGCTTCACGTATGCCATCCTGTTTATCTCGGCGCTCAGTTTTCTTGGCCTGGGCGTGCAACCGCCGCATGCGGATCTGGGGCTCATGGTCAAGGAGAACATACAAGCGCTGTTGTTCGGATCCTTCGCGCCGCTCTACCCGGCACTGTGCATCGCTCTGGTGACGATCTCCATCAACATGCTCGTCGACTGGCGGTTGTAGAGCCGGCGGCGCGGCTCACAGTCGATACCCGAATCGTGACCGAAAAAATCCTTCAGGTCGAAAGGCTCTGTGTCAGCGCACAATCGAAACGAGGGGTGCTGACGCCAATTGTCAAGGACATCTCCTTCTCCATCGATCCCGGCAAGGTCATCGCGCTCATCGGTGAATCGGGTTCCGGCAAGACAACCGTGTCCCACGCCTGTCTGGGCTTCGCGCGAGCCGGGCTGAAGATAACGGGCGGTAAGGTCACTCTGGCCGGCGAAGAAGTTCTGAAGTGCACGCTCAAGGAACTGCAAACGCTACGCGGCGTAAACATTTCCTACGTGGCGCAAAGCGCCGCGGCGTCGTTCAACAGTGCGCTGACCCTCGACACTCAGGTCATAGAAATCCCCTTGATCAAGAAACTGTTTAGCCGGGATATGGCCAGGCAGAAGGCGACCGCACTGTATGCACAGCTCGATCTTCCGGACCCGGAAAGCATAGGCCATCGCTACCCCCACCAGGTCTCCGGCGGACAATTGCAGCGAATGATGGCGGCGATGGCGATGATCTGTGACCCCAAGCTCTTGATCCTTGACGAGCCCACCACCGCGCTCGACGTCACGACGCAGATAGAAGTTCTGCGTGCCTTCAAGAATCTGATCAGGGAGAACAAAACATCCGCTATCTACGTCAGCCACGATCTGGCGGTGGTGGCGCAGATCGCGGACGACATCCTGGTGATGAAAGACGGTGAAATGGTCGAGTACGGGCCATCCGCAGCGATCATCTCCATCCCGCGGGAGTCATACACCCGCCTGTTGATTTCCGCCGCACACGTCATGCCCGATCAGCCACCAGCGCCCAGGCATGCCGCAGCCTCTACCGCCGACGGTACGCCGACGTCCTCCACTGTTCTTGCGGTGCGCGATGTTACCGCCGGTTACGGCCCGAATCAGGAATTCATCGCGCTGTGCGACATCGACATTTCAATTGCGGAGGGGCGCACGATTGGCATCATCGGTGAGTCGGGTTCAGGCAAGACGACGCTCGGCCGGGTCATTGCCGGACTGATGCCGCCCGCGCAGGGATCAATCGAATTGAACGGCCAACGACTCGGTGCCGCTATTGAAAAGCGCAGCCGGGAAGAGCTGAGACACATTCAGTTCGCGTTCCAGATGGCGGACGTGGCGCTCAACCCAAGACACCGAATTAGAAAGATCCTGGGCCGTCCACTGCAATTTTATTTTGGTCTCGACGACAATCAAATCAACAATCGCGTGGCTGAAATCCTGGGATTGGTTGAACTTCCCGCCTCCTACGCCAACCGCTTTCCCGCGGAGCTGTCGGGCGGTGAGAGGCAGCGGGTGAATCTTGCCCGTGCCTTGGCGGCGGAACCCAGGCTGATCATTCTCGATGAGATCACATCGGCCCTGGATACCGTCGTAGCCAAGGCGATTCTCGAGCTGTTGCGCGAGATTCAGGAAAGACTCGGCGTGGCATACATGTTCATATCCCACGACATCTCAACCATCGTCAAAGTAGCGGACACGGTGGCCGTCATGCAAAACGGACGAATCGTCGAACAGGGAACGATCCAGGACATCCTGGCCCCGCCCCACCATGAGTATACCGAGCTGCTGCTGAAATCCGTGCCGGATTTGAGAACGGACTGGCTGGATCAATATATGGTTGCAGCCAAATGAATCGCCCGCTTCCCATGCGATCGCGCAGTCGCTCATCGCCCGGGTGAACGACACGTGAGCAAGCAAGAGCGCAGTATAAACATGGTCGCGCCCCAGCGCCTTCAGGAGCCGCTCAATGCCCAGGTTTATCAACGCTTGAAGTGGCGGCTGATCGTCGGCGATTATGTGCCCGGCGACTCCATTTCCATCCGCCGTATAGCAACCGAGCTGGGGGTCGGCACCATGCCGGCCCGAGAGGCGCTGAAACGATTGGCGTCGGAACGGGCGCTGGCGTCGTCGGCCAATCGATCCTTTCGAGTGATCGAGCTCGAACCCAAGCACATAGCCGATCTTTTCTTCATCCGTTCACATCTGGAAGGCATCGCCACCGAGCTGGCGACGCCGCTGCTGACCCAAGCGCAGATAGATCGGTTGGCAGAGCTTGGCGAGCTGGCCGCCAAGCATATCGAGGAGAAGGATGCGGCGGCCTATCTTGCGCGCAACTACACATTTCACTTCTCCATCTATACCGCGGCCGGAAATCAGGAGCTGGTTTCCATCATCGAAAGTCTTTGGGTTCAGACTTGCCCGTTCCTCGCTGAAGGCGTGAGGCGTGTCGGCATATCCCGCGACTGGCGCCTGTTGCATACGGAAATCACCCAGGCCATCAGGGCACGCGACTCTGTGCGAGCGCGGGCATTGATCGAGCAGGACATCAATTGGGGTACCGAGATTTACAAGGATTTGGCAAGCGCCGGAAGCGACGGCGTTCAAAACCCGACATAGTCGTAGAACGATTGGGTCAGCGACCGCTCCACGTAGATATCGATGTAGTTGTCGAGGCCGACCCAGTGAATCAAGACGGCATGTCCAGCGATGACCGTGCGCGCCACGTCACCGGGTTGAAAGCCGCGGCGATGCAAGTCCACCGGGCACAGTGCATCGAGCTTGTGCAGGATCTGTTCGACAACGTAGCGCCGTACCGTCAAGCCGTGGCTGACATCAACCACGGCGACTTCCTTCCCGAGACTCCGGATGGTATCCCGATCGGCGCCAGCAGCATCGGCACGATGCGGATCACCGCACAGCAAGCACACCGTCGGCGATGGCCGCAACGCGTTGCCGCAGTCGAGGCGTGCGCTCTTGTTCACGGCGGGGAGCTCCACGTCGAATGCGCGGCCAAAGCTTGCAGCGAGGCAGTCGCCGTCTCTCGCTTCGATGCGAAGTATGCTTCGATCGGGAGATTCAACCACGGAGCCTGACGCCTTTGGGATCGAAGAAGACGGGATCGCATATTTCGACCTGCACAAACCGATCGTGGACCGGCGAATTGGCCCACAGCCGTTCACCGCGGCGCTCGCGTCCGCGCTGTATCATCGCCAGGGCGATCGGTTTATCGGTGCGTGCACCGCGCGTTGCCGCCGTCACGTGCCCGATTGACGGCTGCGGTGCTCGGCGCGCGCGCGACAACGTGACCTGTGCCCCCTCGGGTACCGGTGAAACCCCGTCGACCGGCACCAGTCCCGTCAACTGCCGGCGATCGGGGTCGTGCAGGGCCGCGCGCTGTAACAGACAGCGGCCGACGAAGTCTTTCTTATTGCTGACCATACGTGACAGGCCCAGATCGCCGGGCGTGGCCCGCCCGTCGATTTCCGTCCCGGCGGCAAGAAATCCCTTCTCGATGCGCATCACATCGAGCGCCTCCAGCCCGTATGGCGCGATGTTGTAAGGTCCGCCCTTGTCCAGAATCGCTCGCCACAAAGCCGGGGCGAATCCCGCGGGGACGTTGACCTCGAAGCCCAGCTCCCCGGAGTAGCTGATGCGGAACACCCGCGCTTCGACTCCCATGATGGAGCCTTGTTTGACGGACATGAAGGGGAATGACCCGTTGTCCAGGCTGAGCCCCGAGTCCAGCAAAGACAATAAATCCCGGGCGCCAGGTCCGGCGATGGCGAGGCTCGCCCAATGGTCCGTCACGGATGCCAGCTTGACGTCAAGCGCCGGCCAATGAACCTGGCGCAGTTTCTCGAGGTGCAGCCATACGCGCCACGCGTTGGCGGTGGTCGTGGTGACCAGGAAATGATGCCGGGCCAGGCGCGTGACGGTGCCGTCATCGAGCACGATGCCGTCCTCGCGCAGCATGACCGAGTACCGAGCACGGCCGAGCGCGATGCCGGACAGGTCGTTGCAGTAGACGCGTTCGAGAAATTCGAGCGCATCTGGCCCCTGCACATCGATTTTTCCGAGCGTGGACATATCCGTGACGCCGACGTTTTCGTGCACGTTGTGAACTTCCCTGGCGACACAGTCGCGCATGCTTTCGCCGTTGCGCGGGTAGTAGCGCGGGTAAAGCCACGCCCCGGAGGTCATGAAGACGGCGCCGCTCGCTGCATGGCGTTCGTGCAGGGGCGAGCGGCGCGTCGGCACCAGCTTCACGCCGATGTCTTCGCCGGCGATGGCGCCGAAGGTGACCGGCACGTAGGGCGGGCGCATAGTGGGTTGACCGATGTCCTGCTCGGCGACGCCCGTCGCCTGCGCGATCACGGCGATGGCGTTCAGGTTGCCGGTCTTGCCCTGATCCGTTCCCATGCCGCTGGTGGTGTAGCGCTTCGCGTGCTCCACATCGGCAAAACCTTCACGAATCGCGAGATGCAGGTCCGCAACCGTTGTATCCGTCTGGAAATCCACGAATTGCTTGGCGTGCTTGCCTCGCGGGTTGTCGATGGCGACTGTCGGCGGCAGCACGCCGCACAGGAATCGTGAACTGTTCGCTGCGGATGGGCGGTGGGTGGCATGCGCCTCGAATCCGGCGGTGGCGGATGCCCTTTCACCGCACTCGTGTCCGGAGTGCAGACACTGTTCCAAGCCGAAAGATCCTGCCGCGCTTCCGGCGACGTGCACGCCATGATCGATACCGCCGGGCAAGAAGGCCCTGATATCGCGGTCGAACCGAAGGCGTCCCCGGGCTTGCGCGTACAGTTGCAGGGTCGGCGACCAACCGCCGGCCATGCACAGCAGATCGCACTCGACCGGCGCGGCTTTCGCGAGCGGCGCACCGGCGGGATCTATGGCCGCGATAGCGACACCGCGCAGTCGTTTGCCGCCGTGGGTGGCAACGATACCGCTCCCCGTATGCAACGGGCAGTCGTGTCTTGTCACCTCAGCCAGTGGTCGCGGGTCAAGCGCCGCGCGCATATCGACCGCCGCGGCAATGTCTATATCGGCAGCGCGCAGATCGTGCAGCAGGTTATAGCCCGAGTCATTGTTCGTGAACACGACGGCTCGACTTCCCGGCCGCACGGCATAGCGCTCGATATAGGTCCCCACCGCGCAGGCCAGCATGATGCCGGGACGATCGTTATCCGGGAACACCAATGGTCTTTCGATGGCGCCGGTTGCCAGCACGATCTGCTTTGCGCGAATCTTCCACAGGCGCATGCGCGGACCCTTGACACCCTCGAGGTGTTCAATTGCCAGCGCGAGGTTGTGGTCGTGAAGCCCGAATACATGCGTGCGCTCGAGCGTTTCAACGAATGGCGATGCGGCCAGCTTGCGCCGCGCCGATGCCGCCCAATCCGGCGCGTCGACGCCTTCTATCAACTCCCCGCGGGTGAGAGCACCGCCGAGGCTGGATTGGTTGTCGCACAGCAGGACACGTGCGCCGCTTCGCGCCGCCGCCAGAGCCGCGGCAATCCCGGCGGGACCACCCCCGACCACCAGCACGTCGCAATGCGCGTAGCGTTTCGCGTAACGGTCGGGGTCGATTCCGCGCGGCGCCCGGCCGAGGCCGGCGGCTCGACGAATGACCCGTTCATAGGCGGTCCATGCACGGCGTGGCCACATGAACGTCTTGTAGTAGAAGCCCGCCGGCATGAGCGCCGACAACGCGCCGAGCAGACTGCCGATATCAGTTTCGACGCCTGGCCAGCAATTCTGGGAGAACACTTCCAGCCCTTCGCTGAGACAGACCTCCGTGGCACGCGTATTGGGAACGGATTGGTTGCCGCTTGCAATCTGCAGCAGGGCGTTGGGTTCCTCGCTACCGCATGTCATGATGCCGCGCGGCCGGTGGTACTTTCGGCTTCTCGCGACCACACGGCGACCGTTCGCCAGCAATGCCGATGCCAGGGTGTCTCCCGCAAAGCCTTGCAGCGCTTCACCGTCAATGCTGAATCGGATCGCGCGAGAGCGATCGATCACGCCGCCCTGGTTCAGTCTGAACGGCATCGCGCGGTCATGCATCGCTCATGCCTTGGCGATCCGGCCGGGCGGCCAGGCGTCGATGATGTCGTGGCTGACGGTGTCGCGCTCGACCAGCACCCATCGCTCGCAGCCGAAGCTGTGATACCAAAGCTCCCGGTGCAGGCCCCGCGGGTTGGAGCGCCGGTGCACATAATCGTGCCAATCCCCGATGCTTGCGCGAAGCGCCAGATCCGGCATGGCTTTGGTTGCGTCTCCGCCGTACGAGAACTCCTGCTCCGAACGCGGGCCACACCAGGGACAGGGAATCAACAGCATCGGTGATCGTCTAGTGCGCGTATGGGTACGGGCCGGCGCCGGCGTCGTCGATGAGTGCGCCGCGCTCGAACCTGTCCAGTGAGAAAGGCGCCAGCAGCGGGTGCGTTGTTCCGCCCGCAAGGGTCCGCGCCAGCGTCACGCCCACAGCCGGGGTTGCCTTGAATCCCGCGTAACCCCAGCCGGCATTGACATACAGCCCATCGACCGGTGTCTTGCCGGCGATTGCATTGCCGTCCATCGAGATATCCGCCGTGCCTGCCCAATGGCGCATCAGGCGCATGCGGCTCAGGTACGGAAACATCGTGATTGCCCGGGATACCACGTCTTCGATGCGTGCAAAGCTACCGCGCTGCGCATAGGAATTGTATGAGTCCGTTTGCCCACCGAGCACCATTTCACCCTTGTCGGATTGGCTGATGTAAGCCAGGCCCCGGTTGAAGCTGACCACGCAGTCGAGCACGGGCTTTACCGGCTCGGAGACGAAGGCTTGCACGCAGAGACTTTCCAGCGGCAGGTCGATTCCGGCCATCGAAGCCACGATGGACGAGCTGCCGGCGACGGATATCAGCACGGCGTCGGCCTGCACTCTGCCTTGTGTGGTATCAACGCCTACCACCTTGCCGCCCCGTCGCCGGATGGCCGTTACGGGCGTGTGCTGCAAAATGCTTACACCCAGCTGGTCGGCAGCCCGTGCATATGCCCATGCCACCGCATCGTGGCGCACGGTTCCACCGCGCTCCTGCAGCAGGCCTCCGACGATGGGGAAGCGTGCGCCGGCAGAGCAATCAAGCAGCGGAACACGAGCGCGCAGCTGCTCTCGATCGAGGACGGAAACATCGACACCGCGCAGGCGCATGGCGTTGGCACGCTGCACGAAGTGTTCCAGTTGTCCGTCGCCGTGCGCAAGATCCACATAGCCTCGCTGGGAAACCATCAGATTGAAATTCAACTCCCGGGACAAGCCCTCCCAGAGCTTCAGGGCCAGCTCTTTCAATTGACCGCTCGCCTCGAGTTGATAATCGGAGCGGATGATCGTGGTATTACGGCCGGTATTTCCACCGCCCAGCCAGGCCTGTTCCAGCACGGCGATATTGCGAATGCCGTGGGTTTTGGCCAGATAGTAGGCCGTGGCCAAGCCGTGCCCGCCACCGCCCACGATGACGACGTCATAATGCGTCCGCAGCGGTTTCTGACGCCACGCGGCAGGCCAATGCCGATGCCCGGACAGGGCATTTCGGACCAGGCTGAGGATCGAATATCGCGGCATTGAAACCGGATCCGATTAGTTGGTCACGCGCACGAAATCATTGTATGTGCCGCGGTTTGGTAATAAAACCGGACTCGAGGACCCTGTCCCGCCATACAGCGCATCGGAGTTGACCCATGGACCCGGATTCCGGCGGCATCGCGACTGCCCGCAACGAGTGTTCCCGCTCGGACGCAAGGGCGGGGGCAAGGAACCTGCTGTGCAATTGCGTCGGCGCCCGGCACGGTGAATCGCTGGGGCGACGTCATTTTCGCCAGCCCGCGCTATACCCATTTCCACACCTGCGGTCCTGCTCCCGGTAATATCGCCAGCGCGACTTTCGACGCCAGCATCGAGTTTGACGGTGATGCCTTCTGGGATTCGGGCCGGCTGGCCTTTCTCGATCGGCCCGAGTTGCAGGCGTTGCTCGACGAATACCCGGGTGCGGACGATGCGTATGACGCGCTGGGACATCGGTCTGTGATCCGA
>CAZSDY010000077.1:2886-14777 GCA_964605765.1 uncultured Ectothiorhodospiraceae bacterium | reverse complement strand
GGGGCCTCGCGCGCGGGGCGCGTGGGGCGCGCGCAGCGACGCGAACCCAAACCAAAAAAAAAGGGGGGCCCCGGACCCCCCCCCCCCGCCAAGCCTTGCCGGCGCTCGCTGTCAACCCGAGCAGAACTCCGATGCAATGGTGCCGGTCGCGGAAACCGTGGGCGACACACCAACCAGGTCGACGGTGAAATTCGTGTCGGTGCCGGCATTACAGCTTAACGACCCGCCCCTGATCGTCGCGGCACCGTCGAAGTTGACCTGTGCTTCCACGGAGGCTCCCGTGACCGCGACGCCGTTGTTGGCGGCAAAAGTGATCAGCGCCGCCGATTCCACCGCCGCGGCCGCGGCCGCAGCCGTGTTCTGCCTGGCGTTGCCCTGGATGCTCTGAAACCTGGGCGTGATCGATGCCGCGAGGATGCCGAGCAGGATGATGACAATTACCAGCTCAATCAAGGTGAAACCTGCTTGTTGATGCTTCATGAAACTACCCCTCAAATTATTAGTCCTGTCAAACCGTGTGGTACCCGTCATTTCCTCGCTCAGCGCCCGCGACGCGACAACGCCCGTACGTTAATCGAACGTCTTTTTATCTAGCACATAGTTCTCCAATTCTCAAGAATTTGCCTCCCACTTTGCCACCAAGTTCACAATTTCGTCACCTATCCATATGATAATCAACGCCATCCGTAGGTTTCGCCCGGCACGAGCTCGACGCTGCTGAACCCGTCCACGCCCGCATCGAAACGGGCGTTCGCGTTCCTGTCCACATAGGCGAGCGTGACGCGAAAACGCGCGCGCTTGGCGCCCGGCAGCGAGCTGACGAAGCCCTTGCCATGGGCCACGCGATAGACCAGCAGGCGCTGCCGCGTGTCGAAGTACCACGTCCCGCCGGCAATGGTCCCCGGGTCCGGATCGCCGAGCGCTCCCGCGTAGCTCGCGCCGCCCGCGACGCCACGACGCGCGAGCGAAGCCAGGGGCGAGAGTTGCGCGGCCGCCTCATCACCGGCCTCGAAGGGATTCGCACCGTCGAGCTTCGCGATCTGCGATGCGTCGCCGCTCATCAGCCGGGTGGCCGCCTCCAGGCGAAGCGCCGTGTTGATACGGGTCACAGTGGTGCGCAGTCGCGTGCGCTCCACGCTGGCCAGCAGCGCATCGATGCGGCCCGCTATCACGTAGACCACGACGAGCACGATGAATCCCGCCATCATCATCTCCAGCGGCGTGAGCGCCCTGCCCAAACGATCGCGAAGCAGACCCATCGGCCGGCATCGTCGTCAACGCGACTGCGCCGCGAGATCCCATACGGGCAGCACCACGCCCATCATGAGAATCAGCACCATGGCGCCGATGACGGTGAGCAGCACCGGCTGAATGGCGTCGCCCAGATACTTGAGGTCATAGTCCACCTCGCGTTCGTAGAAGTCCGCAACCTCGACCAGCAACTCGTCTATGGAGCCGGTCTCCTCGCCGATAGCCATCATCTGCAGCACGATGGGCGTGAACAATCCGGTGGTCGTGGCGATGCGGGTCAGCGTCTCGCCACGCTCGATGCCGTTGCGCATGTTCAGGATGTGGTCACTCACGTACTCGTTGCCCACCGCGCGCGCGACCACCGTCAGTGACTGGATCAGCGGCACGCCCGCGCGCAGCGCGATGGCGAAGGCGCGCGCGAAGCGTGCCATCAGGGCGCGGTGGATGATGCCGCCGACGATGGGTATGCGCAGCTTGAGCTTGTCCCACAGGTAGCGCCCGCTCTCCGTGCCCACGTAGAGGCGCGCCGCGACCACGCTGGCCAGCACGCCACCGAGGATGACCGGCCAGTACGCCACCGAGAAATCCGACACGGCGACGATGGCGCGCGTCTGCCACGGCAACTCCAGGTGCTGGCCCTGGAACAGCTTGGCAAACTCGGGGATGACGAAGATGTTCATGATGGCGACCGCGATGCCGATGGCGAACAGCACGACCATGGGGTATCGAATGGCGGTCTTCACGCGCTCGCGGGTATCCTTGTCGGATTCCAGATACTTCGAAATGCGCAGGAACGCCTCGTCCAGACCACCCGTGGTCTCGCCGACGCGCACCATGCTCACGACGAGCGGCGAGAACACGCGGGGATGGCGGGCCAGCGAGCTTGCCAGGTCGCGGCCCGATTCCAGATTGGCCTGCACGTCCTTGAGGGTGTCCGCAAGCATCCTGTTACGCGCCGACTCGACGAGGCTCTGCATACCGCGCGTGATCGGCACCCCCGCCTTCATGAGCGTGTACATCTGCCGCGAGAAGATGATGAGATCGGTAATATCGGGCCGGCCCGCGAGCAAGCGGCCCATCACCTCCGACAGGGGGACTTCGGCACCGCGCTGCTCCGCGATGTCGATGGGGGTAATGCCGCTCGCGAGCAACTGGCTCGCCGCGGCGTCCACGCTGAGCGCTTCTATCTGCCCGGAGATCAGATCGCCCCGCGTGCCGCGCCCCCTGTAACGAAAGTTTGGCATCAGGCGGGCACGTGCTCGGGGGCGACGCCGAGCGCAAGCGGCGGCGCGTCGCTCACCTCGTCGACGTCGGCGGAAATGCGCATCGCCTCGTCGATCGTGGTTACGCCCCTGGCGGCATACTGCAGCGCCACCAGTTCCAGGGAGCGATAGCCCGCGGCCTTGCGAGCCAGCGTCGCAAAGCGTGTGCTCTCACCCTTTGCGAGCGCCTCGCTTAACGCCAAATCGACGTCCAGGAGCTCGTAGACACCCACCCGGCCGCTGTAACCGGAGTTGTTGCAATGCGAGCATCCGTAGCCGTGCCGGTAGGTGATACCGAGCGCGCCCTCCCCACCGTTGGCCTGCACCCAGGCGCGCGCATTGGCGTCGAGCTCGGTCTCGCGGCTGCAACTCTCGCAGATGCGGCGCACGAGGCGCTGGGCGAGCACCGCATGCAGGGCGGAGGCCAGCAGATAGCTCTTCACCCCCATATCCATCAGCCGATTGACGCTGCTGATGGCGTCGTTGGTGTGCAGCGTGGACAACACCATGTGACCGGTCATGGCCGCTCTCACGCCGATCTCGGCCGTCTCCTCGTCGCGCATCTCGCCAATCAGCAGGACGTCCGGGTCCTGGCGCAACGCGGAGCGCAGCACACGAGAGAAGCTCAAGCCGATCTGGGCGTTGACCTGCACCTGGTTGACGCGCGCCAGGCGGTACTCGACCGGGTCTTCCACGGTGATGATCTTGAGCTGCGGCGTGTTGAGGCGCTGGAGTGCCGAGTAGAGCGTCGTGGTCTTGCCGCTGCCGGTGGGCCCCGTGACCAGCACCATGCCGTGGGGCCTGCCGATGAGTGCGGTAAAGCGCGCGCGGATGGACTCGGGCATGCCGAGATCCGGCAGGGATTTGACCCCGGCGGTCTGGTCCAATAGGCGCATGACCACCGACTCTCCGTGAGCGATGGGCATGGTGGACAGGCGCACGTCCACGCTGTGGTCCTTCACCTTGACGCTGAAGCGCCCGTCCTGGGGCAAGCGTTTCTCCGAGATGTTGAGCCCGCCCATCAGCTTCAGGCGCACCACCAGCGCCGAGGCAATGCGCTTTTCGTCCATGATCTGCTCGTGCAGCACGCCGTCGATGCGTTGCCGGAAGCGCAGCACCTTCTCGTCGGGCTCGATATGGATGTCCGACGCGCCTACCTGCACGGCGTCCTCGAGCATCGATTGCAGCAGCTTCACGACCGGCGCATCGGTCATGTCCTCGCCGGCCACGAGCTGATCGAGATCGATGTCGCCGGCGGTCAGCTCGTCGCGCAGCTCGGCCGCGAAGCCGCTGATCTCCTCGGTGCGCCGGTACACCGTGTCGATGGTGCGCAGCAATTCGGACTCGCGCACGACGGCCAGGCGAATGGGGCGCTTCAGGAGTCTGGCGAGCTCGTCGTAACCGAATATGTTGGTCGGATCCGCCATCCCCACCAGCAGCTCGCGCTTGCTCGCGTCGAGCGCAATGGCGCGCAGGCGCCGTGCATAGATCTCGGGCAGCAGACGAATGGTCTCCGGCTTGAAATTGTAATGCGAGAGGTCGACGTAGGGGATGTCGAGCTGGCGCGAGAGGAACTGCAGGAGGTCGTCCTCGCTGATGAAGCCGTTGTCGATGAGCGTCCTGCCGAGCTTGCGCCCGCTCTTCTTCTGATCCGCCAGCGCGATCCCGAGTTGCTGCTCGGAGATGACCTTATGCTCGACCAGCAGGTCGCCGATGCGGATTTTCTTACGCTGGCTCACGAGTCCTCACGCTGACCGATGGCTGCCAGGCGCTCGTCTATGTAGCGTCTCAAGCCGCTGGAAAGTGACGCCGTGCCGCGTGCCGCCTGGTAGGCCGAGCGGGCCTCACCGGCATGATTCATCGCCTCCAGTGAAATGCCGAGCCCGGTCCACCATACACCGTTTTCCGGCTGCCCGGCCAGCACGGCCCGGTACAAGCGCACCGCCTCGTCGTGGCGGCCCACACGCTGCAGCAAGGCGGCAAGGAAAGCGTCGTAATCGGCATCGGTACGCCCGTGCGTGCGCGAAGACTCCAGAACGCGGATGGCCTCGGCGACGCGGCCAGCGTCCAGCTCGATGCGCGCGTAGAGCCGAGCAAGATCCGTGTGCGCCGGGTCGAGCCGCAAGCCCTCGGCGAGCAGCGCCACCGCCTCTAGCGGGCGCTTGCGCGCGACCCACAGCGACGCGAGCAGATAGCGAGCCCGCACCTGCCTCGGATCGAGCTCGAGCGCTGTCCGCAGGTGCTGTTCCGCCGTGGCCACCCGCCCTGCCTCGTAGGCTATCCGCGCCTTTGCGTAGTGGGAATCAGCGTCATCTGCCGGCGTTGCCGGGGTTGTCTTCAAAGCCACAGGCCTCACCCTCGGCGGCGAATCCTCCACGGTGGCGGGCCGTGGTTCCTCGCGCTTCGCCACAGGTCCGGTCCCCGCACTCGATGCAGCAGGCACCAAATGGATGATGAGCTCATTGGCCGGCCCCTCACCTGCCATCAGGTTCGTCCCATCCATGTCCGCTGCCGAGGCGAGATCGAAAATCACGAGCAGCGCGCCGCTCGGCAGGCGCCGGGTACGAACCCCGTTCAGCAGCCCGGTCGGCTCGAGCGCGAGCGCCGCAGTCTCGTCGAGTGCCGTGTGCTCGAGCTCCACGACCGCGCGAGGCGGGTCGCGCAGGGTATAGAGCACATACTGCGGCGCTCGGCTGAGGCGAAGGATCACGGTGGTGTCCCCATTCACATGCGCGGCATCGACGGATTCCAGCGACGTGTCACCGTGCATATCGAGCGCAGCGTCCGTCACCGATGATTCAAGCGCCGTCGCACCCATCCCACCCAGAGACAGGGCAAGCTTGAGCCGCGCGGCAGGCGCCGAATCGTGATCGGCCGATTCAGGCGTCGCCGGATGCACCTCGCTCGCCGCCCGCGCCACGACGTCCTCGACCACTCCGCGCGGCGCCTCACGCTGCCCATCCGGACCCCCGCCCACCGCTGTGGCCGATTCGCCCGGGTCCGGCACTGTGTCCAGTACCGCACTGGCTCGGCGTGGTGGTAGCACCGCCACCGGTGCTCCAGCGCGAGACAATGCCAGAGATTCCGGCAACGCGCCCTCCGGTATCGAATCCGGGTATCGCGACAGCGCCAGCACGCTCGAAGACAGCAGCAGCAGGATCGCCATCTTCAGCCTGACCGGGCGCCTGGGATGCGTGCTGCCCGCGTCACGGGTTGGGTGCAGCTCAGCGAGCGGATCGTCGCCCGGCGCGTCGCGGCTCGCCTGGCGCGCATCCAGATCGTTGAGCATCGTGTTGATCAAGCTCATGTCAGCAGGCCCAGGAGCCCCGGCAGTCGCGCGTCGAGCAGCCCCAGGATTCCGGGAAAGCGCGCGTCGAGCAGCACCAGGATTCCGGGAAAGCGCGCATCGAGCAGCCCCAGGATTCCGGGAAAGCGCGCGTCGAGCAGCACCAGCATGCTGGCTGCCAGCAGGCCCGATATGATCCAGTAGACGGAGGGCATCCATTCGGCGGCCCAGGACTTCAGCGGCTTCTGCGCCTCCAGCGTATCGCGAACCGCAATGCGCATGTGCTTGCGCCCGACCCGCGGCTCCCCCTTTCCGTAAGCCACCATGAGCGCCTTGTGACAGAGAATGTTGATGAGCCTGGGGACGCCCGCGCTGGCCGCGTAGAGCTGCTCCAGCGCGCCCCGGGAAAAGACAAAGCGACGGCACTGCGCGACGGCCAGGCGATGGCGCACGTAGGAAAGCAGCCCGATGCGGTTGAGCGGCAAAAGCTGATAGGAGAACGTGATGCGCTGCTTGAGCTGGCGCACGGAGGGCTGGTTGAGAACCTGGTCGAGCTCGGGCTGGCCGAACAGCACGACCTGCAGGAGCTTGCGCTTCTCGGTCTCCAGGTTCGTGAGCAGGCGCAGCGTTTCCAGCGTCTGCACCGGCATCGCCTGCACCTCGTCCAGGCACAGCACCACGCGCCGGCCCGCGCGGTCGAGCGCCACCAGCTTGCCCGTGATGCCCTTGAGAACCGTGTGCTGGTGAACCGGTGGCGGGCACACGACGCCCAGCTCGTCCGCAATGGCGAGCAGCAGGGACTCGGGTTCCAGATACGGGTTGTGGATATACGCCGTGACCGCCTCCTCGCGCAGCGTATTGAGCAGCTTGCGGCACAGCATGGTCTTGCCGACGCCCACTTCACCCGTCACCTTGACGAAGCCCTCGCCGCTGCGCAACGCCACCAGCAGCACGTTGAGGGCGTCCTGGTAGCCGGCCCTGTTCATGAAGAAGACGGTATCGGGCGTTATCGAGAACGGCATGTGACGCATGTCGAAGTGGTCCAGATACATGTGACCATCACCTCCTCGGATTATCCGCCCGGTACGCCGCGCGCCCCGGTCCACCGACCCGGGCGGAAGACACTCATGGATCGAACGCCGGCGGCGTGTCGCGGCGAATCAGCTCACCGCGCAGGGCATCCATGGCACCGGACGATCCCCGGATGGCGTCGGTCCATTGCTCGTTCGAGGAAACGACGATGGGCCGCAGCAGGATCACGAGCTCGCTCTTGACGGTGCGCTCCAGGCGCTGGCGGAACAGGCTTCCCACGCCGGGGATATCGGAGAGCCCCGGCGACCTGGCCTCGTCGTCGTCTATGCGGTTGATCATCAGACCGCCCACCACCACGACCTGGCCGTTCAGCGCACGCACGATGCTGTCGGTCTCGCGCACGGTGCTGCGTGCGAGCGGTATGGTCTGCGTCTGACCGCCCACCGTGATGGTCTTCTGCTGGTCGACGACCTGGCTGACGGAGGGGTGCACGTGCAGGGTGACGTAGCCCGCCTCGCTGATCTGCGGCGTGACATCCAGCGCGATACCGGAAAAGAACGGCGTCAACTCTACACTGGGCGAGGACGTGGTGGTCACACCCGTGGTCGTGGTGGTGGAGACGTCGGTCACGAAGAACTCGTCTGTCCCCACCTTGATGATGGCCTTCTGGTTGTTCAACGTGGAGATGCGCGGGCTCGAGAGCACCTGCACGTTGCCCTGCAGCTTCAACAGCTCGATGAAGGCATTGAAGTCCCCGGAGCCGAAGGCGAGCGTGAAGACCCCACCGAAAGCCGAGGCGAGATTACCCTGAATCGCATTGAAAGCGGTGGGTCCCAGATTTCCTGTTTGCCCGTTGATGTCCGAGGTATTGCCCTCGTTGACCAGCACCGAGCCGCCACCGGTCTGCCCGACGGTCGTGCGCGTGGAACCGAGGTTCAGCAGGCCGGCCCAGTTGATGCCCGCCTGATAGCGATCGTTGAGCTCGACCTCCAGTATCTTTGCCTCCAGTATCACCTGGCGCTGCACGATGAGCTGGGTGGCGCGCAGGAAGACTTCCACCTCGCGCAACTCGTTGGGCAAGGCCCTCACGACCACCACGCCGGACTGCGGGTTCACCACCACGCTGCGCCCTTCACCGCCCCCCACGATGGCGTTGATGGAGGTCTGCAGCTCCTCCCAGAATGCCGTCTCCGGCTGCAGCGTGCTGATCTGCGTACCGATCACGGACCGAGCTTCGCCCGAGGCCGCACCCGTATCCAGCCCGGCGCCGTCAGCTCCGGTGCCGGCGCTCACTCCCGACGAGGCGCCCCCGGTCAACGTGCCCGAGCTGACGAAGCTCGACGAGCTTCCCGAGCGCAGCACGTTGAGGAAGTTGATCTGGTAGATGCGCGCCTGCAGGCGGCCCGGCAGCACCTGGAAACCGTAGCCCGTCTGCACGAACTCGAAGCCATAGACGTCGCGCACCGCCTCCATGACATCCGGTATGGTGACGTCGCGCAGGTTGACGGTGATGTTCCCCCGGACCTCGGGGTGCACCACCATGTTGAAGTCCGTGCCCTGTACCAAGCCCATGAAAAACTGGCGCGCCGGCACCTCCTCCACGGAGATATCGAAACGCTGCTTGTCCGCGACCTGCGGGGCCTCGACCGGCGCCAGCTCGATAGAGGGGATCAAAGCATTGGCGACCTCCGCGGGAACGGCTGCCGCGGCCGGCCGGGCGGCGGCCTGGGACAGGGTCTGGTCCATTTCGTCGAGCACGGCCTTGCGCCCCGTCGTCTGGCAGGCGCTGAGCGCGAGCACCGCGCCAAAGGCGACGAGCAGATTCCGGAGGCTGTCTGCGGGCGGATGGAGTTTCGCCTCCCTTTCGGTGAGCCTGAGCGGCGCACGGCGCCGTGCCGCCAGCAGACCATTATGTGGAATCACCGGACAAGTCTCCCTAGCGAAGCGATTACCGGGCGAGCAATCCAACTCGTGGTCGGGCAGCTCCGGGGCCGGACTTCTCCACCCTTTGCCCACCGCTCGGCCAGTGTGACTAGCACGCGAGCCGTGGACGAAGCGTGGAGAAGTCCGCGCGGCGGTAGCTTCCATATGACCTGCATCAGCCGTGTGCTCGTTTCGCGGCGCGAGCACGAGACCGCGCCGGGCGCGGAACCAGGTGGCGAGCTGCGCGCTACACTTCTCCACAAGCCTGTCGGGGAGTGATCGCATCGCGTCGTTTGCCTCGTTGCTCATTCAGTTGGACACCGGCTGCTTCACCGCCTGGCGCGCAAGCTCTATCTCGACCTGCTCACCGTTGTAGTCCAGCAGCACCGAGCGTCGCCGGATCTCTACCACGGTGGCCGGCCCGATGATCTGCCCGGGCACCACCAGGCGATTGTTCAACACGGCGCTGCGCGTAGAGCTCGAGATCGTGACGCCGCTCAGCTTCCAGTCCACGACCTCGACGGGGATCTCGACCGGCGCTTCGGCCACGTAGTCCACCGGCCGCGTGGGGTCCGGCAGGCCGGCAGCGGCGCCCGCCTGCGCCAGACCCGCCAGCAGGATCCCCGCCGTGCAGTAGCCTCTCGCGTCACACACCGATCCAGTCCTTTCGCCAGCTCAGCGTGAACACCGTCACCGCGGTCGTGGCCTTCGGATAGCCCTTTACCTCGAGGTCGACGCTCTCCCAGAAGAAAGCCCAAGGCAAGGTTTCGAGCTCGCGCAGCACCTTCAAGGTCTCGAGGTAGCCGCCTTCGAACTCCAGACGCAGCCCGTGCTTGAACGCGCCGAGCAGCGCATCACGGGCACCGCTCGCCGGCGTCGCCGCTGCCGTGTTGTCGCCCGTCTCGGGCAGAATGGAGGCACTGCCGAGGCCCTCCAGCTTCAGGAAGTGGACGTCTGCGCTGCGTTTGAGCACCGTTTCCAGCACCTCGGCCATGTCCTCCGGCGCTATCAGGTGCTCGGCGACCTCGTCGAGCTCGGCATTGACGAGCTTCAGATCGGCCTCGAGCTTGTCGCGCCTGGCGCGGTTCTCCGCATCCGGGTCAACGGCTTGCAGCCGCGTAATCTCGAGCGCGCTCGCGTTGAGCTTGTCGATTTCCACACGCGTATCGACGATGCTTCGCGTGAGCATCGCCTCCCGAGCGTTGAGCGGGCGCATCAGCGCGCTGTCCCACAGCACGTAGATGGCCACCAGCACCGTCAACATGATGAAACCGCGCTCGCGTACACTGAGTGCGTCGATGCGGGTACCGAGCTGGTGCAGCTTTTCGCCCATCACCGCTCCTCGCTGGTGCGCAGCCTGAAGCCCACCGGCGTACCGTCATCGGCACGCCGCGCGAGCTTGAGCACGTTGAACGAGGTGCCTGAAAACACCGGCTCCCGGGACAGGCGTTGTATGTAGACGGGCACGAGCTCGGGGAACAACGCCTTGCCCGCTATGTCCACGCTCGCCCCGCCCTTGCCGATGCTGAGCGCCGTGATCCAGGTGCCCTCCACGTGCTGGCGCGCCAGGGCCTCCAGATAGTCACCGAAACCGCTCGTGTCGCCGAAGGTGCCGCTCGCGAGCGCGGCCGCCACCGCACGCCGTTCCTCCAGCTCGATGGCGAGCCGTGCGACCTGCTGCTCGAGCAGCTCGCTCTTCGTCTTCACGCGGCGCGCCAGGAGCGTCTCGTTTTGCGCCCGCATGCGATCACGCTGCGCCTGCAGGTTCGAGAGCTGGGAAGACACCGGCTGGATCTTCATGTACGCATTACCGTAGATCGCCATCAGGCCGAGCAGCACCACCAGTCCGAGCTGCAGCATCGCGGCCGACGAGAATATCTTCTTCTCGCGGCGGAAAATTGGCTGGTAGAGGTTGATCTGCTGGTTCAAAGCGATTTGCCCTCCACTCGCAGCGCTGCGCCTATCGCCAGCAGACAGCGAAACTGCAGGGCATCGTCGAGCGGCTCGGCAACGTCGATGACGCTGTTCAAGTCCAGCATGCGCACCGTGATGCCGAGCTGCGCGGCGAGATAATCGGCTATGCCCGTGACGGGTCGCTCCATCGGCGCAATCACCACGTTGCCGATGGGCGGCTGCGCGAAATGGCTCTCGTAATAGTCCATGGAGCGCTGCATCTCGATGACGATGCCGTCGAGCCAGTGCTGTGTCTCGTCCTCGGCCACGTCCGCGGCGCGTGCCGCCGCGGCGGCGCCGCGCGCGGCGTCGACCAGGCGCGACAGATAGAGCTTTTTCTGGTGCGTGAGCGTGATGAGGCCACCGCCGCCGACCAGGTAGACGAGACCGAGGCCGCTGACGTCCTCGGGCAGCAGCGCGGCGATGTTGCGCATACACAGCTCGGGAATGTCGACCGTGCTCAGCTTCAAGCCCGCATCGAGCAGAAAATCGATGCGCTGCTTGACGACGGCGCTGCGTGCAACCACGGCATACATCAACCGGCTCCTGCCCGAAACCGGCTGATCGGCCACCTCGAACACGTCAATCACGGCATCGTCCACATGGAAATCGATGAGGTCCTTCACCCGCCAGCGCATGGCCGAACGCAGCTCCGTGGGCGGCACGTCCGGTGCGTCGACCAGCAACAGGCTGTAGGCACCGAGGTCCATGAGGCTGGTGCAATCGAAGCGGTCCAGATCGTGCGCCTTGACGAGCTTGCCCAGCGCCGCACGCGGATCGTGGTCCCGCTCCAGGGGCTCGAACGAGCAATGACCCAGCGTCGGCGAAGTCCCGTTCTCGCGCTGCACGCGTGCAATGGCAATACCGGCGTCGGTGGGACAGACGCTCAGCAACGCATTCCCTTTCGCCTTTCGTCTAAACACCACTACCTCGCCGTGATCAGCTCCACTACTCGCCTCGAGCCGCACGCTGGACGCCCTCGCCAGTGCCGCCATACATCGCATACGCGCCACGCCCGCCCGCGCGACAGTGGTCACGCTAGCGAACGGGCCATGCAATCATCGCCTGAAACCGCCCAAGCTCGACGATGGCATTTGTTTACATCTCACTTAAGATATGCCCAGTAACTGCTTATTGTCAAATGGGTTTTAGGCAAGTATAGACCATTTTCCCAAGCGCAAAGG
>CAZSDY010000077.1:0-2786 GCA_964605765.1 uncultured Ectothiorhodospiraceae bacterium | reverse complement strand
CCGGTGCTGCCACTGAGGCGTCGGACCGCTCGCCTGGCAACAACGCCGCCAGGCAGACTTGATCGGCAATTCCACATGAATGAACCGATGCTCGCCTGCGATTGACGGCGTCCGCAGACCATGCCACTCACATTCCTGCCGGCGCAGCGGCTTGGTGCCGAGACCCGCGCGTCAGAACGGAGCGGGCTCGCGCTCGTAGATGATCTGGCTGGGCCCCTCGTAGACGCCGAAGCTCGCGCGGCCGGTCGGATCGTTGTCATGCACGCCGTCCCCGTCCCAGTCGTACTGGAGCCAGGTCATCACGGCCGCGGCGAGGTCCGCTTCGATATTGACAAACCCCGTGTTGCCCGCGCCGGGCGCACTGAACACGAGACCTGCCTGCCCGGCCACCCATGCGGGGTCCCCCGATGTGACGTTCGTCGTGCCCGCACCCAGAGGCATGACGGAATCGCCGTCGAGCGCGGGAGGGTCGGGGGGCCCGAGATCGATGTGCGGCATGAGTTGCAACGCGGTGCAGGCGTCGTCGGTGTTGGTCACGAACCCCGCGCCGTCGAAGAACTGCGTGATCAGGGGCACCGTCTGCGCCACGATCTCCGATCCGAAGGTGTTCTGCACCCCCATGCGCCCGAAGCGGATGTTGGCGGCAGGGGTCGTGACGGGCTTGATGCTGGCAATCGTCACGGATAGGCCCGCATCGGAATCGGGAGGGTTGACGTTGCAGCTCGGGTTGGCGTTATCGAAGCACACGCCGTCCGCGTCCACGAGGTCCGCGGCCGGCACGTTCATGCCGGCGTCGGCCTCGAACGGCGCAATCGGCGCCGGGGCCGGGGCGGGCACCGTGATATCACGCATGTAGGTAAACAGGTCGCCGCTCACGCTGAGCGTGCCCTGCCCGTCGGCGAAGTCAACGGCACCGGCCAGCGTCACCGTGCCGAGTGCGCCGTTCATGGTGGTCGGCGGATCGAAGCGCGTGGGATTGCCCGAGTTGTCCGCATAGCTCCTGCCCGGCAGCAAGGAAGCCGCGTTGAACTTCCAGAAGTCCTCCGCGGTCCCATCCCCGCCATAATTGAGCACGGCGCTGCCAGCGAGATTCTGCGCCACGACGGTGAACTGGGGCTCGCTGCCTGGAACGAAGCTGAAGGGCTGATCCATGTAGGTGAAGGGGCAGGTCCACGCCGCATCGGGCCCGTTTCGAAATACCGGGGCGTTGGGCGTGACCACCAGGCGCGCCGGAATGAAGCGCCCCACGCTGCTCACCGTGCCGCTGACGTCGAAGCCGGCCCCGAGGTAGTCGGTGTGCAGGGCATTCAGATCGATGATGCCCACCTCGTCGAAGGTGAGAGGCACCGTGACCGCCCCGCTCGTGAACCCGCTGATGCCGTTGCCGCCACCCAGCGCGCCCGTGTTCGCCGTGGCCGGGGCCGCCAGCACGTGCGTGACGTCGACCGTGGCCGGAGAGGCCTCCTGGCCGAAGCGCGGGGTCGGCGAATTGCCGGCAAGGCTCACGCCGCTGTCCGGCACCCCGTCGAGCGGGGCCGCATCCTGCCCCGGCGCCCACTGCATGGCGGTAATCGTGGTGTTGAAGGACTGACCGGCCTTGGTGAACGCGCTGCCGTTGGCATCCGCGGCAAACGACACCCCCGTGATGCCGTTGGTCTGACGATCATCGGAGAAGTCGACGTCGAAGCCGAAGGGGCGCGCCACGAAGGCGTTGCTCGCGCCCACCATCAGGTTGCCCGAGGGATTGCCGTTGGCAAGCGGGATATCGTAGCGCGCGTGGAGCTGAATGCGCCCGGCGTCGGGGTAGTTGAGCACCAACGTCGCGGTGGTATCGAGCGCGGTGCCGAAATCGAGATTGACGCCGGTGAAGCTCGCGGGCGGAGGCGGCGATGCGCCGTTGCCCGCGATGGCGGTGCCGTTGACCGAGACCTGGCTCGCGCCGCACGCCGCCGGGTCCTTGCACTCGAAGCCGAGATCGACCAGCACGGGGCCCGTGAGCGCCGCCTCGCAGGCACCGGTATCGTTGTTCGTACGCACGGCCTGCAGCTCCAGAACTTGCGCGCCGAAGCCGGTATCGGAGCTCTTGCCCGCGATCTGGGGGCCGATGTTGTTCTTCACCGTATCGGCGAGAAAGATGAAGCCCGTCTCGGCATAGCTGAGGTCCGGATCTTCCGTGGAATCCTCGGATGCCGAGCCGTCCGTTACATTGATGTTGACGGTCTCGACGTTGGTATCTTTCAGGGTGAGATTGACGACCCCGTTGTCGCCGGCCGCAAACACATAGGTCGCCGTCCCGTCGTCCACGGTGCCGTTGTTCAACGTCCCCTGCGCACTTGGATCGGCCGCCCAATCTCCCTTTCCGGTGCTCGTGGTGAGGGTGATCGTGGTGCCGCCGACACCCGTGACGACCGCATGCGTGGCGTCGTGCGCGGTGATCCTCACCGGCTCGGGATCGCAGGTGATAGCGGTGCCGTCATGGAAGATCTCGTAGTGAACGAGGACATCGCAGGTGCTCACGCTGCTCACCGCCACCTGATCGGCCGGCGTGTAGGTCATGGTGGTGTTGTCCTCGATCGTCACCTTGCCACCGGTGATGATCGGACCGCGCAGGGTCGAGTTCTTCTTGATCTTCACCTCCTTCGCGGCGGGGCCGTAGATGAGGCCGGTGAAGTCCAGCCGGTCGTCGGCCTTGAACGACGCGTTGCTGTGCAGCATCACCCGCAGCCCGGTCACCGAGCCGCCCGGGTTGATGGTGACGTCCTTCTTGGCATCGAGCTTGTTGCCGA
>CAZSDY010000076.1:0-15065 GCA_964605765.1 uncultured Ectothiorhodospiraceae bacterium | reverse complement strand
GAGCGTGAACCGGAAACACCCGTCGCAGGAAAGGAAATATCGCCGCTGGTAGGTGTTGAGCAACACCGGCCGCATGCACCGCAGTGCGTGCTTGAGCGCGTCCGGCAGAGAATCGTTGCCCGCGAGACGCCCCACCACGACGCCAAGCTCGCGGCTTTGAAACCCGCCGTGCAACGGGAATATCCGCTTTCGGTTCATGGCATTGCGCCGCACCTTGATCTCGAACTGCGCTGCTGCCACCCGGCCCGGCCACACTGGCCCATACCACCTGAGGCGGTATTTTTCTCTGTCCCTGAGACCCTCCACGGTCGCAACGTAATGGCTAGAGGCCGGCGTGTCGAAGTAGATGTTGTTGATGGTCCTCGGCGCGTGGACTTCATGAAACATCATGCGCTGGGAGCGGATGATTCGCTCGACCTCGTGCCGGGAGAAGTTGCTGACCGCAAACTTCCTCTCGAATCGATAGGCGTCAGTTGATTGCTGCGCCATCCTTGACTCGATTCACGATGAGACTGGACTTTCTGCGGCCGCTGCCGATGACCGTTTCTCCGTCGATGCTCACGCTGGATCTCTTCTCGATGAGCACCCGCAGATCGGTGTCGGTGAACGCCAGCCCGGCCATCTCGATGCGCGACGGACCGAACTCGGGTTTCTTCTGGTAGGCGCTCAAACCGATCCGCGATGCCGTGATGCTGACGCGCCTGGCGCGCACTCGTGACGAATCCTTGCTGGCGACGGCGACTTTCGCGTTCGCTACCGCGAGGTCGGAGATTTCGACCCGGCTTCGCTCCCCGACGCTGATCCCCTTGTCCCCCGCGCCTCGAATGGTGACATCGGTGAGCGTCAGCGTGCTCCCCGACACATCGATGCAGTCGTTTCCGCACTCGCGAAACGTGCTCCGGCGAATGAGCCCGTCACTGAAGTCGGCGTCCAGAGCGTCACTGCGCGATGCCGCAAATTGTGATCCCGTCACGCTGAAACGAGAACGCATGACATTCAAGAGGTCCTCCGCAGTGCCGCCGGCGAAACGACAGCCGACGAATGCGACAGGGGATTCGTAAAACGAGACGGCGCCCGTCAAGTCCCACCCGCGATAAGCGGGCGCGGAAAGGTTCCTGAAGGTCACGTGACTCAGCTTCGATTCACCTCCGGCCTGAATGACGGCGAACCCGCCGCCGCTCCCGTGCGCTGCCTCGATCTCGACGGGCGCAGCCGCGGTGCCGCGCATATCAACGGGTGAGAATGATACGATGCTGGCCCCGTGGGAGAGGCGTAAGCGTGTGCCCGCGGGCACGATAACGCGGTACCCCTTCGGCAGTAGCATGTTCGACTCGACGGACCATTGCCCTTTCTCGAAGACCACGGTGCGGCGCGCCTCGTCGACTGCCAGGAACACGAATGCGTCCGGATTGGGGCGCTGGCGCAGCAGACCGGGCACATAGGCGAGGGCCGGAGCGTGCATGGCCTCGTGTGACGGCGCGTCGGGCAACAGCCGCCTCGGCAGAATCGGCAGCGGCCTGTAGAGCACGGCCTTGCGGTGCACCACGGGAGAGCCCGGGACCCTGAACACCACCTGCAGATTGCGCTTCAACGGCCCGTCTTGCGGTGCATCGTAGCGGGCGGCGTAGAGCGATCGCCGCTCCACGCTGCCAGGGGGGAACACAATCTGGGGCTCGCCCGGCTCGACTTGCCGCTCACCATTGGTGACCGACAGGACCTGCACCGGGACGTGCGCATCGTTGAGGTATGCCATGCCGAGGCGCCGGCCATCGTTGCCGGTGTAGTAGGCATTGAAGCTCTCCAGGGAGTCGCGCAGCGCCCAGTCCAGGTAGCGCTGATTTTCACGCATGTACGCCAGCGAGTGAGTGTAGGCGGGAAACTCTCTTTGCAGAAGCTCCTTGTAGCGGTCATAGGCCGGCGTCAACTCCCGAACAAAGCTCGCCACGTGCTCCTCGGCGCCGACACGGCGCAGCACCTCGAGGTACCTGGAGAAAAAAACGACGTCCGAGAACAGTTGCCTGTTGTAGAAATCGAACATCCAGTTGGCCGCGAACACGCCATGGCCGCTCGTGAACGACGTGCCGGGCAACGCATCGAAACCGATCGGCTCCAGACGCGCTGTCACCGGATTGTAGTAGAAGCGCACGTTGTTCCAGAGCGGGCCGTGCGTATCACCGAGCAGGTGCGAGACCGCGTAATACCTGGCGAGCAGATCGATGTCGAAAACCTGGCTCGCCGTGAGCCGCCCCTTGCGGAAGTTGTCGAGCAGGCTCGCGCCCTTGCGAAAGTAGGCGTATTGGCGTGGCTGCGCCCTCGTCCTGGACCTTCTGAACGGCAGGATTGCAGCACCGAGGTACATGCGGGTGATGTCGAAGTCGCGCCCGCTCGTGACCCGGGTCCGGTACGCCTCCCACAACGCTGTCTCGTCGAACTTCAGGATCGGCCCTTCCCTGCGGCGATTATGCTCGACCAGGCGTTTCTCGAAATGCTCTTCCAGCGCGTAAAGCCCGCGATATTTCCCGTTTATCGTCACCTTGACGAACTCGTATCTGAGGTGGATGACCCCTTCGCGCGCGAGCGCCCGGTGATAGATCCACTGGTCCAGGCCATTGCGCGTCTTCGGGTGCTGCAGCGAGAACACCTTCATTCCGAGCAGCGTATGGTTTCCCCGCACCTTGACCCTGAAGGACCACTTGGCCCCTTTTAGGTGCTCTGTCTCATCCCCCTTGAGGCGCAGGCGGACCCTGGCCTTCTCGCCGTCGATCCTCATCTTCGCCGGAACATAATCGTCCCGTTGCGTGAACAGATAGACGGTCTGCATCGCACGGTTGCGCCGCGCAACGAGCTTTTCGACATTCCCCGGCTTGATGTCGATGCGCACGTGCTTCACTTCCCCGGGACGAAACGGGTCAGGCAACGCCGGGCTCGTGAACGGGCTGCCATCCTTGATCATCGCCGCGGCGGGGTTTCCACGCGTGACGGATGGCTGGCTGTCAAGCAGTGCCCCCAGGGCGGTGAAGGCGACGGCAATGAAGCCGAGCAGCGCGGGAAATAAGAGGGTTCTCCACACGAGCGGCGACAGAGTCAGTCGTAGGGACTGTCCAGAAAGAATACCCTCGTCGACTCGTGCAAGGCTTGCAGGTCGCGCGTCAGATTGTCGAGGGCGGCCGAGTTCCGGTACTCGATGAGGAAAGAGATATCCAGGTGGTCTTTCGTGTCCTCGAAGCGCTTGACCCTGACCTGCGAGCAGTGCGGGGCGAGCAGCTTGACGACGGATTCGATACTGCATTCACGCCCGTCGCGCTTCGGCAGGAGCACGCTGAGATTGTAGTTCATGTGGTCCTCCACCGTGGAGCGCCTGGCTATGGTGTGATGCGCGATGATCACCCCCACGATGACGACAAAAGCGGTAACGGTGATTGCCCTGTAGTTCGCGCCGAGGCCCAATCCAATCGCTATCGTGACGAACAGGTAGGCAAGCTCCTCGGGCTCCTTGATGGCGGCCCGATAACGCACGATCGACAGCGCACCCACCAGCCCCAGGGACAGCGCCAGGGAGGACTTGACGATGGTGATGATGAGCGCGATGGTCATCGACAACAGATAGAAGTTCCTCGCGAATGCCTTGCGATTGGAAAAGGATGCGCCGCAGCGCACATACACCACGCCCAGCACGGCGGACATGGCGGCAGCGAGCACCAGATTGATGGCCAGATCGGTCAGAGAAGCGTCCCACGAGAGCGGTGGCATGGCAAACCCTTGATAGAAGTGAACCTGAGCTTCCTGCGTCACGCTACGGCAAGACTCGCATTGCGCCGCACGTTCCCACCCCGAGTGCCGGTGCGCATCGCAGCCGCGTTGTCGATAACGGAATCAGCCCCCCTGAAGACGATCCAGCAGCTTGCGGGCCTCATCGCGGCCCTCGAAGTCCGCACCCGGCCCCAACGCCGCCTCGAGTTCCGTCCTTGCCTCCTTGTTGCGCCCCAATCGAGTCAGCGTCACGGCGAGATGGTATCGTATCCGCGCGTCCTTGGAAGCCCTGACGAACGCCTTGCGCAAGTACTTTAGCCCGTTTTCCAGCTCGCCGCTTTGCACCAGCGTCCAACCGTAGGTATCGAGCACCCCGGCATCCTCGGGCGCAAGCTCATAGGCGCGCTGCGCGTACCCTACCGCCCTGGGGTCGCCGGTTTTCCAGTACAACCACGCAAGATTGTTGAGAATGGCCGGATTATCGGGAAACCGTTCCAGGAGAAACTCGTGCTCCTTCACTGCCGCCTCGATCCGGCCGGCTTCCATGTAACCGGATGCAAGGGTGCGGCGCACCGCAAGGTCCTCAGGATGCCGGTCCCGCCACTGCTCCAGCATATCAAAGGCCGCGCCGGGAAGCCCGGTCTGCTTGCGCGCCTCGTATAGCCGCAGAACCACCTCCGCGGAAGGGCTCTTGTCGAGGGCCAGCTCGTAGGCATCCCGCGCCTCCTCATAGCGCTTCATCGCCATCATCACATCGCCAACCAGGACGTGACCAGGCGCCGCGTCCGGCCGTTCATCGCGCAGCGCCGACGCGGTTGCAAGCGCCTCGTCGAGGCGCCCCATCTTGATCTCGAGCGCAACGAGATCCTGGCGTGCCGGCAGGGACTCGGGTTCGCCCTGAACCGCTTTTTCCAACGACCAGTGGGCCCCCGACAGATCCCCGATCCGGACCTGGAGCCGCGCAATGCGGCTCTCCCACGTCGCCGAGTAGCCGGCCGCGCGTGATGCCTGGGCGAGCGTCACTTTTGCGTGCGCCTCGCGACCGAGCACTATCTCGACGCGCGCCACGCTCAGCAGCACCAGCACGTTCCTGGGCTGCCGGCCGAGCAGGTCGTTCGCGACGTCCAGGGCTGTTTTGGGTTGACCGCTGTCGAGATACAATCCAACGAGAGGCAATACTTCGACGACGGCCTTGGGGTTGCGCACGCGTATTTTTTCCCGCCATGAGATGGCGTCCTCCATACGCTTGTCTTCCTCCGCGAGCTCTGAGAGACCCACCATGGCGCGCACGTCCCCGGCGTTTTCTTCCAGGATCGCGCGGTAGCGTTTGTCCGCCTCCACGCGCCTGCCTTGCTTGCGCGCCAGCTTCGCGAGGTTCAGCTTGGCCGGGACGAAGGAGCCATCAATCGCCAATGCCTGCTCGAACGCCAGTCTCGCCGCCCCGAGCTTACCCCGCCGGAACTGTGCCGCACCGGCGATGTTGTAGGCCTCCGCGTGGTTCGGCTCGAGCTCGACGATGCGCTTCGCGGTGGCGATCGCCTGCTCGAGGCGCCCGCGTTTGAGATGCAGGCGCCCGAGCAGGATGGTGGTGTCGATATTGCGCGGGTCGAGCGCGCGCGCGGCCTCGAGGGCCTGCGCGGCCTCGTCGTCCTGACCGAGCCCCAGCAGGGCGCTTGCGAGCTCGGTTCGATTCGACGCCTGGTCGGGGGCCAGCTTCACCGCCCTGCGGAACATTTCCGCGGCTTCCGCATAACGGCCACGGCCGAGATACGCACGACCGAGCATCGCGTGCAGCACCGTGTCCTGTGGATTCGACGACAACAGCGGTTCCAGCGTCGCGACGGCCGATTGCAGCTCACCCATCTGAATCAGGATCGACCCGTAACGTTTGCGCGCGGGCAGGTGATTGGGAAACAGGCGCAGAAAGCGCTGCAGCAGCCCGCGCGCCGCCTCGTAGTTCTTCTGCGCATGGCGGATGACGGCGAACATGTAGAGGCTCGGCGCGTGCTTGTTCAGGAACTCCGGCGCCAGCGCCGCGAGTGCATTGGCCGCCTTCTCGAGCACGGCCTGCGCCCCCGCCTCGTCGCCCGCGCGCCGCAGCGTCAGCGCATAGAGGTAGCTGGCCTGCGCGTCGCTCGGGAGGCGTTCGCGTACGAACTGGATGTCCTCGAGCGCACGCTGGTCGAGATCGAGGTCGATCAACGTGGCCGCACGACCGATCCGGGCCGGCATATTGTTCGGCTGGACATCAATGGCATGCGCGTAGTGCTCTAGCGCGCGTTCCAGCTCGCCGCGGTGCCGGCTGATCTCGGCGCGCAGGGTCCACGTGTCGCCGTCAGCCGGTGCCATGCTCGTGGCGCGCTCCGCCAGCACCTCGGCTTCGGCCCATCGCCCTCTATTCATCAATACCCGGGCCTTGCCCATCACCGGGCCCGGTGAGTCCGGGCGCATGGCCGCAGCGTAGATGAACTCACTTTCCGCCCTGTCCGACCGTCCCATGGCGAGGTACGCGCGGCCGCGCAGCACCAGAAGCTTCGCGTGGAGATCGGAAATTTCCTCCGGGGGATTTATTTCATCGATGATCTGGTCGTACTTGCCTTGGATGTAATAGGCGGTCGCCAAGGGCAGCAATGTCAGCGCCTTGTCGGCTCCGCCATCTCGTGCCAGACCAATCTCCTTCTCCGCGGCACCCCCGTCTCCCAGTCTCAGATCGGCCCGGCCCAGCAGCAATCGTGCCTCGAGGTTGCTCGGCTCGATCTGCAGCGCGTTCTTGAGCTGGATGACGGCGCCCTTGTAGTCGGCGTCCATGAACCGCACCACCGCGTCCTCGTAAAATTTCGCCGCGGCATCCGATACGGGTTGTCCCGCGACGCTACCGGCCGACGCGCAGAGCAGCAGTCCCGTCATCAGGAATACGGCACAAACACCTGCCCTGCGGCGCGCCATCCAGGGAATTCCTGCAATCACGAAATCATCCTTGCGGAGACCGTCATCATGTACATTGAGGTCATTATCGCTTCCAGGATCGTAGTGTAATATCGGTATCGGGCAGTCTAGAATGCGTGACCCCGGCGCGGTACCCCTGATCACCCGTGCGGGGCCTGGCGGGCCGCGCAACGAAGGGAGGATTCAACATGGCTGAATGTCCTGTGTGTGGCGCTGGTGTCACGCTTTCCAGCGATATTGTGGTGGGCGAGCTGCTCGAGTGCGAGGACTGTGGCACGGAGCTCGAAGTCCTGGAAACCGATCCGCCGAAGCTCGGCGAGGCGCCCGAGACCGAGGAGGACTGGGGGGAATGAGGGTCGGATTTCTCCATTCGCTGGTCAGAAAGGAGGAAAAGCTCCTCATCGCGGAGTTCGCCAGGCACGCTGGTGTCGAGCTGGTCATGATGGACGACCGCGCTCTGGTGTTCGATCTCGAGCGAGCCCCCGAGGTCGATGTCGTGCTGGAACGCTGCATCAATCACTCGCGCGCGCTGCATGGGCTGCGGCTGCTGGAGAGCTCGGGCGTCCGTTGCATCAACAGCGCACACGTGGCGAGCATCTGCGGCGACAAGATCCTCACCTCACTCGCGCTGAAAGGTCACGGCGTGCCACAGCCGGCACTGCGCGTGGCATTCACCGAGGACTCCGCGCTTGCCGCCATCGAGGAGCTCGGCTATCCCGTGGTGCTGAAACCCGCCGTCGGCTCCTGGGGACGCTTGCTGAGCAAGGTCAACGACCGCGACGCCGCGGAATCCATTCTGGAGCACAAGACCATCCTCGGCAGCTATCACCACTCCATCTTCTACGTGCAGCGCTACGTGGACAAGGGGGGGCGCGACATTCGCAGCTTCGTGGTCGGCGACGAGTGCATCGCCGCCATTTACCGCAGCTCCGGGCACTGGATAACTAACACGGCACGCGGCGGCAGCGCGAAGGGCTGCCCGGTCGGCGCCGAGCTTGCCGAGATCTCCTTGCGCGCCGCGCAAGCGGTGGGCGGCGGCATCCTGGCCGTCGATCTGTTCGAGACGCCGGACGGGCTGCTCGTCAACGAGGTCAACTACACCATGGAGTTCAGGAACAGCATCACCACAACCGGCGTCAACATTCCGGGTGCGATGGTCGATCACGTGCTGGCCACCGCGCGATGATAACGGCCTCCATCGCCGGGGGCTCGGGCTACGCCGGCGGAGAGCTGCTCAGGTTGCTGCTGTTTCACCCACAGGTCTCGCTCGGGCAGGTGAGCTCACAGCGCCTCGCCGGCAAGCTCGTGCACACGGCCCATCCCAACCTGCGCAAGGTGTGCCGCGCAAGGTTCGTGCGCATCGAGGAGCTCGAGCCGTGCGACGTGCTGTTCACCTGCTTGCCGCATGGCCAGACGATGGGTTGCTTCGAGAACCTCGACGCCGTGGCCGGCAAGCTCATCGATCTCAGCGCCGACTTCCGGCTGCGCGACCCGGAGGACTACCCGCGGTGGTATGGCAGGGCGCACGAGTGCCCGCAACGCCTGGCGTCGTTCGTCTACGCCATCCCCGAGCTAGGCCGCGAGCAGCTGCGCAGCGCGCGCTACGTCGCCTGCGCGGGCTGCAACGCGACGGCGACCATCCTCGCGCTCTACCCGCTGTATCGCGAAGGCTGGGTCGAGCAGGCAGTCGTCGAGGTCAAGGCGGGATCCAGCGAAGGCGGCAACATCGCGAGCGCTGCCAGCCACCACCCCGAACGCAGCGGCGCCGTGCGATCCTACAAGCCCGCCGGCCACCGTCACGTCGCCGAGATGATGCAAGCGCTGGGGACACGCAACATCCACTTCTCCGCGACCTCCATCGAGATGGTGCGCGGCATCCTCGCCACCTGCCACGCGTTTCTGGACCGCGACGTGCCGGAAAAGGATGTGTGGCAGCTCTACCGCCGTGCTTACGGCGAGGAGCCCTTCGTGCGCATCGTCAAGGAACGAAGCGGCATTCACCGTTACCCGGAGCCGAAGCTGCTTGCCGGCACGAACTTCTGTGACATCGGCTTCGAGCGCGACCCCATGAGCAATAGACTGGTCGTCATGAGCGCTATCGACAACCTGATGAAAGGCGCCGCGGGGCAGGCGGTACAGGCGTTCAACATCATGCACGGGCTCGACGAGACCGGCGGTCTCGAGTTTCCCGGACTGCACCCGATCTGAGCCCCTCGCCATGTGCCGCCTGCTCTGCGTCAGTGCCGCCGTGCCGTTCGAGATCGCACCGCACCTCGCAAAGTTTGCGCGCATCGCGGAATCGAGCAGGGAGTACCAGGGACACGGGTGGGGTTGTGCGCGCATCGACGATGGGCGCTGGCATGTCTATCGCGACATCCGCCCGGTATGGGAGGACGAGCGGCGCGACTTCGGTCGCACCACACTGCTGCTCGCGCATGCGCGCAGCGCCTTCCGCGACGAGGGCATCGCCGTAGAGAACAACATGCCTTTCCAGGACGGGCGCCTCGC
The DNA here is from genome assembly GCA_964605765.1 of uncultured Ectothiorhodospiraceae bacterium. Classification (GTDB taxonomy): domain Bacteria; phylum Pseudomonadota; class Gammaproteobacteria; order HK1; family HK1; genus CAZSDY01. Next base: position 5,861 of record CAZSDY010000076.1, on the reverse strand, counting down.
GTTCATCTTCAATGGCGAGCTGCGCGGGGTGCGCATCAGGGAGGACGGGCGCATCGGGGCGGAAAAGATCTTCAATTACATTTTGCGCTTCGAACAGGGAGACTCGCTTGCCGGCCTGCGCAAGGCCCTCGGGATCATCAACCGGCGCACGCGTTACGTGCGCGCCATGAACCTCATCATGGCGTGCCGCGAGCGGATCTACCTCGCCTCGCAGTTCAGCGAGGATGCCACGTACTTCCAGATGCACATCAAGCACACGAACGGTGCGACGCTGCTGTGCTCGGCGCCCTATGCGGGCGAGAACGACTGGACGCCTGTCGCCAACCACACGCTGCGCTGCTTCGAGACCGGGAACGCGTCGTGCTCATCGTGAAGATCGGTGGCGGGCGTGCGATCAATCTCGAGGGCGCGATCAGCGATCTGGCGCAAATAGACGAGCCCTTTGTCATCGTGCTCGGTGCCAATGCCGTGCGCGACGCGCTTGCCGATCGGCTCGGCGCGCCCAAGCAGGTGCTCACCTCGGTCTCGGGCTACGCGAGCGTGTATTCCGACGAGACGGCCATCGACCTCATCATGATGAGCTACGCGGGGCTCAGGAGCCGGCGCTGCGTGGAGCTCTGCCAGCGCCACGGTATCAACGCCATCGGGCTTTGCGGCCTCGATGCGCGCCTCATCGAAGGCGAGCGCAACCGCGGCATTCGTGTGCGCGAGGGCGCCAAGACGCTCATCAAGCGCGATTTTTCCGGCAAGCCGCGGCGCGTGAACTCGGCGCTGCTCGGCACGCTGATGGACAGCGGGTACACGCCCGTGCTCAGTATCCCCATCGTCGACGCGCGCGGCTTTGCCATCAACTCGGAGAACGACGACATCGTCAACGTGCTGCAGGCGGCGCTTCGGGCCGAGCGTATCGTGCAGCTCATCGAGGCCCCGGGTCTGCTGGCCGACGCGCACGACCCGGGCTCCGTGGTGCGTACTCTGCCCAGAGCCGGGCTCGCGGCACACGAGGCAGGCGCCGAGGGACGCATGAAACGCAAGATGCTGGCGCTTACCCGACTCTTCGAGGCGGGCGCCGCCGAGGTTTTCATCGGTGACGGGCGCACCGAGCACCCCATCGACGATGCACTCGGCGGAAAAGGCACTATCATTCGATAGATTCAGTGCGTTCCCCGAACGGCAATGGGCGGTGAGCCAGGCATGACTATCGAGGCGCTCGAGCGCCGTCACACTTTCGAGGTCTTCCCCAGGCGCGGGCTGACCATCGTGCGCGGCGAGGGAGCGACACTGTGGGACGACGCGGGCCGCGCCTACATAGATTGCACCGCCGGCGTGGGTGTGGCGAGCGTCGGACATGCGAACCCAGCGGTGGCCGACGCCCTCGCGACGCAGGCCCGCACGCTCGCAACCTGTCCGGGGATCTTCCATAACGACGTGCGTGCGAAGCTGCTCGAAGCGCTCGTGCGCATCACGCCGGCGGATCTGAATCGGGCATTTCTGTGCAACTCCGGCACCGAGGCGACCGAGGCGGCCATCAAGTTCGCGCGTCACACCACGGGGCGTTCAAGGTTCGTCTGCGCCATGCGCGGGTTTCATGGCAGGACGCTGGGCGCACTCAGCGCGACACATAAGTACAGGCAAGCCTATGAACCGCTGCTGCCGGGTTTCTCCTTCGTGCCCTTCAACGACATCGACAAGCTCGCGGCCGCGCTCGACGGCGAGTGTGCCGCGCTGATGATCGAGATCGTGCAGGGCGAGGGTGGCGTGCGTGCGGCACGGGCCGACTATCTGCACGCGGCACGCTCGCTTTGCACCGAGCGCGGCGTGCTGCTCATCGTCGACGAGGTGCAGACCGGCTTCGGGCGCACCGGGCGCATGTTCGCGTGTGAGCATTTCGACCTGAGGCCGGATCTGCTCTGCCTCGCCAAGGCGATGGGTGGAGGCATCCCCATCGGTGCGGTGCTGTGCGTGGACGCCATCAAGGCCGACGTCGGCATGCACGGCACGACCTTCGGCGGCAATCCGCTCGCCTGCGCCGCCGCGATCGCGGCCATCGATTACCTGCGAACTCGGCGCCTGGACCAGCAGGCAGAGCGTCTGGGGGCGTATTTCTCAGCCGAGCTTGCCGCACTCGACCTGCCCCGCGTGCGCGAGGTGCGCCAGGTTGGGCTCATGATCGGCATCGAGCTCAAGGAAAAGGCGAGGCCGCATCTCGTTGCCCTGATGGAGCGCGGCGTACTGGCCCTTTCCGCCGGCCCCACCGTCATTCGCCTCCTGCCGCCGCTGGTCATCACGCGTGCCGAGCTCGACCAGGTGATCGGATCGCTGCGAGACGTGCTCGGTGCGCCGCCAGCGGGAAGCATCGCGGCCCGGAGCGCCGGATGACATCGAATGGCGGCGCGGCGGGCACCACCGCAGCCACCGGGGGAGAGCACCCCGCACCGTCGGGCATGAATCCACGAACGCCGATGGCACGGCGTCAGATGCTCTGGACGATTCGCGGGCCAGTGCCTCGTGGATCGATCAGGGTGGACAGGACCCCGGCGATGAGGTCCAGCTCTCGCGGCTCTGAAAGACGATGGCCCCCGCCCTTGATCAGGGTGAGCGTCACGTCATCGCTCACCAGCCGCTCGGCGAGTCTGGCCGAGGTCTGCCAGGGGACATCGGTGTCGGCGAGCCCGTGAATCAGGCGCACGGGACAATCCAGCTCGATGGCGGAGCGAAGCAGCAAGTGCTGGCGTCCCTCCTCGATGAGCTCGAGCGTCACGGGATAAGGGTCGTCGACGGTGTCCGAGGGGAGCGTCAGCACTGCGTCGCGCTCGAGCGCCGCGCGCTGCTCGGCGTCGAAACCATCCCACATCAAATCTTCGGTGAAATCGGGCGCGGCCGCGATACCGACGAGCCCAGCGACACGCTCGCGCAGCGCGAGCGCCGCAAGCAACATGATCCACCCACCCATGCTGGAGCCGACCAGTATCAGCGGGCCGCGAGTCACTTCGGCGATCACCAGGACCGCGTCGTCCGTCCATTGGCCGATGGTTCCGTCTACAAATCGCCCCGAGGAAGCGCCGTGGCCGCTGTAGTCGAGGCGCAGGAATCCGTGGCCCGATGCGGTGCAGACGCTTTCGAGGTGCAGCGCCTTGCTGCCCGTCATGTCCGATGCATAGCCCGGGAGGAAAACCACCGTGGGCGAACCTCCGCGCGCACAGCAATAAGCCAGTGTTTCGCCGCCCGGTGCCTGCAGAAAGTCGGGAGATCGGGGCACGGTGTGTATTGCGGGACCGGGCGCTACGCGACCAGCAGGTCCATGAAAGCGTCGACCGGCGTGTCCTCCAGCCGGGACTGATCTGCACACGACTCGAGCACGCGCTCGCAAGCACCCGCGTCCAGCCGTGTTGCGAGGTTGCGCTCGAACTTCTCGATGAGCAGCGGGATGCCCTCCTCGCGACGGCGGCGGTGCCCGACGGGGTAGGCGACCTCGATCCGTTCGGTGCAGGTGCCGTCGCGAAAATGCACCTGCACGGCATTGGCGATGGAGCGCTTGTCCGGGTCGAGATAGTCCTCGCTGAAACGCCTGTTGTCTTCCACCACCATCTTCTCACGCAGCGCGTCGATGCGCGGGTCCGCGGCCACCGCATCCTCGTAGTCCGCCGCGTCGAGGCTGCCCTTGATGAGCGGCACGGCGACCATGTATTGAATACAGTGGTCGCGATCGGCGGGATTGCTGAGGGGGCCCGTCTTGTCGATGATTCTCGCGCCGGACTCCTGAGTCTCGATCACCACGCGTTCGACATCGTCCAGCCGTCCGCCAACCAGCGGATGCAGCGCGACGGCGGCCTCGCAGGCAGTTTGCGCGTGAAACTCCGCGGGAAACGAGATCTTGAACAGCACGTTTTCCATCACGTAGCTCGCATAGGGACGCGATATCCTGAGGGGCTCGCCGCGCAGCAGCACGTCCTCGTAACCCCATCCCGGTGCACTGAGTGCGGAAGGGTAGCCCATCTCTCCGCGCATGCGCATGAGCGCGAGGCGCACGCCGCGGCTCGTCGCGTCGCCCGCCGCCCAGCTCTTTCTGGAGCCGGTGTTCGGCGCGTGCCTGTAGGTGCGCAGCGCCCCGCCGTCGATCCAGGCGTTGGAAACCGCATTGACGATATCGTCCCTGCTGCCGCCGAGCATGTGAGTCACCACTGCGGTGGTCGCCACGCGCACCAGCAGCACATGGTCGAGCCCGACGCGGTTGAAGGCGTTTTCGATCGCGATCACGCCCTGTATCTCGTGTGCCTTCACCATCGCGCAGAGCACGTCGCGCACCGTGAGCGCCGCCTCGCCACCCGCCACCCTTTGCCGGCTGAGATAATCCGCGGTGGCGAGAATACCGCCGAGATTGTCCGATGGGTGGCCCCATTCGGCGGCAAGCCAGGTGTCGTTGAAATCGAGCCAGCGCACCATGGCACCAATATTGAACGCGGCATGCACGGGCTCCAGTTCGTAGCTCGTGCCGGGCACCCGCGCACCACCGGCCAGGGTCGCCCCCGGCACCACCGGGCCCAGCAGCTTCGTGCACGCGGGATAGGAGAGCGCGAGCAGCCCGCAGCCGAGCGTGTCCATGAGGCAATGACGCGCGGTGCGCATGGCGTCCTCGCTGTCGATGCTATAGCCGGTGACGTAGTCGGCGATGTCGAGCAGCACGCCATCCGGTGCCGGGCGTGTGGCGTCCCGATTGTCGGTGTCTCCCATTCTCCGGCTCTCCCTGAATAGTGCTTCAGCAGACCATGAGTATCTCAGGATGATGATGGCGCGCGCGTGATGCAGCGCGTCGAATTGCCGTGAACGGCGCTGTCACGAGCGATACTACTTTGCGCCGCACGTTACCCGTGTCCGCTCGACGGCATCGCTGGGCGCCACCCCGCGACTCAGCCGCAAGGTTCCCCGGTAGCATAACGTCGCAAATCACCGGTCGCCGAGCGCAGCGGTTCAGCGGTCCGCGTGGATTCGCATGTTAGCGAACCGGCGTTTCATTCAGGATCTACCAGTGTAAGGAGCCGTGCTGTTACCTCGACGACGACTTCCTCTGACGCCCTATCGAATCGTGTGGTCTTCCTGGCCCGCCAATCAAGACTTTTCAACTGATCGGAGAGGATGGCGCCGCGAGCCTTGCCATCCTTCGGTAGCACGACCTCGAACGGGTAGCCTTTCACCCGCGAGGTGATTGGGCAGAACAGCGCCAGACCGACTTTGCTGTTGTAGGCGCGTGGAGACACGACCAGAGCTGGTCGATGCCCAGCCTGCTCGTGCCCCGCCTGCGGGTCGAACTGGAGCCATACGATATCTCCGCGCTCCGGTACACACGCTTTCGCCACTACCAGGCTTCCTGACCGACGGGTTCCCCAGTTCCAACCTCTTCGTGGATGTTCTTGGTAGTCACACCCCGAAGCAGAACCTTCAAGTGATATCTCGGCACTCGCCTCGGTCGCACTATCAATTCGCCGCCTTCCACCGAGAGATCGACCTCAGAGCCCGCCACAACACCAGCTTGTTCAGCAAAGGACTTGGGAATTCGCAGCCCGAGGCTGTTGCCCCATCTTTGAATCTTGGTTTGCATGAGCATTTCCAGAGGATATACAATGAGTATACGATGCAGCTCTCGCTCTTGCCACTGGCATCGTGTTCGACCGTCGCGCTAACGGATCGGCGCTCAGCCGCGAGCCACAGTGCCTCCGTGGCTCGACCGAAGCGCCAGAGTTACAATGCCAAATGCTACCAGAGACCGATTGAAACGCGCTGTGGCTCGCCAGCTGCAGCGCCTTGTTGGACGGCGCCGTGATCGCCTCTGGCGACCGTCGGCGCGCTGCCGCTTGACAGTTCTC
>CAZSDY010000075.1:0-15080 GCA_964605765.1 uncultured Ectothiorhodospiraceae bacterium | reverse complement strand
CGCGGGGGGCAAAAAATAGTGTCTTTCGCCACCCTGCTAACCCTCGATCAGGCCCCGCACCATCCTCATCACGCGATCGCACGCCCCGCGGTTGCGATCGACGAAGGCCTTGCCCTTCTGGCCGGTCGCATGGCGCAGGTTGGCGTTATCCAGGTACGCCACCACGTGCTCGGCGAGCGAGCGCGGCCCGTCGACCTGGACCGCAGCGCCTTCCTCGCACAGGCGGCGGCTGATCTCCGCAAAATTGAACACGTGCGGCCCGAACACCACGGGCACACCAAGCGCCGCCGGCTCCAGCATGTTGTGGCCGCCGATCTCGATCAGGCTGCCCCCCACGAAGCTGACGTCCGAGGCTGCGTAGAAGACGGGCAATTCACCCATCGTGTCGCCAATGAAGATATCCGTCGAGACACACGACTCGGGGTCGTCGCTGCGCAACACCGTGGAATAACCGCGCTTGCGGCACAATGCCGCCACCCTGGCAAAACGTTCGGGGTGGCGCGGCACCAGCACCAGCAGGCAGTTGCTGTGGACCCGCAAGACCCGGGCGAAGGCGTCGAGCACCTGCTCATCCTCGCCCTCGTGCGTGCTCGCCGCAATCCATACATCGCGATCCACGCCCCACATGCGGCGCAACGCCTGCCCCTCTTCGCGCACGCTCGCGCGCAGGCGCACATCGAACTTGATGCTGCCCGTCACTGCGATGGCCTGCGCGGCGGCGCCCAAGCGCCGCAGCCGCCGCGCATCGTCGCCGCTCTGCACGGCAATGGCCGAAACGTCGGCGAGCATCCGGCGCGCCAGACCCGCGGCGCGCCTGTAGCTGCGCGCGGAGCGATCCGAAAGGCGCACGTTGGCAAGCAGGATGGGTATGGCGCGCCGCGCGCAGTAATGGAACGTGTTCGGCCACAGCTCGGTCTCCAGCACGATGGCGATGACCGGCCTCACGCGGTCCAGAAACCGGTTCACGGCACCGGGCAGATCGTAGGGCACGTAGCGGTGCATGACCGTCTCGCCGAACGCGAGGCGCACGCGCTCACAGCCGGTCGGTGTGGTGGTCGTCACCAGCACGCGATGTCCGGCGTAAGCTTCGAGCAACGCGCGCACCAGGGGCACCGCCGCCTGCACCTCGCCCACGGAGACCGCGTGTACCCAGAGGGTGGGCCGGTCCCTGTCGAGCCGCTTCCCGCACCCGAAGCGTTCGTGCATGCGATCGAGGTAGCGCGCGTCCGTGCGTGCGCGCCATACCAGATGAAGCAGCACGAGCGGGACGGCGAGATAGTGCGCCAGTGTGTAGAGTAGCCTCAAGACTCGCCCCACCTGGACATCGCTCAGGCGTCGAGCACCTGCATGTAGCGTTGAATGCCTTCCTGGACGGACAGGAATGCGCGATCGTAGCCGCACGCGCGCAGCGCCGTGATGTCGGCCTCGGTGAAGCTCTGGTAGCGGCCGGCGAGGTGCGGCGGAAATGCCACGTACTCTATGCGGCCCCTGCCGTAACAGCCGATGACGGCCTGCGCGACGTCGTTGAAGGTCTGCGCGCGCCCGGTACCCACGTTGTAGATTCCGCTGAGACCCGCGTGCTCCATGAACCACAGGTTCACCGCCACCACGTCGTCCACGTGCACGAAGTCGCGCCGCTGCTCGCCGGGACCGTAAGCGTCACTGCCCTCGAAGAGGCGCAGCCGCCCGTCGTCGAGCAGTTGCCCGCGCAACTGCCAGGCGATGCTCGCCATCGGGCCCTTGTGCGACTCGCGCGGTCCATAGACGTTGAAGTAGCGCAAGCCCACGACCTGGCTCCGCGCGGCGCCGAGCCTGCGGCGCACGTAGCGATCGAACAAGCACTTGGAATAAGCGTAGATGTTGAGCGGCGATTCGTGCCGGCGCTCTTCCGTGAACACCGGGCCGCACCCATAGACCGCGGCGCTGGAGGCGTAGATGAAGGGGATCTCGCGGGCCAGGCAGTACTCGAGCAGGCGCCGGGAGAACTCGTAGTTGGTACGCATCATCAGGCGCCCGTCCCACTGCGTGGTATCCGCGCAGGCGCCCTGATGAAAGACCGCCCGCAGCGATACGCCCACGGGCCCGCCGGCACCAAGGCGCTCGAACAGCCAGTCCTTGTCCCAGTAGTCGGCAATCTCGCAATCGGCGATATTCCTGAACTTGCGCCCGTCGCTGAGATCGTCGGCCACCACCACGCCGGCATGTCCCTCCTCTCCCAGGGCCCGGGTCAGATTGCTACCGATGAAGCCGGCACCGCCTGTCACCAGTATCATCGTGCCGTCATCCCGAGCGCCACCCGGCACGGTTCAGGGAATCGATGAGCGCCGTCGTGGAACAGTCCTCCTCGATAGCGACAACGCGCACCTCACCGCCCATCGATCGGACGTGGTCGGCCCCGGCCACATCCTCCGGCCGGTAGTCTCCCCCCTTGACCAGGATGTCCGGGCTCACCGACTCGATGAGCCTCGCCGGCGATTCCTCCGAAAAAGGCACGACCCAGTCGACCGCTTGCAGCGCGGCGAGAACGGCCATACGCCGCGAAAGCGTATTGACCGGACGCCCGTGGCCCTTGAGCCGCTGCACCGAGGCGTCGTCGTTGACCGCCACCAGCAGGTGATCACCGAGCGCACGGGCCGCGGACAGATAACGCACGTGCCCGGCATGGAGGATGTCGAAGCAGCCGTTGGTCATGACGATGGTCTCGCCGCGCCCGCGCGCCCGTGCCAGGTGCGCCAGCAGATCGGACTCACCGACCGGCCCCCGCGGCGTGGTGTCGTCAGCCGCCGTCGCAGCCACCAGATCCTCCCTGCTTGCCGCTGCCGTACCAAGCCTGGAAACAACGATACCGGCGGCCAGATTGGCCCACGTCGTCGCGCTCTCGAGGCTCGACCCGGCCGCCACCGCCGCCGCGAGCACCGCGATCACGGTGTCGCCCGCGCCGGTGACGTCATAGACCTCCCTGGCACGCGCCGGCACATGATGCGCCGGCTTGGCGGGACGCAGCAACGACCTAACCTGCTCGCCTCGCGTGACGAGCAGCGCCTCCAGACCGCGCGCGGCGCACAACTCGGTGCCACGCGCCTCGAGCTCGTCCAGATCGTGGCACGCGCCCACGACGGCCTCGAGCTCGGACAGGTTGGGTGTGATGGCGGTGGCGCCCGCGTATGAGGAAAAATCGTCCCCCTTGGGATCGACGAACACGGGTATGTCCTCGTCCCTCGCGCGCGCGATGAACGCTTGCGCATCGGCGAGCGCCCCCTTGCCGTAGTCGGACAGCACCACGGCATGGATACCGTCGAGCGCCGCGCTGAACTGCGCCAGACAGGCCGCCGCGCCCGCATCGTGGAACCCATCCTCGAAATCGAGCCGCATGAGTTGCTGGCGCCGGCTCACGATCCGCAGCTTGGTCACCGTCGGGCAGCGCGCGAGTCGCGTGAGACGGGCATCCATGGCGAAGCCGGCCACGAGGGCGGCGAGCCGGTCGGCCGCCTCGTCGTCACCGGTCAGGCCACACAACACCGGCGTCGCACCGAGTGCGAGCACATTGGCCGCGACATTGGCCGCGCCGCCCAGACGGTCTTCCCAATCACGCACGTGCACCACCGGCACCGGCGCTTCCGGCGATATGCGCGACGTGGCCCCGTACCAGTAACGATCGAGCATGACGTCGCCCGCCACCAGCACCCGTGCTCGGTCGAAGGGGGGAAGCATCGTGATTCCTCGAAGATAGGCAGCCGCGCAATCGCCGCATTCAGCGCGCGAATGTTACCACAAAGCCCGAGAAGCACCCGCGTATTGAACCCGCATAGCATCCTGACTACGATGGCGCATCTACCCAGGTGCCGGATCGGCAGGACACAAGCTTGATGAGATGCTGGATCGCTGCCGTGCTCGCGCTGATGATGTCCTCGACATCGATTGCGGCGCGGGTTTTCCAGGATGAGTTCTCGGCGCGATTCACGCTCGAATCCAGCGGCACCGTGATTGGCAGCACCCTATGGTCGCTGACCGCGATCGATGGAAGTCGGTTGGTGTACCAGTCCGAGAGCACTGCGACGGGGATCTTCCGGCTTTTACGTGACGACCACATCGTCGAGCGCAGCGAGTGGCGCATGCAGGGGGATGCGCTGCGTCCCTACGGATATCGCTACGACCGTACCGGCAAGAAGAGGCGCAAGCGTATAGAGGTTGCGTTCGACTGGCGCCAGGGCTCGGCACGCAACACGTACAAAGGCAAGACGTGGACCATGCGCGTGCCGACCGAGGCGATGGACAAGCTCGGCTACGTGCTTGCCATGATGTACGATCTGGGCACCGGGAAACGCGAGCTCGAGTACCGCATCGCCGACGGCGGCAAGCTCAAGACCTACAGGCTCAAGGCGATAGGCGAGGAGGACATCCGGACGCGGATAGGATCGCTCAACACGCTCAAGGTGCTTCGCGTGCGTGACGACAACAGGCGGCGCACCACGTTCTGGTGCGCCCCGCGACTGCGTTTTCTGCCGGTCAAGGTCGAGCACCGCGAGAAGGACGGCTCGGTCATCACCTTGCTGATCGAATCCGTGCGGGGCATTGATATGCACGAGGCGGCGCCGGCCGGACGCAATGATTGAGCGGCACGCCGCGCATTGGCATCGTCGATCCCGGAAATGGCATAATCATTCGTTGCCACTCAACCCGGCCAGGCCGCCAGCTCTCATCGCCATGCGCGGGTCTCCCCACTGATGCGCCGCCAACGCAACGCGAAAATCATCGCCACCCTGGGCCCGTCCACGTCCAGCCCGCAGACCATCCATCAGCTGTTCATGGCAGGCGCCGACGTGTTCCGGCTCAATTTCAGTCATGGCACGCATCAGGAGCACCACGAGCGCCTGGACATGATCCGCACGCTGGAGACCCTGTCCGGACGGCCGGTTGGGGTGCTCGTCGACCTGCAGGGGCCGAAGTTGCGCGTCGGCGAGTTCGACGCAGGTGAGGTCCTGCTGGAGGCGGGGCAGAATTTCCGCCTGGATCTCGATGCCACGCCCGGCGACGCCAATCGCGCGCCGCTCCCCCACCCCGAGATCTTCGCCGCGCTGAGATCCGGCACCGAGATCCTGCTCGACGACGGCAAGGTGCGACTGGACGTTCGATGTTGCGGGGCGGACTTTGCCGACACCGTGGTCAGGAACGAGGGCAGGATCTCGGACCACAAGGGGGTAAATGTGCCGGGCGTCGTGCTGCCGCTTTCACCGCTCACGGAAAAGGACAAGGCGGATCTCGCGTTCGGACTCGAGCTGGGCGCGGACTGGATTGCCGCGTCATTCATCCAGCGCCCTGACAACGTGGCGGCGCTGCGCGAGCTTGTCGGCGATCGGGCGGCCATCATTTCCAAGCTCGAGAAGCCGGCCGCCATCGAGCACCTGGACGAGATCATCGAGCGTTCCGACGCCATCATGGTGGCGCGTGGAGACTTGGGCGTGGAACTGCCGCCCGAGCACGTTCCCACGCTGCAAAAACGCATCGTGCGTGCGTGCAGGTCCCGCGGAAGGCCGGTGGTGGTTGCGACGCAGATGCTCGAGTCCATGGTGAGCTCGCCCGTCCCCACGCGTGCGGAATCCTCGGATGTGGCGACTGCCGTGTACGACGGTGCGGACGCGGTGATGCTGTCGGCGGAGACCGCGAGCGGAGCCTACCCGGTCGAAGCAGTGTCGATGATGGACCGCATTATCGCGCGCGTGGAGCGAGACCCGTACTACCGCACGGTAACGGACGCGCAGCACCCGCGGCCGCAACCGGATGCGGCCGACGCCATCTGCGACGCGCTGCGGCGGGTGACGCAGATCCTGCCAATCGCGGCGACCGTCACGTTCACGAGTTCCGGGTCGACGAGCATTCGCGCGGCCAGGGAAAGGCCGGAGGCACCCATCCTGAGTCTGACACCGAAGCTGTCCACCGCACGCAAGCTGGCGCTGGTGTGGGGTGTGCATTCGGTGCAGAGCGAAGACGTGCGCCATGTCACCGACATGGTCAACGACGCCTGTCGGATCGCGCTACGCGATGGTTTCGCCGTCGACGGGCAGCCCCTTGCCATCGCCGCGGGTATGCCCTTCGGCATCGCCGGGACGACGAACTTGCTGCGCATCGCGTGGGTCGACGAGCGCTCGATCATGTGATCGCCGCGGGCGCGGGCTGCATCGGGGGTCGAGATGGTGATGTTATTGCCGCCCGAGTCCTCAGGGCACACCGGTGATCAGGACGACGACAAACAACACGGTGAGCACGGCAGCCAGACCGAAAAGCGCGTTGGAGACGCTCTTGTCCTTCTTCCTGAGCTCGAATCCGAACCATCCCAGGATGATCATCACGACGAGATAGGTGAAGACGACCCTCATATTGAGCCTGGGCCGAAGCCTGACAGAGCGTTATTGCTGTCCTCCTCGGGCAACTTTGACAGGAAAAGCGTCCGTGGTCGAGTCACCACGCCCGTGCGGGATCAGCCTGCGCCCCGTGACTCGATGATCTGCAGCAGGCGCGCGGCCGGCACATAGCCGGGGATGACCTCACCCGACTCCAGCACGATGGTGGGTGTGCCGTTCACACCGACGAGTTGCCCCATAGCATAGTGCCGCTTGACCGGGTTATCGCAGGTCCGTCGCTCCAACGGACCGCCGAGCTTGGCATTGGTCATGGCGCGATGGGTGTCGTCCGCACACCACACCGACACCATCTTGTCGTACGAGCGTGACGGAATACCGGCCCTCGGAAAAGCCAGATAGCGCACCTTGATGCCCAGGGCATTGAGCTCGGGCACCTCCTTGTGCAGGCGCGCGCAGTACGCGCAATCCACATCGGTGAACACGCTCACGGTGTACTTCACCGACTTGTCCCGCGGCGCGAACACGATCATGGAGCTTTCGTTCAGATTGTCGATGGCCGCGATGCGGGCATGCTTGCGCTTATCGTCCGTGACATTGGTGCCCGTGGCAAGCTCGACCAGATCGCCCCGCACCATATAGCGCCCGTCCCTGGTCACGTAGACGAGATGCGGGCCGTAGATCACCTCGTAAAGATCGGGGATAGGCGAGGCACTGATACTGTCGGGCTCGACGCCGGGAGCCAGCGCCGAGACGGCAAGCTTGACGAAAGGCGGGATCTCGTCGGCCTGGATGAGGCTGCCCCACGCGAGCATGAGCACGAGGAATATAGAACGCGGACTGATCATAGGGTTTGTATCCGATGGCCGACCAAGCTCCAATATAGCAGCTATGAGCGCAGGCGCTGTGATTGGTTTCCCACTTCCGCGCTCGCGCATTGCGCCGCCCCCGGGCGCCGACGTATAGTCAAAAGCGGCCTATCCGGGGACATCGTCTTGCTCGATTCCCATCAAGTGCTGGACGAGGAGCATCGACTGTCGCTGCGTGAGGTGCTCTCGGCGCTGCTCGGCGATGCGCAGATCACGACCCGGCAGCGCGAGCAACTCCTGTTCGTCGCACAACAAAACGAGATCGAGGACAAGCATCCGCTCGCTCTCGTCGCCGAGCAGGGCTGGATGAGCGCCTCGCAACCACCTTGCGCGTTGACCATCGAGCACCTGAGCCGCTGGCTCGCCGGGCGCAGCGGACTCCCGTATTTCAGAATAGACCCGTTGAAGATAGACGTGACCGCGGTAACCAACGTGTTCTCCTATGCCTACGCGTCGCGATTTCAGATCCTGCCCGTTGCGGTCAGCGCAGGCACGGTCACCGTGGCGACGGCCGAGCCCTACGTGCGTGAATGGGAGCGGGAGCTGCGCCATGCGCTCAAGCTCAAGTTCGAGCGCGTGCTCACCAGTCCCCAGGCCATAGAGCGGTACCTGCCCGAGTTCTACGCGGTGAGCCGCTCCATCGACGGCGCCTTCAACCGTCACAGCTCGTCGAGCCTGAGCCCGGTTGGCAACTTCGAACAGCTTGTCGAGCTCGGCAGCACCGGCGAGGTGGACGCCGATGATCAGCACATCGTTCGCATCGTCGACTGGCTGCTGCAATACGCCTTCGAGCAGCGCGCCAGCGACATCCATCTCGAGCCGCGCCGCGACGAGGGCAACATCCGCTTTCGCATCGACGGCGTGCTGCACCTGGTGCACCAGATCTCAACGCCCATCCTGAATGCCGTGGTGAGCCGCACCAAGGCCCTGGGACGCATGGACGTGGTCGAGCGGCGCCGCCCGCAGGATGGGCGCGTCAAGACCAAGACGCCAACGGGCAAGGAGGTGGAGCTGCGCCTCTCGACCATGCCCACCACATTTGGTGAAAAGCTCGTCATGCGCATCTTCGACCCCGACGTGCTGGTCAAGAGCTTCTCGGAGCTCGGCTTGACGCGACACGACGAGCAGGTGTGGCGCGCCATGGTGGCGCAGCCACACGGCATCGTGGTGGTCACGGGACCCACGGGCTCGGGGAAAACCACGCCCCTGTACTCCGCCCTCAAACAGCTCGCGCGTCCCGAGTACAACATCTGCACCATCGAGGACCCGATAGAGCTCGTGGATCCGCAGTTCAATCAGATGAACGTGCAGCCCAATATCGGGCTCGACTTCGCCGCCGGCGTGCGCACGCTGCTGCGCCAGGACCCGGACATCATCATGGTCGGCGAGATCCGCGACCGCGAGACCGCCGATACTGCCATCCAGGCGGCACTCACCGGCCACCTGGTGCTGAGCACGGTGCATACGAACGATGCGCCCGCGACTATCACGCGCCTGCTCGACCTGGGGGTACCGCCTTATCTGATCCGCGCCTCGCTGCTCGGCGTGCTGGCGCAGAGGTTGGTGCGCACGCTGTGCCCGCACTGCAAGCGACCGACGCGAGTCTCTCGCGACCGGTGGACTGCCCTGGTCGCGCCGATGCACGTTCGTCTGCCGGTCAATGCCCACGCCGCGGTGGGCTGCGACGAATGCCGCCGCACCGGCTATCTCGGCCGCGTGGGCATCTACGAGGTCATGCGCATAGACGACATGCTGCGACGTGACATCCGGGCGTCGGCAGACGGCGCGAGCCTGCGCGCGTTGGCCATCCGGCAGGGCTTGCGTACACTTCGCCTCAGCGGCGCGGAGAAGGTGAACGCCGGCATCACGACGCTGGAGGAGGTATTCGGCGTGGTGCCCAGCGAAGAGATGGGCAGCGCTCAACCGCGCGGATGATGCCGCGCGTGGAGCTCACGCAGGCGATGGCGTGCAACGTGCGTGTAAATCTGGGTCGTGGAAATGTCACTGTGGCCAAGCAGCATCTGCACCACGCGCAGATCGGCCCCATGATTGAGCAGATGCGTGGCGAAGGCGTGGCGCAGGCTGTGCGGTGAGATTGCCGCGGAGATGTGGGCCTTAGCCGCACAACGCTTGACCACGTACCAGAACGCCTGGCGTGTCATGGCGCTCCCGCGGCGCGTGACGAACAAGGCCTCGGCGCTGCGGCCCCGCAGAAGCACCGTGCGCGGATCCCGGCAGTACGTCTCGATCCACATGCACGCCTCGTCCCCGAGCGGGACCAGCCGTTCCTTGGCACCCTTGCCGGTCACCCGCACCACACCCTGGCGCAGATTGACCTGTCCCAGCGACAGCTCGACGAGCTCGGAGACTCGCAAACCGGTCGCGTAGAGGGTCTCCAGCATGGCCCGATCCCGCACGCCGAGCGCGCTGTGCGTATCGGGTGCACCGAGCAACGCTTCCACATCGCGCTCGCTCAACACCCTGGGCAGCGCACGCCCGAGCCTCGGGGCATCGATCAGCGTGCAAGGGTCCACGCTCAGCTCACCCTGGCGCAGCGCGTGCCGGTAGAAACGCCGCAGGCTCGACAGGCGCCGCGCCGCGGTCCTGGGCGAGCTCGGGGCCTCGCCGGCGAGAAATTCCAGCACGTCGGCGCGTCGTGCACCGGTGAGCGCGGTGCCGTGCGCGGCCAGCCAGAGACTGAACTTCTGGAGATCGGCGCGATAGGCAGCCAGCGTGTTCGCGGCAAGCCCGCGCTCCATCCAAAGGGCATCGAGAAACGCGTCTATGCAGGTCGCGTCCCGGTTTGGAACGAGGCAGGTGCGTCCCCGATTCAGAGCTTCTCCCGGATGCGCGCTGCGTGCCCGGTGCGCCCGCGCAGGTAATAGAGCTTGGCGCGGCGCACTCGGCCGCGGCGCTTGACCACGATCTCGTCGATGACCGGACTGTAGGTCTGGAACACGCGCTCTACACCTTCGCCGTGCGACACCTTGCGCACGGTAAACGCGGAGTTCAGCCCTCTCTTGCGCTTGGCGATGACCACACCCTCGAAGGCCTGCAAGCGTTCCCGGTTGCCTTCCTTGACCTTGACCTTGACCACCACGGTGTCCCCGGGGTCGAAGCTCGGGATTTCCCGAGTCATCTGCTCGGCGTCCAACTGTTCGATAATGTTACTCATGATGCGCACTCCGGAAACTGGTCTTACCCTTCAAGCTGTAGTCTGATCGTATTCTCTCACAAACTCGTCCAATAGCGAGCGCTGCTCGCCATCGAGTCTCGCGGTCTCGAGCAGGTCGGGGCGGCGCAGCCACGTCCTGCCCAGCGAGTGTTTCAGGCGCCAGCGCCGAATGGCCTCGTGGTCGCCGGTCAACAGCACCTCGGGCACGCGCAGCCCGTCGATCTCCTCGGGGCGCGTGTAGTGCTCGCAGTCGAGCAGTCCGTCAGCGAAGGAATCGGCCGAGGCCGAATCGGCATGCCCCAGGGCGCCCGGCAACAGCCGGGTCAGTGCGTCGATGACTACCATGGCCGCCAACTCTCCGCCGCTCAGCACGTAGTCGCCTATCGACCACTCTTCGTCCACCTCGGTCTCCACCACACGCTCGTCTATACCCTCGTAGCGCCCGCACACGAGCACGTAATCGCCCGCGCGCGCCGCCTCGAGGAGCGCCGGCTGCGCCATGCGCCTGCCCTGCGGGGAGAGGTAGACGACCGTTGGACGCCGCAACCGTGCCTTGGCAGCGCGGATTGCGCTTCGCAAGGGCTCCACGCTCAACAGCATCCCCGGACCTCCCCCGTAGGGCCGATCATCCACGCTGCGGTGCTTATCACTGCTGAACGTGCGGGGGTTGACCACATCGAGCGCCAGCAAACCGTTGCGTGCGGCACGTCCGGTCACACCGTAGCGCAGGAACGCATCGAACATCTCCGGGAACAAGGTCACGACCGCGAGCTTCAACATCACTGCCCCCCGACTTCAGTCATCCCGCTCCCAGTCGACGATCAACAGACCGCTCGACAGATCCACGCGTTTCACCACCGATTCCAGTATGAACGGCACCAGGCGCTGGCGCTCACCCTCGATCACCAGCACATCGTTGGACCCCGTTTCAATCAGGTGGTCGACGATGCCGAGTTCCACGCCCGAGGTATCCACCACGCGCAAGCCGATCAGGTCAATCCAATAGAACTCGTCGTGCCCGGGTGCCGGCAACTGCGCCCTGTCTATCATCACCGCCGCACCCACGAGACGTCGCGCCGCATCCCGATCATCGACACCTTCCAGCTTCACGACGATGCCGCAACCGTGGCACCGCCCCAGCGAAACGCGAGCCTCGACGCAACCCTGCTCGAGCCGAAGCTGCCACGGGGAGTAGTCCAGAATGTTCTCGACAGGCTGCGTATGGGATTGCACGCGTATCCAGCCGCGCAGGCCGTGCACGCCGCGCACGCAACCCACGAGCACCGAGGAGGAGGATTCGCCGTCCACACCCGCGCCGCAGGGGCCGCGCGTCACCCTGTGGCTCAGGCTGCCTGACCGAGCAACCTCTTGACCGCCTCCGAGGTTTTGGCCCCCTGCGATTCCCAGTAGCTCACCCGTTCGGCGTCCAGTCTCAGGCGCTCCTCGGCGCCCACCGCGATGGGGTTGAAGAAGCCGACCCGCTCGATGAAGCGCCCGTCCCGGCTGCTGCGGCTGTCGGCCACCACGATGTGGTAGAAAGGCCTCTTTTTAGCCCCGGCCCGGGCAAGACGAATGCTGACCATGCGTAATCCTAGTTGGTGCGTAAGCTAAACAAATAATTTTACCCGAGTTGCGGGGCTTTGTAACCATCGGCCTCATAAGATCAAGAGGCGTACACTGTGAGATAGGACGGAACCCCCATGAAACAGCCCAATCAACGCGATAAATTGGTTGGGTAATCCGGATATGACGTGAAGTTCTGGGGCAAGATCGAGGAGAAAGGGGCCAGCTACCTTCCGCTTGACCACCATTGCCTCGATGTGGCGTGTGTATTTCGCCGGCTTGCCGCGCTCGGAACGATCCGAAGACGCCTTGAACGTGCGGCCGGCGCGAAACTCACCTCCACGCACCTGGACCGCCTGGCGGTGCTCGCCCTGCTGCACGACGCAAGTCATTCACCCGGGGGTCGGACTCATACACCCCTTAGGATGTCAATTTTCCGATCAGGACTTCTCCATGACCGACCGCACGAGCTTCGCCGTTATGCAGAGGCTGGGTATCACGCGCGCAGCGAGCTTCGACAACGACTTCGTGGTCTACCGCCATGGGCGCAACCGTGATCGAGCCCTCGAGGTGCTTGGTTGACCGGCCAAGGGCTGGAGTCCGTGAATGCTGACGAGTTTCAGAACGGCACGCCGCCAGGGCCGCGGTTCTTCATGGCGCGCATGATCTGGCCCATCCCTCCTCTTCTGCTCATGCGCTTCATCATCTTCTGCATCTGGGCAAACTGCTTGAGCAGGCGATTCACGTCCTGCACCTGGGTGCCCGAGCCGCTCGCGATGCGCCGCTTGCGCGAGCCCTTGATGACAGCCGGGAAGCGGCGCTCCTTCGGTGTCATGGAGCAGATGATGGCGTCGAAGGTGATGAGTTCCCGGTCGTTGACCTTTTCCTTGACGCCCGCCGGCAGTGTACCCATGCCCGGCAGCTTGTCGACCATGCTGGAAAGTCCGCCCATGTTGCGCATCTGGTTGATTTGCTCCTGAAAATCGTCCAAGCCGAATCCCTTGCCCCGGGCGAGCTTTCTGACGAGCTTCTCGGCCTTCTGCTTGTCTACCTTGCGCTCGGTCTCCTCGATGAGGCTGAGCACGTCGCCCATGCCGAGGATACGCGAGGCTAAGCGGTCAGGGTGGAAGGGCTCGAGCGCATCGGTCTTCTCGCCGACACCGAGAAACTTGATCGGCTTGCCCGTGATCGATCGAATGGAAAGCGCCGCTCCGCCACGCGCATCGCCATCGGCCTTGGTGAGGATGACGCCCGTGAGCGGCAGTGCCTGGTCGAACGCGCGCGCGACATTGGCGGCATCCTGACCGGTCATGGCGTCAACCACGAACAGTGTCTCCACCGGACTCAGCACCGCGTGCAGGCGCTTGACCTCGTCCATCATGGCCTCGTCCACGTGCAGGCGCCCCGCGGTGTCGATCAGCAGCACATCGGCGAACTGCTTGCGTGCGGCGTCGTGCGCGGCGCGCGCAATGGCAACCGGGTCCTGGTTCGTTTCGCTGGGGAAAAACACCGCCTTGACGTCATTCGCGAGCGTGGCGAGCTGGTCTATGGCCGCCGGCCGGTAGACGTCGCACGAGGCCACCATGACGGTCTTCTTGTCGTGCTCGCGTAAGTATCGCGCGAGCTTGGCGACGCTCGTCGTCTTGCCCGAGCCCTGCAGGCCGGCGACCAGCACCACGGCGGGCGGCGTCGTGCGCAGGTCGAGTGCGTCGTTGGCCGCTCCCATCAGACCGCCGAGCTCGTCACGCACCACGCGCACCAGGGCCTGGCCGGGGGTGAGACTCTTCAATACATCCTGACCGATGGCCCGCACGCGCACCGCTTCGACGAAGTCCTTTACCACCGGTAGCGCCACGTCCGCCTCGAGCAGCGCCGTGCGCACTTCGCGCAACGTGTCCCTGATGTTGTCCTCGGTCAGTCGCCCGCGGCCACTCACGCTTTGCAGCGCGCGTGACAGGCGCTCGGTCAAGCTGTCAAACATGCTCCATACCCGCTTTGATGATTCGCCCGGGGTTCAGTTGCGCCGATGCGGCGCGCGGAGCGAAATTCTAGCACAGGGAAAACACCTTGCGGGACGTCCGGGAAGGGCGCGTATGCCCGCCCCGGCGATGAGGCTCCCGATCGCACGGGCACGCTGCTATGCTAGTGGAAACACCACATCCTGCGGGCATTCATGCGAATCATTCTGGGGCTCGGCGGCATACTGCTCTATCTGGCTTGTGCGCTGGTGCTTGGCGGGCGCTTGGCGCGCGGCGCCGCGGCGGCCGGCACCACCGGCGGGCCACGCTTGCGTCTGGCCGTGGCCGCAGCACTCGCCCTGCACGCGGTGGTCTTGTACCAGACCGTGGTCGGTGCGGCAGGTTATGAGCTCGGCTTTTTCAATGCCGCGTCGCTGATCGCGTGGGTCATGGTCGCGGTGGTGCTGGTGGTCTCGCTGGTGCGTCCCGTTCAAAATCTCGCGCTGTTTGCGCTGCCGCTCGCCGCGCTCACCATCGCGCTCGCGCTGCTCGGCACGCCGGCGCCCACGCATCCGATCGGCGCGGAGCTCGGTATACAGGTACACATCGTGTTCTCGGTGCTCGCCTACGGGGTGCTCGCCATTGCCGCCTGCCAATCCGTGCTGCTGGCCGTCCAGGAGCATCAGCTTCGTCACAAGGGTGGTGCGCGCCTCGCCCGTATGCTGCCGCCGCTTCAGACCCAGGAGACGACCCTGTTCCAGCTGCTCGGTGCAGGCTTCTTTCTGCTCAGCCTGAGCCTGGTGAGCGGCATCATGTTCGTGCAGCACATGTTCGCACAGCATCTCGCGCACAAGACGGTGCTCTCCATCACGGCCTGGGCGGTGTTCGCCGTGCTGTTGTGGGGTCGGTGGCGTTTCGGCTGGCGCGGGCGCACGGCAATACGCTGGAGCCTGGGCGGATTCGTCATCCTCGCGCTCGCGTACTTCGGCAGCAAGCTGGTCCTCGAGGTGTTGCTCGGCCGATACTGGGCGGGCACCTGAGCGCGCGGCGCTTGTTGACACTCGCCGGCGATGCCCGTAGTAATGAGTGACTGCATTCACGAGAGGTTCACCACTCTTTGAACGACGTATCGCTGAGCGTGCTGGCCGGCGCACTCGTC
>CAZSDY010000074.1:0-15110 GCA_964605765.1 uncultured Ectothiorhodospiraceae bacterium | reverse complement strand
CAGGCAGGCGCCTCGACGCCCCAAAACATGGAGTTATTATTTCGCGAGCCCTAAGGCGGGACGGAATGGGGAAGTCGGCCCGGCGGTAGATTCCAAATGACGTACGTCATTCGAACGTTTCGCGAATGGCGTGCAAGGTCTCGGGCGTATCCACATCGACGAGGATGCCCTCGGCGCCGATATCGACTTCGCGTATGCGCTCGGCATGGCGGGCGAAAAGCTGTCGCGCACCGGCGTCCCCCGAAAGCCCCAGCATCTCCGGGAACAACCCCCGCGGCCACACGACGGGATTGCCGCGCCGGCCGCGAAGGGTTGGAACGCAGGCCGACTCGCCCTCGTGGGCGTGAAATTGGTGGATCAACACATCAATCACGTCCGCCATGATCAGCGGCATGTCACCGAGGCAAAAGACCGCGCCCGCGGCAGCCGCCGGCACCGCGGCGATGCCGGCATGCAGGGACGTGCTCAACCCTTCGGGAAAATGTGAATTGTGCACGAACTGAACATCGAGGCCGGCGAGCGCCCCGCGCAGCCGCTCGGCCTGGTAACCGGTCACGACGATGACGGTTTCGGCCGCGGAAGCAATCGCCGCCTCGACCACGTGGACGATGACAGGCTTGCCGCTCAGGTCGGCCAGCAGCTTGTTCCCGCTTCCCATGCGCCGGGAGCTGCCGGCAGCGAGCACCACCGCGGCCACCGGGCCGTGTGTCATCTACCGGGGTTCTTGCCGTTGCCGACGGCGATGATCTCGGCGAGGATGGAAACGGCAATCTCGCCCGGAGATCGCCCGCCGATGTCGAGCCCTACGGGAGCGTGCAGGCGTGCCAGCGCGTCGTCACCGAATCCCGCCTCGCGCAAGCGTTCCAGCCGCCCGGCATGTGTCCTGCGGCTGCCGAGGCAGCCGATGTAGTAGGCCGGCGATGCCAGCGCCGCCTTCAGCGCCGGGTCGTCCAGGATGGCATCGTGGGCGAGCGCGACCAGTGCCGAGCGCCGGTCGAGGACGAACCCGGCCATGGCCTTGTCCACGCGCTCGGTGATAACCATCACGCCGGGGAGGCGCTCGGCCGTGGCGAACAGCGGACGGGGATCGATGACGCTGATGGCGAAGCCCACGGCGCTGGCCATCGGCACCAGCGCCTGCGCGATATGAACGGCGCCGATGACAATCAGCTCGCGGGGAGCGGCGTAGACACGCAGGTACAGTTCCGCTTCCCCGGTGCGCAGCAACCCGCCCTGGTCATGATCGAGCCGCCAACGCACATCGGCCAAGGTGTCGGGGGCAAGACCAAGATCGCCTTCGACCGCGCCTTCCCCGACGATGGCCGATCGGCCGGTACCGAGATCGACGACGCGGGCGAGGGGTTGGTCGTGCACCAGCTTCTCGAGCTCGGGCAGCTCCGGCGCGCGTTCCACGAAGACACGGATGGTGCCGCCACACACGAGGCGTACCTCGCGTGCCTGTTCGTTGCTGACGCCGTAGGTCAAATCCTGCGGCTCGCCCTCCGCGATCACGTCGATGGCTTCCGAGACGACAAAGGTCTCGATACAGCCCCCGGAGACGGAGCCGGCGAAAGCGCCCCGATCGTTGATGACGAGTTGCGAGCCGACAGGACGCGGTGACGAGCCCCAGGTCTTGACGACGGTGGCGAGAGCGACGCCGTAGCCCGCTTTGCGCCACGCAAGGGCCTGCTCCAGGATGTCGTCCTTCGCGCCCGTCATGCGCCGCCCCGTTTCCCTGCCGTCGCTGCCTATGCCCGGCTTGCCTTCAAGGCCATGATAACCCGCTCCGGGGTGATGGGAAGCTCGAAGATACGCACGCCGATGGCATCGGCAACGGCGTTGGCGATGGCCGGCGCAACGGGGGTCAGGGCCGGTTCGCCGATTCCCTTGGCACCGAAAGGCCCGATGCCGCTTCGCGATTCGAGGATGATGGGCTGCACCTTGGGCACATCCATCGAGGTCGGCATCAGGTACTCGCTGAACGAGGGGGTCACGAGCCGCCCCTCTTCGTAGAGCATCTCCTCGCTCAGCGCATATCCCTGACCGTTCTGCGCGCCACCTTCGATCTGCCCCTCGACGGCCGCTCGATTGACGCACTGGCCGATGTCGTGAGCGCCGATGCTCTTCAACACCTTGACCTCGCCGGTATCGGTATCGACCGAAACCTCGACCGCATGGGCACCGTAGACGTAGTCCGGATGCGCCTGCCCCTGGCCGGTCTCGGGATCGAGGTGGTCGGTGAAGGGCGCACGGAACATGACCAGCTCGGAGCGGTGAATGCCTTCGGACGCGCAGAGATTAACCAAGTCGACGAAGGCCATCGACCGCTCGGGGTCGTCGATGACAAAGACCCGATTGAAGGCCATATCGATGGCATCCGGCTCCACCCCGAATTTCCTGGCTGCGCGCTCAACCAGGCGGCCGCGGACCGCCTCGGCGGCGAGCTTGGTCGCGTTGCCGGTCATGTAGAGGCCGCGGGTCGCCGTGGTCGTCCCCGCAAGCGGTGTGACCGCGGAGTCGCTGTTATAGATGATCACGTTGTCCAGGCTAACGCCCAGCACCTCGACCGCGATCTGTCCGAGGGCCGAAACTTGCCCGGCACCGATGTCGGTGACCCCCGATCGGACGATCACGGTGCCATCCATCTCGACCCCGACCCACGCCTCCGACGTGTCGTGCAGGAACGTCAGACGACCATAGCTCTGCTGGTAGGCCGCGATTCCCCTGCCAATCTTTATCGAATCACTCGCCGCTGAGGGCTCCCCGAGGGCCGCCCACGCCTGATCGACGCATTTATCGGTCCAGATGGCGCTCGGCGGCACGAAGCCGGTCGATATCGGCTCCCCGGTCTTCAGGAAATTGCGCCGCCGGAACTCGATGCGGTCCATACCCAGCACCTTGGCGACCTCGTCCATCTGCTGCTCGTAGGCCGCGCAGGCCTGCATGGCGCCGAAGCCCCGAAAGGCGCTGGTGTACATGTTGTTGGTGGCCACCGCCTGCGCATGCACGTTCAGGTCATCGACGCGATAAGGGCCCGGCGCGGCGACCGCTGCGTAGAGGAGCACGTAGGGGCTCAGGAAAACGTAGGCCCCGGCGTCGGCGATCATGCACACATCCATGCCGGTAATCCTGCCGTCCCTGGTGACGCCGGTCCGGTAGCGCAGCGTGAACGGATGACGCTTGCCGTGACCCACGAAGGAATCCTCGCGGGTGTATTCCAGGCGCACGGGCCGGCCGGTCCTTTTGGCCAGGAGGGCGAGGTAGATCTCGACCGTCACATCTTCCTTGCCACCGAAGCCGCCGCCGACCAGGGCGCCGCGAATGCGCACCTTGTTGTGCGGCACGCCGATGGCGTCCGCGATGGCCCTGAAATGCTCGATAACCTGAGTCGACACGCGGATATTGACGACCTCGTTCTCGTCGGTCCAGGCGAGGCCCACCTCCGGTTCCAGAAAGGCGTGCTCCTGGAACGGCGTGCGGAAGGTGTTTTCGACCACGCTATCGGCTCTTGCAAGCCCCGCCTCCGCGTCGCCCTTCCTGATCTTGCGCTCGGCGACGATGTTGTCGGTTCCCTGCACGATGGGTGCACCGGCTTGCATCGCCACTTCCGGGTCGTAGACCCCGGGCAAGGGTTGCAACTCGAAATCGACGAGATCCCTGGCCTGCTCGGCGACATCGCGGCTTTCCGCGGCAATCAGGGCGAGGGGCTCTCCGTAATAGCGGACCCGTTCGCGGACCAGGATTTGCTGGTCGGTATCGAGGCGTTTCTGCCCGGTCTGACCGGGTATGTCGGTCGCTGCGAGCCGATCGGGCAGATCGGCCGCGGTCAGCACGCAGGCAACGCCCGGTAAGGCGAGCGCCGCCGATACGTCGAGGCGGCGCAGGCGGGCGCTGGCGAGATTGGCACGCACAATCTGCATGTGGAGCATGCCCGGCATCGCGTAGTCGCCGGCATAGGGCGTCTTACCCGCGGCCTTGCCCGGCGCATCCGTGCGCGGCAGGGGCTTGCCGACCTGGTTGTAGCTGACGTTGGGCAGCGACTCCGCCGTCGCGCTTTCCGAGGTCATGGCTTGTCTCCCTCCGCGCGCATGACGCGGGCCGCTTCCTGCACGGCGTGGAACACCTTCGTGTACCCGGTGCAGCGGCACAAATTGCCGCTGAGCCCGACCCGGATGGTTTCTTCCGACGGCGCCGGATCATGGTCGATGAGGCATTTCGAGGCAATGATCAAGCCGGGCGTGCAGTAGCCGCACTGAATAGCACCCAGATCGGAGAAGGCTTTCTGTAGCGGATGCGGGCTGTGCATATCGCCAAGGCCACTGACCGTCGTGATCTCGCGTCGTTCAGCCAGCCAGGCCAGGGTCAGGCAACTGTCGATCGCCCGCCCGTCGAGGAGCACGGCACAGGCGCCGCAGTCGCCCTTTTCGCAGCCGCACTTGACCTCGACATGGCCGAGATCGCGCAGCACCTCGAGAAGGGTACGGTGCGCCGGGGCTTCGAGCGTTTCGTCGCTGCCGTTTATCGTCAGCGTAATCTGTCTTGTCGGTGACATGCCTCGACCTCCCGCGTTAACCGAGCCGCTCACAGGCCTGGACCAGCAGGCGACGGGTCAGGGTTTCGATGGTGTGGAGACGATACTCGGCGCTGGCGCGAACATCATCGATGGGGCTCGACTCCTCGACCGCCTTGCGGGCAACGGAATCAATCAGATCGGCGCTCAGGATCTGGCCCTCGAGCAGCGCCTCGGCGGCCCTGGCACGAAAGACCGTGGGGGCAACGGCACCGAGGGCAATCCGCGCACATTGACACACGCCGTCCGCGCCGACCACGGTCACCGCGACGCCGGTCACCGTGATGGCGTCACCGATGCGCCGTCCCAGTTTTCGGAATGTGTTGACCGAGCCGTCCGGCAGACGATCCCAGCTCACCTTCGTGATCAGTTCATCCGCGCGCCGCAGATCCTGCTTGTAAGCGGTGAAGTAATCGGCCAGCGCCACGCTGCGCGAGCCGGACCTGCTGGTCAGGGTCAGCTCGGCGTCGAGGGACATGAGGGGTGGGACCAGGTCGGCGGCCGGTGAACCGCAAGCGATATTGCCGCCGACAGTTGCCGTGTTGCGCACCATCTGTCCGGCGAAAACTCGCGCCGCGGCGACAAGCGAAGGTGCGGCCGCGGCGATTTCGCCCGAATGCAGCAGGTCGCTGACCGTCGTCCTGCTGCCGATGCTGACACGCTCTTCGGTGCACTCGATACCGCGAAGCTCGTGGATCCTGTCGAGTGCGACGACCCTCGTGGGGCGTTCGCGCCGGGACCGGATGTCGACGATCAGGTTGGTCCCGCCGGCCAGCGGTGTCGCTGCCGCGCCGTCACCGCGGGCCAGGATGTCGAGTGCATCGTCGAGGTCCTGGGGAATGTCTAGATCGTAACTGGCATACATGGGAAGCTCCCCGTTCTTTATGGCATCGTGCCGTCAAACATCCCAGCCGCCGTCGACGGCGATATGCTGGCCGGTGATCTGGCGGCTGTCCTCGCTCGCCATGAACAGCACGGCGTTGGCAACATCCTGGCCGGTGGTCACGCGCTTCAGGGCCATGTCCGCGACGTACTCCTCGTAGACTTCCTCCACCGTCCAGCCGCGCACCTTCGCCTTGCCCTCGCAGAGCTTCATCATGCGCGGTGTCTCGACGATGCCGGGGCACACGGCGTTGACGTTGATATTGTACCTGCCGAGTTCCAGGGCGACAGTGCGGGTAATCCCGCGAACCGCCCACTTCGACGCGCTGTAGGACGTGCGCATGGGGTAGCCGCGAAGCCCCGACGTGCCGCCGATGTTGACGATCTTGCCGCTTTTCTGCGCGATCATCGTTGGCACGACGTGCTTGATCGGCAGGAAGGTGCCGCGTTCGTTGGCGGTGATCACGTAGCTGAAGTCATCGACCTCGATATCCTGCACCGGTGTCTCTATGGGACCGGTGACGCCGGCGACGTTGACCAGTATGTCGATGCGACCGTCGAATACCGCGAGGGCCTTGTCTACCATCGCCTTGACCTGCGCTTCCTCGATGACGTCGCAGCCGACGACATGGGCCTCGCGCCCCAGCGCGCGAACCTCCGCCGCCACGTCCTCCAGGGCCGCGGTATCGCGGGCTGCGAGGATCAGATCGGCGCCTTCGCGCGCCAGGGTCGTGGTGATGGCGGCCCCCATGCCCTTGGCCGCCCCAGTGACGATAGCCTTCTTCCCTTCGAGTTTCATCGCATCATCTCCATAATCCGGCTTGACATGGTGGTTCCGTGGATCAAATCACCAACGGCGTGAAGTGATCGTGATGCATCAGCATAAGTGAAATCATCAACCGACTCACGGCTGCGGCAGAGAGGACCGGCCCTTCTCTCGAGTCGCTACGAGCTCGATGACGGTTCATCGATCTGTTCGCCTTTGAGATTGATGCCCAGTCCGTTGATTACCCGCACCCAATACGCAAAGCTGGCGGACACTTGATTGACGTGTAAGATTTCCGCATCGGTGACACCAGCCGATCGCAATGCCTCTATATCCTGCTCCGAAACGGCATTGGGATCGACGCTGAGCTTGTGGTTGTAATCCAGGATGGCCAACACGCGGGGATCGCAAAGCGTTTCCGGCCGTTCGCCGGTTTGCAGCGTGGCGATGATGGCCTGCGCCCTGGTTTCATCCTCGTGGAGATGACGAAAGTTGGCGCCGTGATGGACCAGCGCGTAATGGCACCCCGCCAGAATCGCGACGTGCGTGCCAATCAGCTCCCGCAACCACATTTCCAACGGCGCATGGTCGTCATGCATGATGATCTTGTAGAGTTGATCCGCGACGGGCACGGGTGTCGGGTAGAGCGCGCCTGCCCGATATAGATTGTGTACCTTGCCGTCGTGCCGCACCGCGTCGTACATCGCCTTGACCGCTCCCGCGGCTTCGGCGTCGGGGATGGTTTCAACCCAGCAAATGTCATCCGACATGGTCTTGGGGCCTCATGCTATTGTGTGATCACAGATTCTACCGTACTCGAAGATCCAAGAAAATGAATAGGGATCGAACGGCGTCTTAGCGATAGAGCAGGTATGTGCATTCATGCTAGGATTTGTGATCACAGTCCTTTTACAAGAATCAGGAGCACACAGTTGCCCCCCGTGCAACCCCGCTCGGAGCTCAATGACATCGGCTATTACATGGTCGGGATTTCAAAACTCCCGGGCTTTGACCGAATCATCAAGTTGTCCTCGAATGAATCGCCCCTGGGGGCGAGCCCCGCGGCGATAGCGGCGGCGAAGTCCGCACTGGAAAAATCACATCTGTACCCGGAGGTCGACACCGAAGTTCTGAATGATGTGCTGGCCCGCCGGTTCTCGCTCGACCCCGCGTGCATCGCCTTCGGCCCCGGTTCCGACGAGTTGCTGTTCAGGATCGTGAACGCTTTTGCGGGTTTCGGGGACGAATTGATCCATTCCGAGCATGCATACATGCAATTCCCGATCTATGCGAGACGGGCCGGCGTAACGCCGGTAGCCGCTCGGGATGATCAATTCCGGCACAGCGTCGATCAGATGCTATCTTGTGTCACCCCGCGTACGCGCGTGGTAATGATCGCCAATCCTGACAACCCTTCCGGGACCTATCTCGGCGCCGCGGAGGTGCGTCGATTGCGTGAGGAGTTGCCGGAGCAGGTCTTATTGGTTCTCGATTCGGCCTATGACGAATACGCTGCTGTAAAAGACTACGAGAGCGGGATCAATCTGGTTGCCGAATACGACAACGTGATTGTTACCCGCACGTTTTCCAAGTTGTTCGGATTGGCCGGCCTGCGTCTGGGCTGGTGCTACGCGGCCACCCCGACCATTGACCTGCTGCAGCGCATCGGCCCTTCCTTTCCGGTGAACGTGGCGGCCAACGCCGCCGCCATCGGGGCGCTCGAGGACGTCACCCATACACGCACCGTGCTCGGGCACAACGCCAGATGGCGCGAATGGTTCGCGAAAGAGCTGAAAGACATGGGCCTGACCGTCTATCCAAGCCAGACCAATTTCGTGCTGGTGCGTTTCCCCAGGCTCGACGGAAAGACCGCCCGAGATGCCGATGAGTTTCTGCAAGCTCGCGGCATCGTCGGGCGCCGCTTTGCGCTGCGTGATTTCCGCGACAAGCTGCGCTTTACCGTGGGCCTGGACTGGGAGATGCGCGAAGCGGCGAGCGCCTTGCGCGACTTCTTGACCTGCTGAGTCAACCCAGACCAGCACTTGCACGAGATGCAGGGGCCATATACGGATCAGAGACCGATGTCCCGGCGCGTCATACGCATCGTCCGCGCGCGGTACCATTCGAACAGCACGCGCAAGTTCCGCGGAAATGGCGTTGAGACGCACGACAGCCTTGACGGCCCTGGCGCAGGGGCTTCACCTGAGGTCGGGCGTGTGCCTATGGTAGATTCGCGCGCCGGCCCGTGCGCGGGGACTCCTTTGCGGGCAGACCGGGTTGTGGTAAAAGTATCCTGAGAATCTCCGGGCGCGCCGAAGAACGGCGAGAACGACAAATCCCCTTTGACCACGCGCGCAGAAGGGCCTGGGAGCAGTCGGAGACGGGACAACCCACCTCATCTCGCCAGTAAGCGAGCACCTCGGCCCATCGTGCAAACGACCCTCGAGAGGAGGAAACCATGAAAGAGACAACCAGTGAGAAGGACCAAGATCAGAGCTTGCTGTCCCTAGGTCGTCGAGACTTTCTGAAGACGGCCGGCGCTGTCACTCCGCTAGTGCTGCTCGGCGACCTCTGGCAGCCCAGGCAGGCGTGGGCCCAAGCACAAGAGATCCAGTACGGTGGCACCTTAAAGGCCTCGGTTGCGGGTTCCCCGCTCACCTTTGACCCCAACTACTTCGAGCTCTACGAGGAGATGGCGGTCGGTTCCCTGATCTTCAACCGGCTGGTGCGTCTGGAGCCCGACATGAGCGTCCACCCCGAGCTCGCGGTCTCCTGGGAGCCGAACGACGATGCCAGTGCCTGGACCTTCAAGCTCCGCCAGGGGGTCAAATTCCACAATGGCCGGGAGCTCACCGCCGAGGATGTGGCGGCTTTCTACAAGCGCGTGGCCGACCCCGATTCGGGCTCCATGATTGTCTCGGAGCTGAGCCCGATCGCCGGAGCCGAGGTGGTGGACAAATACACCGTCCGACTTCTTCTCGAGGCGGGGTATGCAGATTGGCCCATCGTGGTGGGCAAGCCCCGAGCCTGTATCATCGCCCCTGAGAGCGCGGGCAAGGATACCCGTGCGCCCATCGGCACCGGACCCTACAAGTTCAAGGAGTTCTTGCCCGGCGAGCGGGTGGTGGTCGAAGCCAACAAGGACTATTGGGACGAGGGCCAGCCCTACTTCGACGAGGTACGCACCATCGTCTACCCGGACCCGGCCGGGGCCACCAGCGCCCTGCTCGCCGGCGACATCGACATCCGCTGGGAGATCGAGCAGGAGTACATCGATGTCCTCTCCGGAGATCCCGGTGTCACGGTCCAGCGGGTGTCGGGGACCGGATACCAGGACCTCATCATGGACATCCGGGTGAAGCCCTTCGACGACCCGCGGGTCAGGGAGGCCATCAAGTACTGCTGCGACCGGGAGGCCTTCGTCAAGGGCGTCCTGGACGGCTACGGCGTCGTTGCCAACGACCACGCGGTATCGCCCATGAACCCCTTTTTCGCGGACATCCCCCTTCGCCAGCAGGACTACAAGAAGGCCAAGGAACTCCTGGACCAGGCGGGGTATCCCAACGGGCTGGACCTCGACCTCCATACCAGCGAGATACGGGCGGGGATGGTGCCCTCGGCCATCACCATGAAGGACCAGGCCGCTCCGGCGGGCATTCGGATCAATGTTCATGTGGAGCCTGCCGACGGGTACTGGAAAGAGATCTGGCGCAAGAAGGCCTTCCACTACAGCAACTGGGGCGGGCGGCCGCTGATCCACGACACCTTGAACCCCTACCTCACCAGCACGGGGAAGTGGAACGAGAGCCACTGGGTCAATCCGACCGTCGACAAGATGATAGCCGCGGCGATGAGCGAGACCGACGAGACCCGGCGCCACAACTATTACTCGGCCGTCCAGGCGCTGGCGATGCACGACGCGGGCTTGGGCATCCCTTACTTCCGGGATTACATCATGGCCCACCGCAGTAACATTCAGGGTTGGCCGCTGTTCCCCACCAAGTGGCTGTTCTTCAACCGACCCTATCGGGTGAAGGTGTGACGGCGAGATGACGGGACGCGGTCGGGGAGGCGGCCACAGGCGCTGCCTCCCCGGGCCCGGCTTGGCCGCCTAGCGCCGAACTCGGGGGAGGAACATGAATGTCTGGAGGCTGATTCTCCGGCGCCTGGTTCTCATTGCCATCACCCTGCTGGGGGTGAGCCTCATCATCTTCGGCATCACCCAGGTCCTTCCCGGAGATGTGGCCGAGA
This sequence comes from uncultured Ectothiorhodospiraceae bacterium, assembly GCA_964605765.1. Taxonomy (GTDB): domain Bacteria; phylum Pseudomonadota; class Gammaproteobacteria; order HK1; family HK1; genus CAZSDY01. The sequence continues at coordinate 4,641 of CAZSDY010000074.1, read as the reverse complement.
TCATCGCCGGGCAGTTCGGCACCGAGGAGACCGTCAAGCTCCTGCGGGAGAAGCTCGGGCTGAACCGGCCGCTGTACATCCAGTACCTGGACTGGCTGTGGGGCTTCATCACTCTCGACCCGGGCAACTCCCTGTCCTTCGATCAACCGATCATGCCCCTGCTCCTGGAGCGGCTGAAGCGTTCCCTCCTGCTGGGCGGCATCGCTCTTCTCGAGGTGACCGTCTTCGGCATCGCCCTGGGGGTCTACGCGGCGGTGCGCAAGAACAAGCTCTTCGACAACGTGGCCTCTATCTTCTCGTTCATCATCATCTCCATTCCCGAGTTCGTCTCGGGCTCGCTCATGGTGCTGTTCCTCGCCGGCACCTGGTTGCGCATCTTCCCCGCCGGGGGGTACGCCCCCCTGAGCGAGGGCTTTCACGAGTGGGCCATGCACCTGATCCTGCCGAGCACCACCCTCACCCTGGTACTACTCGCCTACGTGATGCGCATGACCCGCTCGAGCATGATCGAGGTCTTGCGCCAAAACTACATCCGCACCGCGTACCTCAAGGGACTGCCCGAGAAGACCGTCATCTTTCGCCATGCTCTCAAGAACGCCCTTTTGCCCACGGTGACGCTGATCGCCAACAACGTCGGCTTTCTCATCGGCGGCATCGTCATCGTGGAAATGGTCTTCGCGTACCCGGGCCTGGGGCAGCTGATGATCAACTCGATCTCCTACCGGGATATCCCTACGCTGCAGTCCTGCGCGATGGTGATCGGCGCAATCTACATCCTGGCCAACCTCGCCGCCGACCTCGCCTATCTCTACCTCAATCCCAAGACGAGGGAGAGCTGACCCGTGGCTGAGGGCATCGACACCGTGAAGGCCGCTGGCGCCACCTCGACAGGGGCGGCCCGGTGGGAGAAGGTCCGGTATCTAGCGGACAGGACGCGGGGGAACTGGCAGCTCAAGGTCGGCGGTGCCTTGGTGGCGGCCTTCGTGGTCATTTCCCTGTTCAGTCCCCTCTTCTTCGATTACGACGGCGAGGTCCTCAAGCACACCGTCTCCGCCAAGTACCAGGCGCCGAGTGCCGAGTTCTGGTTCGGCACGGACAACTTCGGCCGGGACGTGTTCGCCCGGGTCCTGTGGGGGACGCGGATCACTCTGGTCATTGGCGCCTCGTCGGTCGCCTTCGCGCTGGCCGTGGGCATCCCTCTGGGGATGCTCAGCGGATACTGGGGACGCTGGCGGGACGAGGTAATGATGCGCGTGAACGACGCCTTCATGTGCCTGCCGGGGCTGATGCTCGCCCTCCTGCTGGTTTCGGTCCTGGGATCCAATCTCTGGAATGCCATTCTGGCCATCGGGATCACCTATATCCCGCGCGTCGTGCGCGTGGTGCGCAGCGCCACCATCGGTCTCAAGAACGAGGAGTTCGTCATCGCAGCGCAGGCTCGGGGTGAGTCCGACGTCTACATCGTGTTCCAGGAGATCCTGCCCAACATCTGGACCGTGGTCATCGTGGAGGCGGGCATCCGCATCGGGTTTGCCATCATTCTGGGCGCCGCCTTGAGCTACCTGGGCCTCGGCGTGCAGCCTCCCGCGCCCGCGTGGGGGCTGATGATCTACGAGGCGAGAAAGCTGATCTTCCTGGCGCCGTGGACCCTCATCTTTCCCTCCGTGTTCCTCGCTCTCGTCATTATCAGCTTCAATATCCTCGGGGATGGGCTGCGTCAGCTCCTCGACCCCCGGGAGCGGCGCTACGAGCTGGTCTGAGAGCGGACATGCCTGCCGACGTCGTCCTGCAAATCGAAGACCTGAGCGTGGTGTTCTCCACGCCCCGAGGGATGCTGCCCGCGGTGCGCGACGTCTCGCTATCCATCCGCCAGGGCGAGTCCTTCGGCCTGGTCGGCGAGTCGGGCTCCGGCAAGAGCACCATTTCTCTCGCCATCATGCGCTATCTGGCCGACAACGGGCGGGTCACCTCGGGCGAGATTAGCTTCCTCGGCAAGGACCTGCTGGCTCTCGACCCCGGGGAGCTTCGCTCCCTCAGGGGGAATCGAGTCTCCCTCGTCTACCAGGACCCGATGACCGCCCTCAACCCCTCGCTCACCATCGCGCGTCAGATCGGCGAAGTCTTCGAGCAGCACCGGCACATGAGCCGGGAGGACGCCGGGGGGGCGAGCGTGGGGATGCTGGAGAAGGTCCACATGGCCGACCCCGAGGACGTGGCACTGCGCTACCCCCATCAGCTCAGCGGCGGCCAGCAGCAGCGCGTGGTCATCGCCATGGCCCTGGCCTGCGATCCGGAGCTGCTGATCATGGACGAGCCCCCCACGGGCCTGGACGTGACCACCGAGGCCCGTATCCTGGACCTGGTGCAGGAGCTGAAGCAGGAGTTCAACTCGGCGATCCTCTATATCACCCACAACCTGGGGGTTATCGCGAAGATCGCCGACCGGGTGGGGGTCATTTACGCCGGGGAGCTGGTGGAGCACGGGCCCACGCGCACCGTTTTCAGCCACCCGCGCCACCCTTACACCGAGGGGCTGATGACCTGCATCCCCCGCATCGAAGGGACTACGGGGCGGGGCACTCTGCGTCCCATCGGGGGCAATTTCCCCGACCTGACCCAGCCCCCATCGGGGTGCATCTTCCATCCCCGATGCCGCTACCGGCGCGACGCGTGCGCTACGACCGAGGTGGGCCTCTTCGAGATCACGCACGATCGCCGTGCGTCCTGCCTCTTGTGGAACGAGCTGGAGCTAACCCCCTTGGTCGCCCCGAAAAGCGAGACACTCCAGGAGCGGGAGGCCGGCGGCACGGCACCCGCCGACCAGACGCTTCTCTCCCTGGACCAGGTCGTCAAGCACTATGGCGGGCCCGGGTTCCTCGATCGGATCACCGGCATGAGCGCCGAGCCGGTCAAGGCAGTGGAAGGGGTCAGCGTGGACATTGCGCCGGGGGAGGCATTCGGCTTGGTGGGAGAGAGCGGCTGTGGCAAGAGCACCATCGGCCGCACCATACTCAAGCTCCACGCGCTCACCGACGGTCGTATCACCTTCGACGGGCAGGACATCTGGGCGCTCACGGGTCGCCCCGACCGCGAGTACCGGCGACAGGTTCAGATAGTCTTTCAGAACCCCGACTCCAGTCTCAACCCGCGCAAGCGGATCACCGAGATTCTCCAGCGGCCCCTGGTGCTCTACGAGATGAACCGGGTCGATCCGCGACGCCGGGCCCAGGAGCTTCTCGAGCTGGTCCATCTCGAGCCGTGGTACGCGGAGCGCTACCCGCACGAGCTGAGCGGCGGTGAGAAGCAGCGAGTGGGCATCGCACGGGCCTTTGCGCCGCGGCCTCGCTTCATCGTCTGCGACGAGCCGGTGAGCGCGCTCGACGTATCGGTGCAGGCCTCCATCCTCAACCTGCTGCTCGACCTGCAGCGCCAGTTTCACACCTCCTACCTCTTCATCTCTCATGACCTCAGCGTGGTGCGATACGTCTGTCATCGAGTGGCGGTGATGTACCTGGGCAAGCTGTGCGAGGTGGGTACAGTGGAAGAGATCTTTAGGCCGCCCTTCCATCCTTACACCGAGGCGCTCCTCTCGGCGGCGCCGCGGCTTTCCTTCGCCGAGGAGGCGGTCATCCGCTTGGAGGGCTCGGTGCCGAGTGCCAAGAACCCGCCCACGGGCTGCCGGTTCCACACCCGCTGCCCCCGTTTCATCGGCGACATCTGCATCAACGAGGAGCCGAAGCCGATCCGGCTCTCCGACACCCACGTCATTGCCTGTCACCACTCGGGCTAGCGGGGCCCCGTCCTTCTTCCGGTGCAGCAGCGCTCGACGAGCATGACCACGTGCGCGAGATCGACTTGAGTGTAGGCGTGAAAGCGGCGCTTCACGCCTGGCAGATGGCGCTTCTCGTCGTGCTCGATCAGCACCGGGTTGCGGGGTCCCAGCCGGGCTTCCTCGAGAAAGATGTCGGTTTTCATGCTTTGTCCTCCCAGCCCCGAGGATACGCGGGCCCGCATTGATACTCACGCCAGCTACATGACGTCCATCGAGTTACCCGGGGAGATTGCGCATCTTCGGGCGGCGGCCGTCCTCGGTTCACGTGTGATCGACGCCATGATGAAGGCGGTCGAGGCAGGTACGCGCCACGGTGACGTGGTTGCGGTCGGGGTGAAGGCCCTGATGCCCGAAGGCGGCACCGGTGCGCATGTCAGCCGTGCTCCGCCGACTGACCCGGGGCCGGCCAGAGATCGAGCTGAAGCAATAGTCCCCGCACGTCCATGAGCGGCCACGACTCGACGATGAGCCCCTCCTCGAGGCGATCGATGATCATCCCGGTGACGCGGAACGGCTTGCCGGTCGCGGCATGACCGAGGAACGGACCCGTGTGCACACCGCTCATCCACCAGCGACAGGCGACCCGGTCCCGCTCGGCGATGCTTTGCTCGATGCCGAACGCGAGGTTGGAGAACGCGGCGTAGAACGCCCGCGCATGCTTCTTCATCTCGGCTGGCCCGCTCTCCTCGCCGAGATAGTGGGAGACATAGCTCGGTGAGAAGTAGCGGTCGATCGCGCCCGGATCCCGGCGGTTCCAGAGCTGCTCCCGGCTCTCGCGCACCACGGTCTTGTTGTGCTCGCTCATCCTC
>CAZSDY010000073.1:0-15114 GCA_964605765.1 uncultured Ectothiorhodospiraceae bacterium | reverse complement strand
TGAGAAACTCAAATTGCCACAATCATGCGCAGAACTTATGGGACGGGCTACTAGTGCGCGATTGGCCACGGCGCTTTGCTCATCCGCTGCTGTTGCTGGAGACCTTCGTCGACCCGCAACGCTTTCGGGGCACCCTCTATCGCGCCTCGAACTGGTTGCACGTGGGCGAGACCCGTGGGTTTCGACGCACCCGCCAAGGCTACAGTGATGCGCCGCAGACGCCCAAATGGGTGTTTGTCCGCCCGCTTCACCCGCGGACGCGAGCCCTCTTGTCTCGTCCTGTGCTCGCCGCTCCCTATCGCAATGGAGTCCCAAAAATCATGTTGAGCGCTGAGCAGATGTGCGCTTTACCCGGCTTTTTCGCCGATATTCCCGACCCACGCCGCGCCCAAGGGCGCCGCCACCCCCTGCCCGCGGTGCTGGCCATCGCCACAGCGGCCACCCTGTGCGGCATCCGCGGCTACAAGGCCATCGCCGAGTGGGCCGAGGACCTCGGCCAAAAGGCCCGTTCCCGGTTGCGTTGCCGATACCGTAATCGCCACTACGCGGTGCCCAGCGAATCGATCATTCGCGATGTGCTCATCCGCGTCGACCCCGAGCACCTCGACCGCGCCCTGCAACGCTGGAATGCCATCCTCGGTGAGGCCGATGAAAGCCTCGCCATCGACGGCAAGACCATGGGCAACGCCATCGACGAAGACGGCCACCAAACGCATATTCTCAGCGCCGTCGGTCATCAGACCCACACCTGCCACACCCAAAAAAAGTCGGTCCCTTGCCGGTAGAAGGCGATGACGAGCTCAAACGCACCAACGAGATCAAGATGGCCGCCCCCCTGCTCGATGCCATCGACATCCAGGGCAAGCTCATCACCGCCGATGCGCTGTTGACCCAACGGGCCTTTGCCGCCTATCTGGTCGACGAGCGCCACGCGCACTACCACTTCACCATCAAGGCCAACCAGCCCGGGCTGCTCGAGGATGTCGCCCTGTATTTCGAGGCTCGCCAGCTCCCGGACTTCGTCGAGCAAACCACCCTCGCACACGGTCGTATCGAAACCTGCAAGATCTGGACCACCACCGCGCTGAACCACTACCTCAACTTTCCCCACGTCGCCCAAGCCTTCGTCATCGAACGCGAGCGCATCGAGAAAATCACCGGGAAACGCTCAACCGAGCTAGCCTACGGCGTGACCAGTCGCCCCCCTGAGCAGGCCAACCCCCAATGCGTGCTCGCAACCAACCGCCAGCACCGGTGCATCGAGAATAGCTGCCATTACATCATCGACTGGAACTTCGACGAGGACCGTAGCCGGATACGAACCGGCTACGGCCCTGAAAATACCACCCGCCTGCGACGCTTTGCCATCGGCCTCATAAAATCCAAAGGCGTAACCTGCGTGGCGCAGAAGATGCGCCAGCTCAATCGCAACACCCGATTGGTCTTCGATTACCTGCGGATGTCAAAAAACTGGGTCTACGCGGATTCGTGTGGGTGAGCAACGCACACGGGGAGAACAAATTTGCCCTGGGGCGCGGGGTGAGCCGTGTTTCTAACTACAATGAGTTAACGTAATATGTGCGCCTGCTTGCCTGATTGATCGAAGTCCGCTTGGAAATGGAGCAATTAGAGTGGATCAACCCTTTGTCTGGGAGTCGTCGAGCCGCACCGATGATGGCATGGTGCGGGATCACAACGAAGACGCGTGCCTGGATCGGCCGGAGGCGGGGCTGTGGGCCGTTGCCGACGGCATGGGCGGGCATGCCGCGGGCGACGTAGCGAGCGGCGCCCTCGTCGAAGCACTGGGCGAGCTCGATCCGCCCGAGTCGCTCAGCGCGTTCGTGGAAGAGGTCGAGGACCGGATGCTCGCCGTCAACACGCGTATGCGCGAGATGGCCTCGCGCGAGGATGTCCACACCATCGGCAGCACAATCGTCGCCTTGCTTATCCGCGGGCGCTACTGCGTGTGCATGTGGGCGGGCGACAGCCGTCTCTATCGCTACCGGCGCGGCAAGCTCGAGCAACTCACCCAGGATCACGCACTGGTCGAGGAACTCGTGGAAAAAGGTGTGCTGACTCCCGAGGAGGCTGTCGGGCATCCGCAGAGCAATCTCGTCACGCGTGCCGTCGGCGCGACGGACATCCTGCACATTGACGCCGAGATCTACGAGCTCGCGCACAAGGACAAGTTCGTGCTGTGCAGTGACGGGCTGGACAAGGAAGTCGACGATGTGAAGATAACCGCGTTCGTCAAGGGAGAGGAGATCGGTAACTTGAGCAACGCGCTGGTCGAGGTGGCGCTTGCCAGCGGGGCACGCGACAATGTCACGGTGGTCGCCGTGCAGGTATTCGACCCGGATGCCGACGACGAGGACGACGAGGAAGAGGTCGGTGAGTCCACGGTCGCCATGGACACGGCGGACATCACCGTCGCTATGCATGGTGAGGCCGAGTCAGACGAGCCGAGCGACGACGACGATCCGGATCTGGACGCCACCGTGCCGGCATTCAAACGCGAAGAGTAGACCGGCGACGCACAGGAGAGCCCCGTGGCGCAGCTAAGGCCGATACTGAAGACCCTCTCCCGGGGTGAGAAGACCTTCGATGAAGCAAGGTCCGCGCTCGAGTCCTTGATCGCAACCTCTCCGGAATCCATACCCGCGCTGCTGACCGAGCTCGATCAGGCACAGCAGGCTGGGCTGCCGCGGAATATGGTCACGACCCTGCGCGAAGTCCTGGAAAACGCCCAGCGTGACGAGGACGAGTTCTCCAAGACACTGGTCCCTGGCGCAGCGATCGCCGGCCAGGTGGCGCCCGCGCAGGACGCCTCCTCCGCGAGCGCCGTGGACCCGGACGCCACTGTGCTCGGCACCGAGCAGGTCGCCGAGGCGATAGCCGCGCAATCGGGTACCAGGGCCACGGACCCCGATGCCACCGTGCTCGGTTCCGCGGAAGCGGTGCAATCCGCCGTGGACCGGGCGCCCAATCGCGATCCGGATGCGACCGTGCTCGCCCCCGACGAAACATCCGTCCCCGGCGGCGATGCAACCGTGCTCGCGGGAGATGACGGCGCGGACGCGACCGCTGTGACGGCCGTCGACATGGATGCGGGTAGCGCGGGGCAGGCGCACGCCGCAGGCGCATCCGCCATCGACGATGCGACTGTCCTGGAACCGCAGCCTGGCGGCGGGGACGCCACCGTCGCCACAGCCGGGGGCGACAAGACCGAGGCGGCCGACTTCGACATCTTTGACCCGGCGGCCATGCAGGCGGCGGAAGAGGCGGCCAAGGCGACCACCGGCGGCAGCACCGGCGCAAGCTGGCCGACATCGGTGCCGGATGCATCCGCGGCGCCGCAGCCCTTCGTGGAGTTTGCCGAAGGCTCCATGCTGCGCGGGCGCTTCAAGCTGGAGAAGAAGCTCGGCGAAGGCGGCATGGGCGCGGTCTGGCAGGGCACGGACCTACTCAAGGTGGAAGCCAGGGACCGCAACCCCTGGGTCGCAATCAAGCTCCTGCAAGGCGACTTCAAGGAGCATCCGGAGTCCTTCATCGCCCTGCAGCGCGAGACGGCCAAGCAGCAGCGCCTCGCCCACCCCAACATTGCGACGGTCTTCGACTTCGACCGCGACACCGACACCGGCACGGTGTTCATGACCATGGAGGTGCTGAGCGGGCAGGATCTGGCGGGCGAGATCCGCCGCCTGCCCAAGGACGGGCTGTCGCTGGAAGACGCGATGCCCTACATCGAGGACCTTTGCGCCGGACTCAAGTACGCGCACGATGCCGGTCTCGTGCATTCGGATCTGAAACCCGGCAACTGCTTCGTCACCAAGGACGAGACCAAGCCGAACGGCAAGACCGTGAAGCTGCTCGATTTCGGCATCGCGCGGGCGTCGAAGACCAAGGCCGATGCCTCCGGCGAGCAGACTGTCTTCGACCCGGGGGAGCTCGGCGCTCTGACACCCACCTACGCGACGGTGGAGATGTTCGAGGGCGTGGACCCCGATCCGCGCGACGATATCTACGCGCTCGCGATCATGGCCTACCAGCTACTGACCGGGAAGCATCCCTACGGCAAGCAGAGCGCGCCGAAGGCGATGGAGGCGAAGCTCCAGCCCGAGTACGTCTCCAAGGTCGACAAGCGACAGAACAGGGCACTGCGCCACGGCCTGGAATTCCTGCGCGAGAACCGCGCGCCCACGGTGGAGGAGTTCCTCGACGAGATCCGCCCCAAGAAGAGCTACGTGTGGCAGATCACGGCGGGTGTGGCGGCGCTGCTGGCGCTGGTGGCCGTGCTGCTCATACCGCGCATCAACGAGTACCTCATCCAGAAACAGATGGACGAGTCCGCGCAGGCGATCATCGCCTGCGTGCAGGCGGGCCAGGAGTCCTGCCTGATGCAGCAGCTTGCGGCGGCCGGCTCGGCGTTCGATACCGAGCACTTCAAGAGTCTCAAGGACGAGCAGGAGGTCAAGGACAACATCATGCGCTTCTACGAGGCACGCAAGGACAGTGCGTGGGACCCGGAAAGCGACAGCTACGACTACCCGACGGCGATCTCCGAGATCAAGGCGTTGAAGGGCATCTACCCGAACGATGCCCAGCCGGTGGTGATGGAGAATCAACTCAAGCAGATCAAGGACGAGACGCTGAGGAATCTCGCCAACGAGTACCAGGACATGCTGGACAAGGGATTGCTGGTGCCCCTCAAGGGCAAGCGGTCGATCACGGATGTGCTGAACACCGTGCGCCAGATCGACGAGAATCACGAGCTGCTGACGGACAAGGAGCTGCCCATCAAGTACGCCGACTTCGTCGAGCAGGCGATCAGCGAGAAGAAGTGGCGGGTAGCCAAGGCGTATCTGGATGCCGGCAAGCAGTTTGCACCCGACGACAAGCGTCTGGGCAATCTGGGCGATACCGTGGAGACGGAGCTCGAGCGCCGACGCGACGCCAAGGAGATCGCGGAAATCGAAGGGCGCTTGCAGAAAAGGATCGATGCCAATGCCCTCGAGTCACTGGGGGGCTTTCAGCGCGTACGCAACGACTTGATCAGGCTCGCCGATCTGGACCCGACCAACAAGGTGCTGGTCAGGCTGGAGCAGAACCTGCGCCGCGCCTTCGACCAGGAGCTGGCGCGCCGCGTCGAGGCCAAGGCCTGGCCCAAGAGCGAAAAGCTCCTCGCCGACTTCGCCAAGCTGCTCGACATCCCCTATATCACCGCCAGGCGCAGCACCTTGAGCCAGGCCGAGCAGAAAGCCGGGTACACGGCGAAGATTGACACGCGGCGTGTCGAGGAGCGCATGAGCACCGTCAAGAAGCTGCTTGCCGAGCCGCTGTTCACCGGCGAGTGGGAGATTGCGCTCGGCGTGCCCTACAAGGAGCTCGTCGCGTTGCTGCCCGCGGGCGACGAGACGCTCGCGCCCATACGCGACAAGACGGCGGGCCTTTTTGCCGCCAAGGCCAAGGCGGCGCGCGATGCCGGGCGCTTCACCAAGGCACGCGAGTTTCTGACCCGCGGTGAACGCTTCTATCCCGGCTACGCGGGATTCAAGCGCGAGGCGCAGGCCGTCGCCAGCGCCGAGGAAACGCTCAAGAAGCAGCAGGAGGAGCAACGGCGCCTCGCGCAAATCAAGAAGCTCAAGAAGCAGCTTCTCGCCGACGCGGAAGCGCTCGCCGTGAAGGATGCCAACGCGAAGCTGCAGCAGCTCCGCAAGGCGTTGCCGGCCAACGACCCCTTCATCACCAAGGACGGCCCGCAAGCCGTGGCGCTCGCTTACCAGAAGCTCGCCAAGCAGGCGCTCGACAAGAAGGAATGGGACACGGCCATCACCTTCCATGACGCGGGCTTCGCGCTCAGCCGCGATCTGCCGGAGATCAAGGAGCAACACACGCGCATCGAGGATCTCAAGAAGAAGCGGGCGCTGATCGTCGCCGTGCGCAAGGAGCTCAGTCAGAAACCGCTCGACAAGATCAGCTACGCCACCATCAGCAAGAGCTTCAGTGCCATCAAGAAGCAGTTCCCCGGTGAATCGAAGAAGCTGAGAAAGGATTTCGACACCATCGTCGGCAATCGCTTCAAGAAGCTGGCGGCGAAGGATCTCGCGAAAGCCTATGCGGTGCGTGACAAGGCGAAGAGCACCTTTCCCGCGCTCGGCAGAGTCAAGCTGGCCGCCCTGCCCTGCGGCGCCGATTGCAAGGCGGTGAAGAAATTGATCGTGGCGGCCAAGCTCACAGCCGCGGAGACCGCCCTCAGCAAGGCGGCGAGCAAGCATGGGAAAGACCATCCCGACGTGCTCGGAGTAGGCAAGCAGCTCGCCGCGAGCAAGGCCAAGGCCGAAGACTACGCGAAGCGCATGGCGAGCGAGGAAAAAAAGGGCGGCAAGAAATCGTTGCGCAAGGCCCTCCAGTTGGTTGACGCGGCCATCAAGGTGTGGGGGGACAACTCGGGCTACGTCAAGGACAAGAAACGAATCGAGGACAAGATAAATGTGAATCCATACACTTGCACGGCCGGCAAGGCCGGCAAGGGCGCACGACCCAAGGGCGCATGCTATGACCACTTGGGGAAGACGAGGAAGAAGGGCCCCTTGCTGGCGGTGATACCGAAAGGTGGCGGTGCGAACAAGGTTTTCGCCATCGGCAAGCAGGAAGTCTCGGTGGGCGAGTACAATCTGGTGTGCAAGACGGCCAAAACCTGCGCCACTATCAAGGGCAAGAAGTCGCTGCCGGTGACCGGCACCTCGCTCAAGGACGCCGAAGGTTACATTCAAGGTCTCTCGAAGCTGACCGACCAGACGTATAGGCTGCCCACGGAAGCGGAGTGGGAGCTTGCGGCCAAGGCGGGCGGCAAGCAGCCGAAGAAGAACTTCAACTGCACGGTGAAATCGGCGGATGGGGGAATCCTCAAGGGCAAGAATCTCTCGAGCGTCAAGTCGCGCGATCAGAACGGCTGGGGACTCGTGAACTACGTGGGCAACGCCCGCGAGTGGGTGAAATCCGGCGGGGGCGTGAAGGTGCGCGGCGGCAGCCACAAGGACTCGCTGTCCAAATGCGACATTGCGTTGAGCGAAGCGCACAGTGGTGCGGCCGATGGCATCACGGGTTTTCGCGTGGTCAGAGAAATCAACTGAAACGGGTGATCAATGGACAAGTCCCAGCTTCGCAAGCTGGCCCAGCAACACGCCAGGGGTGAGCTGGACGAGGAGGAGTACCAGCGCCTGCGCCGCGAGTTGATCGACGGCGTCGTCGAGGGGCGCATCCGAATCGTTCGCGAGGCCACCATAATCCCGAGCCGGGCGCCGGAGCCGGAGGAGAGCACCGCTGCGGACGAGGACGACGGCGACGAGCATCCTGCACGCTCCCTGAGCCCGCTCTATGTCGTTGTCGGTGTGGCCGGCATCGTCATCGTGGCCCTCGTCGTCTGGGCGCTGCTCCCCGCCACGGCACCGGAGCAATCGGCCGTCGAGGGAAGCGGCGAGGTGCCGGTGATCGTCGAGGCGGCGGCCGGGCCCGGTGAAGGCCTCATAGAGGATTTCCTCGGGCAGAATGACTGGGGCGACGACGAGATCGCACGCTTCAGGACTGCCTGGGAAGCCTTGTCCAATCTGGAGCGCAGCGAGGCGCAGGCGACGAGCGCGTTCGAGCAGCTTTCCACGGCCATTCGCGAGGAGGTCAACGCGCAGCAGGCGCTCACCGATCTGGACGAAACCGGCATGGCGCGCGAGGTGGGACAGCGTGTTTATGACTTCGGCAAGTATCTCGGCCTCGAGCATACCCTGCCGAAGGTCGATTTCTCGGAGCCCCCGCCCGAGTCGGCGAGCGCACCGCAGGGCAGCGTTGTCTCGCCGGCGGGCGCCGTGGACGATGGCAGCGCGGCCGGCGCGCAAGCACTGCTCGCCGGACTCGGCGAAACGCTCTCCGAGCTGTCCCAGCCGGCCGAGACGCAGTCGGCCAGTGCCGCACTGCAAGCAGCCGCGACGAGCCAGGCAAGCGGGGCTTCCGACATATCCGCCGACTGGCTGGAAGCGCAGGATGTCAACGCCTACACGCTGCAACTCTTTGCCATGAGCAGCCAGGAGAACGTGGAGAAAGCGCTCGCCGGCTATCCCGGCCTGGACCTGCACTCCGTCGAGCTCAGCACGGCCACGCCGAAGTACCGGATATTGCACGGGTCCTATGCGACGCAAGCCGCGGCGCGGGCCGCGCACGGATCACTGCCCGGTGATCTGGCCGACAAACCGCTGGTGGTCAAGTCCATCCCGGACCTGCGCGCCGCCAGGGCCGGCGCCAGCGTGACCACGGCGGCAAGCCTCGATGCGCATAGAGCGTGGATAGAAGCCCAGCGCCGCGACCACTTCACCTTGCAGCTCTTCGCGATGAATATCGACGCCAATGTGGAACGGCTCATCAGCACGCATCCTGATCTGAACCTCAAGGTGCATTTGTCGAACGACACGCGTTCGCGTTTTCGCATCATCTACGGTGCTTTTGCGACGGAGCAGAAAGCCACGGAGGCGTTCGGATCGTTGCCGCAGACCATCAGGCGCGAGGCGGGAAGTCCCGTGGTCAAGCAGTTCTCCGAGCTTCGGGCGACGGCCGTAGCGGCCGCGCCCTGACCACCGCGGAGGAAATCACCATGAGAGCAGTCGTTCCAAGGCCGGTGCAGCTCGTGCTCTTCTTCGCGCTAGCGCTGGTGCTGGTGTTGCCGAGCGAAGCGCAAACGAGCCGCTACGGCACCTGGCAAAGCCCCGACGAGGATTCCGGCACGCCATCGACCACCAGCGCCACGAACGACCGCATTCAGCAGCTCCTGGAGCGGCTCAGATCGCTCGTCGACGAGGCCGACAAGGCGCGCGCCGCCGACCGGCGCTTCCTGCGCGATCTGCGCGACCTGATCCGTGCTTACGACTGGCCATGGCGCGTCGAGCTGCTGTCCGAGGACTTTACCGATGCCCGTGTCGCAGCCACACCCGAGTGGCGCATCACGGCGGGTGAATTCAAGGTCGAATGGGGGTTGGGGCTGCATAGCGTCGTACACCAAGTGCCACGTGGCGCCAAACCGCCAGAGAAGAAAAGCGCGGCCAAGGAGCAGGACCTCGCGGCTGCGCTGCTCGGCGCACTCCTGGACCAGGCCGCGAACAGAAAGGGCAAGGGAAACGCCGCTCCGAAACAGCCCGAGCGTATCGATCATGCGCAGGTCGAGGTTCGCACCCGAGTGACGAACAGCTTCGCCATGGATCTCGAGCTGAGCACGCGCGAGCCGCAAGGCCGCATGGAGCTGGGCATTTTTCAGAGGCAACCCGGGGGACCGGGGTACGCGCTGGCCCTGAGCCCCGGTACCCGGCCATCGGTCGAGTTGCTGCGCACCGGACCGCGTGGCGTGTCGGTCGTGGACGCATACACGGAAGCATTCTCCATGCGCCGTGACGAGCCGGTCGCCATCCAGTGGACGCGGGACGCTAACGGAGAGATGGTCGTCAGCCTCGATGGCAAGGAAGTGCTGCGTTCCTTCGACCGCGGACTGAGGGATCCTTTCGACGGCTTTTCCGTCACCAACCGGGGGGGGGACTTCGCGCTGCGTGAGCTCACGATCTCCGGCACGAAGTAGTGCCACGCGGGCATTGACGCCCTGTTGCAGGGGCGCAATCAGTCCGCGAACCGCTCGGCCAGCGCCGTGTCGCGACAGGTCTTCAGCGCCGCATAGCGGGCGGCGAGATCCTCGAGCGAGTAAGCGGCGTTGGCGGGGCTGGGATTGGGCGTCACGAACACACGCGCGGCGCCGATACACAGCGCTTGCTCTCCCCAGTCGACCCCGCCGGCATCGCCGCCCGTGTATCTGAGGTAGCGCCGGTAAGCTTCCTTGCCGTGAAACCAGGCGATCAGGGGGCGGTAGCGGAGCAGCTTGTCGCGCAGCACCGGGGCGCCACGGCGGAAGTCCGGCGCACGCAGCGCCGAGAGCCCTGGCGTGGGGCGCTTGACGACGTCGGTGAAGCCGATACGGTAGCGATCAAACAGCAGCTTTTCGGCGCCCGGGCCCGGCTCGATGTGCTCGGGCACGAGCCGAGCCGCGTTCAGGGCCCGCCAGAAACGGTTGCGCGGATTGGCGAAATAGAACCCCGCCTGCACGGAAGGGATGGAGGGGTTGAGTCCGATGGACAGGAGTTCGAGGCCCGGACCCAGGAAATCGGGCAACGAGCCTGTCACGGCGCCCGGAACGGCCATCGCGGGATGACGGGTGCCGGTTGCCAAGGTTCACACACTCGCGCAGACTGGTGCCCGCGCCGCGGCCCTCCATGGCGCAACTCCGGACTGCCATGCGGAGGCGTTGACATCATGCCACGTGCGCGCGCACCTCTTCGTGTACGTTATATGCAATCTACGGCCGGGCGGAATTCCCCACACTTTGTCTGCGGCCCGCGTGCCTCTCACACTGGCCGAGCGGTGGGCAAAGGGTGGAGAAGTCCGTCCCCCGGAGCTGCCGTCGACGAGTTGGGCTGCCGTCCCGGCAACAACCCCGCCTGGGAGACTTGATTGGTGATTCCACATAATTACCGCCACTCGAGCGCCGGCCTGCTGGCGGCGCTGGCCATCGCCTGCCTCGGCGTCTGGGCTCCTGTCACCGCCGAACCCCAGGTGCGCGAACGGCATCAGGACTGGACGGTGATCTGCGACAAGCCCGAGGGTGCCGCTGCCGAGCGCTGCTCGATCGTGCAGGCGCTCAACCAGCGCGAGTCGCAAAAGCAGGTGCTGCGCATCGAGATAGGCTACCTCGGCGAGTCCACGCAGCTCATCGGCATCGTCACCGTGCCCCTCGGTGTCGCGCTGCCCGCCGGGCTGAAGATGCGCATCGACGAGGGCAAGGAACTGCCGTACCAGTTCGGGCAGTGCCTGCCGAACGGTTGCATCGTGGGCATACAGGTAAGCGCCGAGCTGCTCGCCCAGCTCAAGGCCGGCACCAAGGCCGCGGTCACCTTCCAGGACGGCATGCAGCGCCCCATCACCCTGCCCGTGTCACTCAAGGGATTCACCGCCGCCTACAAGGTCATCAAGAAATAGCACGAGGCGGCACTACAGCGTGCCCGGGTACGCGCCGCCGTCGATGACGATGTTCTGGCCGGTGATGTAGCCCGCGTGCACGCTGCAAAGGAACGCGCACAGCTCACCGAACTCCGCCGGATCGCCGAAACGCCCCGCGGGCACGCTCCGGCGCCTCGCCTCGCACACCTCGTCGAAGCCGCGGCTCGTCTTGCCGGCGATATAGCGCATGCCCGAGCGCAGCCGGTCGGTGTCGAAGGCGCCGGGCAGAATGCTGTTGATGGTCACCCCGCTGCCGGCCACCTGGCGCGAAACGCCGGCGACGAAGCCGGTCAACCCCGCGCGTGCGCCGTTCGACAGGCCCAGCGTCGCAATCGGCGCCTTCACGGCCACCGAGGTGATGTTGACGATGCGTCCGAAAGCGCGCGCCATCATGCCGTCCACCGTCGCCGTGATGAGATCGATGGGGGTGAGCATGTTGGCGCCGAGCGCCCTTTCCCAGGCGTCCCTGTCCCACTCGCGGAAATCCCCCGGAGGCGGGCCTCCGGCGTTGTTGACGAGGATGTCGGGCTCGGGACAGGCTTCCAGCATCGCCTCGCGGCCGTGGCGCGTCGTGATATCACAGCAAACGCCCGTCACGTCTCCCGCGGCGAGCGCCTGGATCTCGCCGAGCGCGGTCTCCAGCACCGCCGCATCGCGCCCGTTGATGACGACGTTCACCCCCTCGCGGGCGAGCGCCACGGCGCATCCCTTGCCGAGCCCCCGGCTCGATGCACATACCAGCGCCATCTTGCCCGTCAATCCCAGATCCATGTGAGTAGCCTCCGCGTAGCCGGGGCACGCCGAAACGACGCCGTGCGCCCCGTTCAGGTATCCACACCGAGCACGCTGCGCAGCGACTGCGTGGCCGGCCCCGAGATGAAGTAGGTTCCCGCCGAATAGGTCTCGCTTTGCGGGTCCCAGATCCAGTCGTCCCGGTCCCAGTTGAACAGCCAGGCGTCGGGATTGCCGGTGACCGTGCGCAAACGCAGCAGGATCCAGGCAATCTCCTGCGAGAGCTGCTGGTAGCGCGTGAAGCCGGTCGCCTGGAGCAGCTCGTCGAGCTCGGCACGACCCTCCTCGCCATCCACGTTGCACACGAACACCCCCAGGATCTGCTTGCCCGGCTCGGGCATGCCGCGTACGAGCAGCTCCGCCTCGTCGAGCGACATCGGATAGGACTGATCACCGTCCATGTCCCACTGGTTGCTCTCGAACCGGGCGAGTGCGTCCGTGATTTCTTCGCCCAGCACCGTGAGCACCTCGCGGCGCGCGGCCGGTGTCAGTCGCCGCAGGTGGTCATCGGTTATCAGAAAGCTGGCCATATCAAATTGTCCCCGAGAAAGTTCTCGATGAAATCAGCTAGGGCGAGCGCGGCCCGTAGTGCGATGCCACGTAGTCTTCCACGATCTGCTGGAACTCCGCCGCGATGTGCTCCCCGCGCAGTGTCACGGCCTTGACACCGTCCACGAACACCGGGGCGGCCGGCGTCTCGCCCGTCCCGGGCAGGCTGATGCCGATGTTGGCATGCTTGCTCTCCCCCGGCCCGTTGACGACGCAGCCCATCACCGCCACCGTCAGCTCCTCCACGCCGCCATGGCGCTCGCGCCACACCGGCATGCGGTTGCGCAAGTGAGTCTGTATGCTGTTCGCGAGCTCCCGGAAAAAACTGCTCGTCGTGCGCCCGCACCCGGGGCAGGCGGTGACCAGCGGCGTGAAGGCGCGCAGCCCCATCGTCTGCAGGATCTCCTGTGCGACGGTCACCTCGCGCGTGCGATCACCGCCGGGTTCGGGCGTCAGCGAGACGCGGATGGTGTCGCCGATGCCGCCCTGCAGCAGCACGCTCATGCCGGCCGTGGATGCCACGATGCCCTTCGAGCCCATGCCCGCCTCGGTGAGCCCGAGGTGCAGCGGGTAATCGCAGCGCGAGGCGAGCGTCGAGTAGACCGCGATGAGGTCCTGCACCCCGCTCACCTTGCACGAGAGCACGATACGCTCTTGCGCCAGGCCCAGGGCCTCGGCTTTCTCCGCGCTGCTGAGCGCGGAGATCACCAGCGCCTCGCGCATTACCTCTTTCGCACCTCGCGGCACCGCCATCCTCGAGTTCTCGTCCATCATGCGGGTCAGCAACGAGCCATCGAGGCTGCCCCAGTTGACCCCGATGCGCACGGGCTTGCCGTACTCCAGCGCCTTCTCGATCATGGTGCCGAACTGCGCATCGTGCTTCGCGCCGAAGCCGACATTGCCCGGATTGATGCGATATTTTGCGAGCGCCTCGGCGCACGATGGATAGTCGCTGAGCAAGCGATGCCCGTTATAGTGGAAATCACCGATCAGCGGCACGCAGCAACCGGCATCGTCCAGGCGTTGCCGGATCTCGGCCACTGCCACGGCGGCTTGCGGGGTATTGACCGTGATCCTGACCAGTTCCGAGCCGGCGCGCGCGAGCGCCTCGACCTGCGCGGCCGTGCCGGGGGCATCAGCGGTGTCGGTATCGGTCATCGACTGGACAACGATCGGCGCCGCACCGCCGATGGTGACGGGGCCGACCTGGACAGCGACGCTGTCGCGCCGGGCAATGACTGTGGACTCTGTCATGAGCGCCTGCGAGAGTGACTGGCAAATCGAGGACCGCAGTACCGCCGCGACAGGCGGCCGGCGTTTGCGATTCCGCACATGTGCGCCATTCTAGCGCTTTTTCACGCGCCGCTCAGCAGCCATCGCCGGTGTAGACTTCGGCACGCTCCTTGTCGCGCAACAGGGCGAGCAGCAGGCGCACGTCGCGGCACGCCCCCGGCGGCGGCGCGCGCTCGGCTTGCGCCGCACGCTCGAGTAGCATCTCGACCGCGCGCTCGAGCCGCATGCGCGGATAGACGTTCGTGCCGGCCCATCTGACGAATCGAAACGTGCGAAACGCATCGAACCAGCGATGGAAGCGGCGCACGAAGGCGCGCTGCGAGGCGACGTTGGCCCGGATCTCGGCGAGCCTCGCGGCGAGGCCCTGGTCATCGAGAAAGCGCCGCATGGTGCAGGGCAGCGTGCCACCCTCCAGGCGATTGCCGTGCCCCTCGTACAGCACCGGCAGCGCATGCACCAGGGCACGGAGATCCTCGAACACCCGCGGTGCGAACACCCTGGCGTAGCGGTCCTTGCCGGCACACCAGTCGCGCATCGCCCGCCCGGTCCCGAAGGGCGCCCGCGCCGAGGGCCGCGGCGAGGGGATGACGGTCGTGGTGCGCAGGTCGGTGAACCCACCGAGACGAATGATCTTGTGCAGGAAGTAGAAATCCTCGCCGCCCTGGCGGCGGTTCATGCCGCCCTCGCGCTGGTAGACGAGACTGCGCACGGCCATGCAGGAGCCGAGCGTGTGATGCGCCGAGGGCAGGCCCGCGTAGCGCAGCCCCCGCAGGTAGTAGCGCAGGAACAACTCGTAGCGCGCGATGCCCTCGTAGAGCCGCGAGTCCAGCGCGCCTGCCAGCGGATGCTCGAAATGAATGGCGCAGCCCGGGGTATGCGGATTGCGCTCGAAGTGCTGCTCGATTGCCTGCAAATAGCTCGGGTCGCAGCCGCAATCGGCATCCAGGCTCACGATGACCCCGTGCGGATTGGCCGCGGCGTGAAGCCGCCCGACCGCCTCGTCCATGCCTATCCTGCGTGCGAGACCGACCCCGGCGTCTCGCGCGGGCAGAGCCGGCATCCACAGCACATGAAAGGCAAGCCGCGGGTCTCGATGCGAGGAGATCCAGGCTTGCGCCGCACGACGGGTCTCGCGGTTTCTCGCATGCACCGCACCCCGATCGGCCCGTGACGCGTTGATGACCGTGATGACCTCCACGCTGCACGCGGGACGCCGGCAGTGCCACAGCGCTTCCAGGGTGCTATTCAGATCGCTTTCACCGCGGCACGGAATCACGACCACGATGCCGAGCCCCTCCTCGGGCACGCTGCCAATCTGCTTAGGCACGAGTTGATGTTTACCCAGGTATTCATTACGGTTTGGCGGCTCCGCGCCCCGGCACCGGCGCGCCGGCGGTGCGC
>CAZSDY010000072.1:0-15208 GCA_964605765.1 uncultured Ectothiorhodospiraceae bacterium | reverse complement strand
GGCTGTGTCCCGTGTTTTCTTCGCCCGGCAAGACGGCGTGGCCGAATATTTACCTCAGGTCGGTTTCACCCACCCAGCTTACGAGGATGCGAGCATCGGGCATGCGTAAAAGTATTTACATGCTATAAACGTTTTTATTCTGCTCCTCACGGGTACTGATAACAACATGAGGGCATGATTAAGCGGCACCCGCACGCATCCGACCCACTGGCGGACCTCCTCGAAGAATGGCGCCAAGAGAACTTGCGCTCGCGCCCGACGTCGACGAGTATCCGTGTATGCCAATTGCAGTGCGCGGCGTGCTCGAAGAGCCGCAGAAGGTCGTTCTGTCGACTCACCCAGGGTCCCGCCTGAGACCACTGGCCGCGTTTACACTATTGTGGGATGCTTTTCGATCACACCTCAAGCGGGGGAATTGTACCGCCGGGGCTATGAATTCTCACCTACAGCTTGCGCGAGGAGCACGCGACGATACCGAACAGAACCAGCCCTGACGCAACCTGAACAAGATGATGTTGGGAGGCAACCGTGGCGCTTTTCGTATACATGACAGAGCGGTGTGAGCAAGATATTCACCGGCATTCGATTTCCCGAGCCGTTGAGCGTTTCCGCCAACGACTACTCGATGCCCAGCGCACGAACCTTTTCGACAACTTTCCTCCTCCCTACATGAAGAAGCGATTCTCGCGGCAAATCCGCCTGATCGCACACCAGTACCCGTTTGGGGAGCATCTCGTCGTCTGCTTCTTGAGATTGTTGGTGAGGGGAAGCAGCGACTACCAACAGGGATTCCTGAATGATCCGAAAGGTTACGGGGACAGCTACCTGGCGCCGCTTGTGGACACGGAATCCCTCGGGAAATGGCTCAACGAGCAACTGAAAGAAGCGCCGCCACCGCAGAAGCCCGACCCCACTGAGAACGAGCGGCGCTACCTCTGGGATGTGCTCGGCGGGCAATTCGCCGGGGGACCAGAGGTTTTCGTGTGCGAGAGCGAGGACTGGGTGCGGGCAGTGAGCGACAAGCGATTGCGCATGAAGCTCGTACTGCTGGCTGACCCGATCCTCACCGCGTCCGAAGATGGTACAGAGGAGAACTGTATTATCACGGTACCCGGTCGCAGCGACGTGAAAATGATCGGCCGCTACTTCCCCGAGCATTCGAAGCTCTTCCTCGCGGCAGTGCTCACAACGGACTTCGAACAAGAAGCGGCCAGGATGCGCGAGCGATATGCGCCAATCCTGACGGTGGACCCATCATCCGTCACCGAGGAACTCATTCTCCAGCACTCCATGCGGGCCTACCCGAACGAATTGTTGCTGGACGAGGACCTCTGGATTGACGTCGAGAAGGACGAGGCATCCAATCTCGCCTTGTCACCTGAAGAAACGTCTATCCTCGAGTCGGTTCACAACCTGTCGACTGGCGAGGAAAGCGTCGGGTTTCCCCTGTTCATCAACGGGCGAGCCGGCAGCGGGAAGTCCACCATTCTGCAATACCTCTTTGCCGACTATTTGCGGCTGTATTTCTCGATCCCGGAGACACCTGGTCTACGCCATCCACTCTACTTCACGTGCAGCGGAGACCTTCTTCAGCGCTCACGCAAGGTTGTAGGCGGACTGGTGACTTGCGGGCACCGCCATGTCGTGCGCCGCGATGCGCATGCCAACGCAGTCGATCCCGAGCACACGAGCCAGGCGCTTTCCACCTGCTTCCGGGAGTTTCATGAATTCCTCTATTCGCTTCTTCCACCACAGGATCGATCGGGTTCATTCAGGCGTAACACGTACGTTGACTACGCGCGCTTCAAGGGCCTTTGGCAGGAGAAGTTCGGGCGCGATCCGAAGGCGATCAAGTCCTACGGAGCCGATGTCTCGTGGCACGTGATCAGGAGCTACATCAAGGGCCTCAGCGCAGACGGCTACCTCGACCCGGAGGAATACGGCGAGCAGCCGGCGCGGGAGCAGACAGTCAGTGCAGAGACATTCTCCGTGATCCATGAAAAGGTCTGGAACAACTGGTACAGGCCGCTGTGCGAGGACGGCGAACATTGGGACGACCAGGACCTTGCTCGGAAGCTCCTCGATGACGAGTTCATCGCGCCCGAGTACCCCGCCATCTTCTGTGATGAGGCACAGGACTTCACGCGCCTCGAGCTGGAGGCAATCTTCAGGTTGTCGCTCTTTTCTGATCGCCGCCTGGCCTCACACGAGTTGAACCGCGTCCCATTCGCGTTCGCGGGCGATCCGTTCCAGACACTCAACCCGACGGGATTCCGGTGGGATGCCATCAAGTCGGCTTTTGTGCTCAAGTTCCTTCGGTCCCTTGATCCGGCGTGTCAATCCGGAATTACGGACCTCAACTACCAGGAGTTGTCCTTCAACTACCGATCGACGAAGAATGTTGTCCGCCTGTGTAACGGGATCCAGGCCCTCCGTTCAGTACTCTTTGACATTCCGAACATGAAGCCTCAAACCACATGGCAATTCGAGCCCGCCTCGCCAATGCCTGTGTGGTTCGAGCGCGGTAAAGGCGATGTGCTCGATGCACTCAGGAAAGAAGGCGATCTAACCATCATCATCCCTTGCCAGGAGGGCGAAGAGATCAGTTTCGTCGACAACGACGAGTTCCTGTCGTCGGCGGTGCAGCGCGATGACACGGGCGTGCCCCAGAACGTGTTGAGCGCCACTCGGGCCAAGGGATTGGAGTTCAGCCGGGTTGTGCTCTACGGGTTCGGTGAAGAGTGTCGCACCGACTTGCTCGCGCCGATCACGGGCGGGAATTCCTATGCCGACACCGCGGAGAAAGCGCTGCCGCACGAGTACTTCGTCAACCGCCTCTACGTGGCCGCGAGCCGCCCGAAGCTCCGACTGTTCGTCATCGACACTGCCGATGGATTGCGGCGACTCTGGAGTTTTGCGACCGACCTGAAAACGCAGGAAGCCATGTTGAACCGCTTGCGGCACAACCCCGAACTCTGGCGAACAAACATCGGCATACTGCAACCGGGTGTCGCCCGAAGCTGGACATCAGACCGCGAAGACTTGAAGGAGATCGCGGAGCGCTACGAGAGGGAAGGTCGGGCGAGCATGGACTCGTACATGCTTCGTTCTGCGGCGATGTCGTACCAGAACATGGGCGATCAGTTCAGAGCGAGGCAGTGCCGGGCCTTCGCCCTGCTCTTCGAGAGGGAATACAGCGAGGCCGGCCAGGCATTCGTGGAATGCGAGGATTACGACCGAGCCATACAGGCGCTTTGGGAAGGTTCCGAGTACAGGGACATTGTCTCGCTGGGCAAGACTGCCCCGCAACTGCACGCTCGAATCGAGCACCGGGTTGCAGACTTCTTCCTGAGGGCGGCCACTCCCCGCAGCGGGCTGGAATTGCTGCAATTGATCGAAGAGCAGCTTTCTGAGACAGCATTTCAGGATCAGGCGCTTTCCAGTCAGGCGTGGTCGGCTGCAATCGCGGGGATCTTCGACCGGTTAGCCGGGGACCGGAAGCCGGGGCGAACGCCCGGGGCATGGGGATCCATTGCCCAGGCTGCGGTCCGGCTGTCATCGCTCGGCTTCTCCGTCGCCATGTCGCATCAAGGCATGTTGTCATACCGTGCCGAGGAATGGAGCAGGGCTATTTCCTGCTGGGAGTCTTGCAAGGAGACCCACACGGCTGAGTTCAGAGATGCAAAGGCCCATGTGCTCATTGCCGAGATTGAAGCGGGAAGAAAGACTGAACCAGACTCTGACGAAGCCCGCATCTTGGCCGACCACTACACGAAAGCCAAGCAATGTTCACTCGCGGTCAGTTACTGGGCCAGGGCCAGAGACGAAAAGGGGTTGGCGCGAGTCTGCTCGCTGGCGCTCGACATCGCGGACAACACGGCCGCGCTCGCGGCAATAGCTGAAGTCCTGGCCGTGTTCACCGCCTACGGACACTGGTCGCAAATGGTGAATCTTGTCTCTGACGGCAGGTGGCCACTGATACAGGGCGATCGCAAGAAGGCTTTTCGTGCATTGGTCGGGAAGGAGGCTGAGCACGTGCTGGGGAAGGCCGCCTTGCTGCTGGCTCGGTCGGACCTTCTCCCAGAGGCGAACAGCCCGCAGCAGAAAGAAGTTTCGGAGTTCCTCAAACTCTACTTCATCAAGAATGGTACATCGTGGGCTCGACACACCACGCCCGATGTTGCCGGCGCGGCGATCGAGCGCGCCGGGCGCGTGATCGACGCGCTACAGTTCTACGAAATTGTCATGGCCACCGCCACCTTTACCTCCGGACAGAAGAAACGGGCGAAGAAGCGCTGGGTGAAGAACAAGTACCGGCAGGCCAAGTTCGAAGAGGTCAATAAGAAGCATCAGAGAGCGCACCGGCATACGGCGGAAGCTGACGACAAGGCCAACCGATGGGAAATATCAAACGTAAATGCATTGCCGGAGTATCCGGATGTAAGAGATCTGACCGAACCCGTTGGGGCGCCGGTCGAACAGCCCACCACGCCCAGGCTAAGACTTCGTTTCAAGAGCAAGACTGCTCCAACACAGAAAAGCGACGAGAAGTGTCGCGTTGATGAGCCGGAACCGACTCGAAATCGGCCGACTGCCGATGGACGAAGGATATGGACGGTCGGGGACCTGGCGTTTCGATACTCTAGCGAGGCAGGCCGCGTCAACGTGGAACATCAGCAAACGCTCGAGACGGCTACGATCAAGGTTACCGAGCGCACGTGCGCGAGCGGGGATGTGGATTTCGGGGAAGAGACGGGCGAACCGAACGTATTCACGTGCCCGAAATGGCAAATGCAATGTGATCTTCGCGAAGTCCTGCAGAGTGGGTTCCTCACCTTGCGCTTCATAGAGGCGGACATGCAAATCCGCCTTCGTGTTGCGCAGACCTGACCACCCGATCTGTCAGCGTAAGGTACACCGTAGATTTCGACCCAGCAACATGGTTCGCGGACTGAGCTCCGGCCCTCACAGCAGGAACAGCGTGCCGAGGCCCAGGAAGACCACAAAGCCGATCACGTCGGTCAGCGTCGTCAGAATAACACCGCCGGCGAGTGCCGGGTCGATGGAAACAATCCGCAGCACCATCGGAATGACGGCGCTGGCGAGCGCCGCCACAGGCACGTTGACGACAAGCGCGACACCGACGATCAATGCAAGTCCCGCGTTGTCGAACCACCACACGGCGACGAGTCCCAGAACCAGCGCCCAGAATACGCGGTTGATGGTGCCGACCAGCAATTCCCTGGAAAGCAGTCGCATCGCATTGCGCCGGCCGACCTGTCCCAGCGCCATGCCGCGGATGACGATGGTGAGCACCTGGCTGCCCGCGATGCCGCCCATGCTGGCGACCACCGGCATCAGCACGGCGAGCGCCACCACCGACTGGATGGTCGCCTCGAACAGGCCGATGACCCATGAGGCCAGCAGCGCGGTGGCAAGATTAACGCCCAGCCACAGCGTGCGCCACCGCGACGTGACGAGAATGGGGGCGAACATGTCGTGGCGCTGGTCCATGCCCGCCATGCTCATCACCGATTGCTCGCCCTCGTCCCTGATGACGTCGACGACGTCGTCGATCGTGATGCGCCCCAGCAGCTTGCCCTCGGCGTCGACCACCGCCGCCGAGATCAGGTCACGCTGCTCGAACAGCATCGCCACGTCATGCGACGCCGTCTCGACAGCGACTCCCGGCACCTCGCGCTCCATGACCTCGGCCACACGCGCCGCGGGGCTGTTGATGAGCAGCCCCGCGAGGCGCAGCATGCCGAGGTAGCGGTTCTCCCGGTCCACGACGATCAACCTGTCGGTCTTCTCCGGGATCTCGCCCTTGGCGCGCAAGTAGCGCATCACGACCTCCAGCGTCACGTCCGCCCTGACGGTCAGCGCGTCGATGTTCATCAGGCCGCCCGCCGTGTCCTCCGGATAGGCGAGCGCGGATTCCAATCTCCGGCGGTTTTGCTCGTCGAGCGAGCGCAGGACCTCGTCCATTACCTGCTCGGGCGCTATCTGCTCCCACACCACATCCCTGGCGGCGAGAGGCAGCGCCTCGAGCAGATTCGCTATCTCCGCGGGATGCATGTCGCGCAGCGGGCCGCGGACCTCGCCGAAGGCCTCACGGTCGAGGGCGTCGAGCACGGCGTCTGAGCAGGAGGTATCGCTGGTAGAGCTGACTGTTGTCATGGCGTAATCACCGTCAAGCGGCGCCGCCCGCGGCCTGCTCGACGCGAGGAGGGAATTGGTTCGGGGTCAAGAGCTCGCGAGCCCTAACTCCGCAATCGGTTGATCTCCTCGATCAACGCTGCGCGGCGCGATGGCACGCTGGTTCGCATGACACGTCGCGTCAAGGGCCGGATCGCGCCGACGTCGCTCTCGTTGATGGTTTGCTTGACCTCCAGGAGCGCGTTGGCGTGGACACTGAACTCGCGCAGCCCCATGCCGAGCAGCAGGCGCGTGTAACGCGCATCGCCCGCCATTTCACCACACATGGCGATCGGTATCGCGCTTCTGCCGCCGGCCGCGATGACCGTTCTTATCAGTCGCAGCACGGCCGGGTGCATGGGGTCGTACAGATAGCTGACCTCGTCGTCGACCCGGTCTATGGCGAGGGTGTACTGAATGAGGTCATTCGTACCTATGGACAGGAAGTCGACCTTCCTCGCGAACTGCTCGGCGCACAAGGCGGCCGCGGGCACCTCTATCATGGCGCCAACCGGTATCGCCTGGTCGAACGCCGCCCCCTCGCGCTCGAGCTCGCGGGCGCACTGCTTGACGATGGTGCGGACCTGGGCCAGCTCCTGGAGATTCGAGAGCATGGGTATCATCATGCGGATCGGCCCATGCGCCGACGCGCGCAGGATGGCCCTAATCTGCGGGATGAACAGTGACGGCTCGCGCAGACACAGCCGCACGGCACGCACACCGAGCGCGGGATTTGCGGTGACCGGGGCGCCCGGCCGGCCACCGTCGACCTGCTTGTCGGCGCCGAGATCCAGCGTGCGCACGGTGATGGGCGCGCCCTTCAGAACCCTGATCACCTCCGCATAGGTTTCGTACTGCTCGTCCTCGCCGGGCGGCTCCGTGCGGTTCATGAACAGGAACTCCGTGCGGTAAAGCCCGATACCCTGGGCACCCGCACGCACGGCCGCCTCGATATCGGTGGGCAACTCGACGTTCGCCTGCAGTCGAACCACCGCGCCGTCGCGCGTGACGGCGCGTGCCGTGCGCAGCCGTTGTCGCGAGACATGGAACCCCAGAATCGCTTTCTGACGGCGCCGGTAGTGGCGCACCATCGCAGGCGTCGGTTCCACCAGGATCACTCCCTGGCGCCCGTCCACCACCACCAGCTCGTCATGGCGCAGGTAGTGCCGTGCCTCGTGCAACCCGACCACGGCGGGTATCCCCAGGCTGTTCGCGAGGATGGCGGTATGCGAGTGCGGTCCGCCGAACTCGGTGACGAACGCCGAGATGCCCTGGTGCTGCATCAGCACCGTGTCGGCGGGCGTCAGATCGTCGGAGCACACCACACGCCCCCCGAGCCGGACGTCACGGTGCCGCCTGCTACGGGACAGCAAACGACCGAGAATACGGCTGACCACATGGTCGACGTCGTCCTTTCGCGTGCGCAGATACTCGTCGTCCATCGCGTCGAAGACGCTTACCACGGCGTCGCGCTGCACTTTCAACGCCCACTCGGCATTGCACTTGCGGCGCTTGATCAACTCGATCGGCACCGATGTGAGCGCGGAATCCTCCAGCATCAGCAGGTGCGTATCGATGAACGCGGAAACGTCACTCGCGGTATCGACGGGAATTCGCGTCTTGACCGCTCGCAGCTCCGCCTTGGCCGCGTTGAGTGCACGTCTGAAGCGTGCGATCTCGGGCTTGATGCGTGCATCGGGCAGCGTGTGCTCGATGATCTCGGGGCGCCCGCGCTGGACGGCATAGATGCGGCCGATGGCAACGCCTTTGGACGCGCCCATCCCCTGCAGCGCAAACGTCACTCGGCCTCTCCGAAACGCTCGAGAATCAGTGATTCGATCCGCTCCACGGCGCGTCCGGCATCCGCTCCGCGTGCGCGGATCTCCAGCACCGTATCTCTCGCGGCAGCCAGCATCATGACACTCATGATGCTCTTGGCATTGACCTCGCGCCCGTCCTTGAACAACGCCACCTCCGCCTCGAACCCGGAGGCGAGAGTGACCAGCTTTGCCGCCGCACGAGCGTGCAGGCCAAGGCGGTTAACGATGGTCACCTCCTTGCAAACCATGTCCGCCACTATGCACTGCCCTGACGCTCGCCGCGCGCGAGCGCCAGGGCGGCGACATCGTCTGTGGCACGTGTGAGGGCGCGCGAATGCGGCGCTGCGGGCGGGACGGGCAACGCAGGCGCCGCCTCGGCGCCGGTGGAGCGCTGCGCTGATTCGCGCGCGAACGCCAATCCCTGGCGCGCGAAGCTTCCCGCGGCCTCGGCCTCACCCAGCTCATCGAGCAGATCGGCCAGCACGCCGTAGGCCTCCACCGAGGGGCTGCGCCCCAGACTCGCCTCCAGATAAGAGCGCGCCTTGCCCCACAGCCGGTTGGCGATGCAGATTCTTCCCAGGCCGAGGAGCAGCACGGCGTTGCCGTGCCGTGCCTCGAGCCAGGCCTCGGCGCTTTGCAACTGCCGCGCCGCATCGGGCGATTTCACCCGACCGTACAGCTCTCCCAGCTTGTCGTCCCACCGGCTGTCGAGCGCTGCGCGCAGCAACGGCTCCAGCTCCGCGTCGCGCCCGCGCGCGAGCAGCAGCTCGGCATAGGTGCCAAGAATCCGCGGAACCGTGCGCTTGGCCCTGGGCACGGCCTCCCACTGCAGCTTCAGGGCCGCGTCATCACCGGCGGCAGCGCGCCCGAGCAGCGCCGACAGGGCGAGTGCCTCCAGCGCGTCGGCCGTCGCGGCATCCACGACCTTGTGCTGTTTCAACGCCGGAATCAGGTCGATCAAGCGCTTCCAATCTCCCAGATCCTCGTACAGGCGCGCCAGCAATGACAGCACATAAGCGTGACTCGGTACCTGCGCGCGCAACTGCACCAGCGTGGCGAGCGCCTGCTCCTTCTGCGCCTCGCCGAGTTGCAACTCCGCCTGCGCAATGCCAACCGCCACGCTGGATGTGGGTTCGCCATGGCTTGCCTTGTACAGGTATTCGTCGCGCCGGGCATGCTGGCTGAGCGCCTGCGCCGCGCGCGCGGCCGCTATGTAACCCAGGAGCGCGTTGGCACCGCGCGCGACGGCGCGAGTCGAGAGTTGTTCCGCCGCCCGCCACCGTCCTTCGGCAAGCGCCGTGAGCCCCTGGGACAACATGGCCTGTGCATCGCGGTAGCGCCGCCCCCGGTGCCACGACCTCAGCATTCTCGGCGAGTGCCACAGCATCGCCGCCGCGCGCACCGCAAGATAGGCAGGAACGAACAGGACAGTCAGCGTGGCGATGAAGACCGTGAGGCTGCTCTGCAGCACCCACTGCCCATACCCGATGACGACATAGTCCGTATCCTCGAAGGAAAACCGGGCGAGCGAAACGGCTGCCGCCAGCACGACCAGCGTCACGAGCAGACGCATCATTGCCCGGCCCCTCCCTGCTCGGTGGTCTGCTCGTCGTCATGCATCTCCGCCGTCGCCGGGGCACTTCCTCCCGTCGAGAGGTTTTCACTCGGATCCTCCGAGGCTTGCTCGGATGCCGGCGATGGCGCCTCGCCCGGGACCATCGCACCCGTGGCAGGCTCCGCGTCGGCTTCGGGCGTCGCACCTTCACTCGCGCCATCGTCCGCCGGGGGCGTCTCCAGCAACGCTTGCGCGCTCGACAGATGACGCACCAACGCGAGCGAGCCCGAAACATCGGGCAAGCGAGGCGCAAGCTCGATGGCATTCAACCGATCGACCTCGCTCGACATGCCTGCCGCCAGTGCCGAGTCCGCGGGAAAATACGCGAGCCATCGCTGTGCCTCGGCCAACGCGCGCCTGAAGTTCCCCGTATCGCGCAGCAAAGCCGCCACGCGCGCGCTTTGATAGGAGAGCTTCAGATTTTGCCGCGCGAAGAACGCCTGGTCGGGTATCGCCGTCTGCGCACCCGATCCGTCCGCGCGGCGCACGATCAAGAACTCGCCCAGATTCTTCGTCACCGCCGCTAACAGGGAACGCCAACCACCGCTCGCGTGATCTTCGCCGGACGCCGAGCCGGGCCCGGATACGATGTCGGGCTGCGCTATTGCCATCTCGTCGACGCGCGCGATGAGCCGCGTGAGCATCGCGGCTACATCGGCCGTATCGACGGGGTCGACCGCCTCCAGCGCCGCCTTTTCGGCGCCGACCTGCTTGCGTACGCTCGCGTAGGGTTCCTCGTCCAGGCCCTCGAGGCGCGCCTGCGCGGCCTCCAGCGCCTGCAGGCCCGCGCCGCGATCATGCTCCAGCAATACGCGATGGTTGGCGAGTTGCAGCAGGTACTCGAGCTCGGCGAGCGCAAGGCGCTCGGGACTGGTGCGATTCAACCTTGCCACGTGCTGGCTCAGCGAATCGATTGCACCGCGTGCCTGCGTGACACCTTGCTCCACTTCGCTCATGCGCGACGCAGCGCGGGCCGCGGCCTCGGCCTGCGCGCGCTCGCGCTCGGCAATGAGCGCGCCCAAGCGTGCATTGGTTCCCGATTCCAACCGCTCAACCTGCTGCTCGACCCGAGCGAGCTCGAGCCTCGCCCAGTAGCCGGCGCCGAGTCCACCGGCCAGCAAGGCGAGCACCACCACGCCCGAGAACAGCAGCTTACGGCTCTTGGGACGTGCCGTTGCCGGCGCGGGCGGCAAGTCATCGTCTGTGGTCATCGGCGAGGCGTGCGCCGCATCCTCGAGCTCGCCGCGCTGGTACGGACCGTGCGCTCCGCTCTGCACCCCCTCAACCGGTCGCTCGGCATCGGCCGGTACCTCGTCGCGCCCCGGCTCACCCACCTCACTGGCGGCGCCGGCACCCGTCTCGTCCGCGGGATTCCTGCTATCGGTCATCGTCACCGCTCCTCCTCGCCTGCCAGCCGATGAGCGCCTCGACCAGACATTCATCCGCGGCGCCGGCAGCGACTATCGGCCGTCTTCTGACGCCCAGGTGCAGCGCCAATTGCGCCAACCGTTCACTCACCACCAGCAGCGGTACGTCGCAAGGCCAGTCGCGCCCGCTTTCGCCAACCATCTCGAACATGTTGCGCAACCCCTCACCGCTGCCAATCATCACGACATCCACCTCGCCTTGCCGGGCAAGCGCCAGAAACTGCGACCCATCCGTATCTGGCTTGCGCCGCTCATAGACCTCGAGATACTCAACCACGGCACCACGCGCGGCCAGCTCATCGCCCAGAAGCGCACGTCCTCCGCGGCCCCTGAATATCGCCACCCGGCATCCATCGATAGCGTCTGCCTGAAACGCGGGCAACGCCAGCAACCCATCGGAGCTCATCGACCCCTCGGGCAACAGGTCCACCGGCACGCCGGCGTGGCGTAATGCGCGCGCGGTGGCCGGGCCGACCGCGGCGACTCGAACACCCTCGGGCCACGCGCGTCCGGCCAGCGCGATCCGCACACCGTGGTGCACCGCATTGGCGCTGACGAACATGGCAATATCAAAGCCACACAGCCCCGCGGCCCGCGCACGCACCGGCGCCGGATCACTGACCGGCTCGATGGCAAGGACGGGGAACCCGATGACATGCGCGCCGTTCGCCTCGAGCTGGCGCCTCAGCGACTCGCACTGGGCAGCGGGCCTGGTGACGGCGACACGCAAGCCCGCGAGCGCGCGCCGTTGCGCCTCGTTGCACACGGCGCCATGTTCAAGCTGCGCCATAGACCTCGGCGAGGATCTCTCCCGCCCCTTGCGCCAGCAGTGCTTGTGCCACCTCGATCCCGAGCTCAGCCGGATCCCGCGCCGCCGAGGTCCGGTCCTCGCGCAGGACCTTGCTGGCGTCGAGGCACGAGACCAGACCACGCAGCCGCAAGCCGTGCCGGCTCGGCTGCGCGTGGCCCGCGATCGGCACCTGGCACCCTCCTTCCAGATGCTTGTTCATGGCGCGCTCGGCCAGCACGCAGCGTGCCGTCTCGGCATGGTGCAGCACGCCGATCAGCTCCTCCACCTTGCCGTCGCCACGCCGGCACTCGATACCGAGCGCACCCTGACCGACCGCGGGCAGCATGAGCTCCGGCGAGAAAGCCTGTGCAACCCTGTCGCCAAGCCCCAGACGCGCCAGACCCACGCAGGCCAGCACGATGGCATCGAACTCGCCCGCATCGAGCTTGCCGAGCCGCGTGTTGACCCCTCCGCGCAGATTCTCCACACGCAGGTCGGGCCGCAGATCGAGCACCTGGCAGCGCCGGCGCAGGCTCGATGTGCCAACGCACGCGCCGCGCGGCAGCGCATCCAGCGACCGATAGCGATTCGATACCAGCGCATCGCGAGGGTCGTCGCGAGCGGTGATGACAGGCATGTGCAAACCGGCCGGCAGCTCAACGGTCACGTCCTTGATCGAATGCACGGCAATGTCGGCACGCTCGTCGAACAAGGCCTTCTCGAGTTCCTTGACGAATAAACCCTTGCCGCCCACCTTGGCGAGCGGCGCGTCGAGCATCCTGTCGCCGCTGGTGCTCATGGGTATCAGGTCGACCTTGAGACCCGGGTGCGATTCGCGCAGGCAGCGCGCAACATGACGCGCTTGCCACAGGGCAAGCGGGGATTTCCGGGTGGCTATTCTCATCGTCCGCATGTCCTGCACTCCGATGCTCCATCTGCCATGGTGGCGAGCGCCGCCATGTCCGCTCCAAGCCTTGGGACAATGCTACGGTCTGCGCCGGTCGCGGTGCAAACGCCGCGTCGCGTGCGCGCCTGCACACCCGCTCGTCGGCGGGCGCCGTTTACAAGCCGAGCACGGTTTTTGTATAAGGGCTCGCGAAAGGATAACTTCCAGTTTTGGGGTGCCGAGGCACCTGCCTGTCAGGGTGCGAGGAACCCTGGGGTCCGAGACGGATTTTCCAGACCATGGTGACGGTATGACGACAAAGCTCGGTGTGATCATGGACCCGATCGGGTCTATCAAGCCGGTAAAGGACAGCACGCTCGCCATGCTTCTGGCCGCCCAGGCGCGCGGCTGGACGCTTCATTACATGGAACTCGGCGACCTGTGGGTCAGAGACGGACAGCCCCATGCGCGGGTGCGCCCGCTGACGGTACACGACTCCACGCTCGAGTGGTTCGATCTCGGCGAACCGACCCCCATGCCGCTCGCGGACATCGACATCGTGCTGATGCGAAAGGACCCGCCGTTCGACATGGAGTACGTCTACGCGACGTACCTGCTCGAACGCGCGCAGGCCGCCGGCGCGCTGGTGGTCAACAGTCCGCGGAGCATCCGCGACGCCAATGAGAAGTTCTTCACGGCGTGGTTTCCGCAGTGCTGCCCGCCCACGCTGGTGAGCCGCTCCATGCGCGACTTTCGGGACTTCCTCGACGAGCACGGTGACATCGTCGTCAAGCCGCTCGATGGCATGGGCGGCACATCCGTTTTCCGGGTTTCGCGCGATGATCCCAATATTAACGTGATCTTCGAGACGCTGACCGGGCGCGATAAGCGCTACGCCATGGCGCAGCGGTTCATTCCGGAGATATCGGCCGGCGACAAACGGGTGCTGATGGTTGACGGCGAGCCCCTGCCCTACGCACTGGCGCGAGTGCCGGGGGCGCACGACACGCGCGGCAACCTCGCGGCCGGCGCCACCGGCCAGGGCGTCGAGCTGGGTGCGCGCGAGCGATGGATCGCCAACGAGGTCGGCCCGTCGCTGCGCGAAAGAGGCCTCGTCTTCGTGGGGCTCGACATCATAGGAGATTATCTGACGGAGATTAACGTCACCAGCCCCACCTGCATCCGCGAGCTCGACCGCATCTACGACCTCGATATCGCCGGCCGGCTGATGGATACGCTGGCGCGCAAGCTGCACGAATGACGGACTCCACACCGGCACGATGCCGGATTGGAATCTCAAGCAGACCTCGGTACCCCTTGCACAAGCAGACCTGCGCCCGCCAGGCGATATCGCGGATGGGTTTGGGAAGATGCTCCTGGCGCATATGGATGGCGGGTGAGAGCACCACCGGCAGCCGTTGCCGTCGCCGCGCCCGTACCATGCCGGCGCAGTCCCCGAGCGGGCGCTCCAACACTGCGCGGTAGAGAGACACCAACGCACAGAGCGCTTGATTCTAGGTCGGCGGGGAAACGCGCCGGCGCACCGCGAGATCGGTCAGGAACTCCGCCACCTCGGGCTCCGCCATCTGCCGAGGATGGCACTTGCCGTGGAACAGCACGAAACGCTTGATCCAGTGTACGTAGCATTGCTCGGTGCGGTAGCTGTAGTGTCGCACACGCAACGCATCGCGCACGGAATCCAGAAGGCGACGGGGAGGAGAGTTTGCATGAGCATCTGGCATGGCGAATTCAACAGTGTCGGGCTAATAACCAACATATACGAGTGTGCCGCTCGACGAAGCCGCTTATGGTGCGTCACGCGGCTATGCAACGTAGGTCTAGAGAGCCGCGGTTGTAGGCATCGGCCGCGGCGGATACCGTTCTCACCGCGAAATCAGAAGGTTACGATCGATGGCGGAGGATCCCTGGGCGACGACTCCCGATCATGCTCCAAGGGATCGCTGCGATGCGCTCTTCAATTATACTGTTGGGGGGCCAGTGCAAAGGGAAGCCATGATTGTCCCCGACGACGATGGCGAGGCTCTCAGATTCTATATCGCCGTGGCGATTGCTTGGCTATTCGTACTAGGTACAGCCACCGTATTGGTCGAAGAAGGGATGAAGTGCTTCTCCCGAGGACCATGGAGCTGCGGGAACATTTTGGTGTCGTGTGCCGCGCTATTTGTCATGTTGTGCTGTCTCGCCCCAGGGATGCCGGCCTTCTATGGCGTTCGTGTTCCTCGGCTCGCAGCTTTGCCGCCGGCTTACCTATCAGACCGCCCCTCGCGGGACCGCCCTTGCCTCGAGCTAGTAGTTGTCGTCAACATACGGAAACACACTAGTGCTGACGGTGGTTCTCCTACAGGGGACTTCCACCCCATAAGCACATGCCCATGCCGGGCGTACACAACAGCATGCAGCTGGCGGCGCTGGATACCGCACAGAGCGTCGACGACATGGATATCCCAGGCT
>CAZSDY010000071.1:0-15272 GCA_964605765.1 uncultured Ectothiorhodospiraceae bacterium | reverse complement strand
GGCCGGGCAGCAGCGCCGCGCTGATCTGCGGTGGTGTGGACGGGTTGCCCGTAGAAGCGGGATTCATCCCGCGAACCTTGCAGGGCTTCAAATGCAGGGCCATCGACGTTCGCGGACTGAAGTCCGCTCCTACGGGGGGCGCTCGATATACCGCGGTGCTTTGACGCGCATGTTGTGTCGCGCCGCCCCCTTTTTTCGAGCCTGATTGACTGTATGATACCTGGACATGGAGCGGCGGTGCTTGGACGGTGTCCGCCCCACACGAGAGCGAGAGGCCGTCATGAATCGTACGCCGATGACAGCACAGGGCGCGGAGCGCCTGCGGGCCGAGTTGCAGTCGTTGAAGACGACCGATCGCCCGCTCATTATTCGCGAGATTGCGGAAGCTCGCTCACACGGCGACTTGCGGGAAAATGCCGAGTATCACGCGGCCAAGGAGCGACAGGGGTTCATAGAAGGGCGCATCGCGGAGGTCGAAAGCGCCTTGTCGCGGGCCGAGATCATCGATACGAGCCGGGTGGATGCCGGCGGGCGAATCGTGTTCGGTGCGCGCGTGGAGTTGGTCAATATCGAGTCCGGGGAGGAAGTGACCTACCGCATCGTCGGAGATCTCGAGGCCGACATCAACAAGGGATTGATCTCGGTCAGTTCTCCCACGGCGCGCGCGCTCATCGGGAGACAGGCGGGTGACGAGGTGACGGTGCGCGCGCCCGGTGGTGATCTCACCTACGAGGTGTTGGGGGTGGAGTATTCCTGAGTCTCGTTCGCGTTGGGTGCGCGAGCACCGCAATGACGTCTACGTCAAGCAGGCCAGGGCCGCCGGCTACCGCTCGCGCGCTGCATACAAGCTCATCGAGATCGACAAGCGGGACCGGGTGCTGCGTCGCGGTGGCGTGGTCCTGGATCTGGGTGCCGCACCGGGCGGCTGGACGCAGGTGGCCGCGGCGCGCGTCGGATCGGCGGGAAAGGTCATCGCCGTAGACCTGTTGCCCGTCGCGCCCATTGCCAACGTCGAAATCGTTCACGGTGATTTCCTCCAGCGCAGCGTCGTCGAAGAGGTCATCAAACTGCTCGATGGCACTAAAGCGACGCTTGTAATGTCCGATATGGCACCCAATATGAGTGGTATGCGTGCGCTCGACCAGCCGCGTTCCCTGCACCTGGCGGAGCAGGTGCTGGCCTTTGCCGGGGAGGTGTGCGCGCCCGGGGCCAGTCTGCTGCTAAAGGTGTTTCAGGGCACCGGGGTCGAAGGGTTCAAGCGGGATCTGCGCGGGCACTTCGGGCGTGTGTGCGTGAGAAAACCGGCGTCCTCACGGTCACGGTCACGGGAACTTTACCTGCTTGCGAGGCACTATCATGTATAGTGTAGAAGTGTGAGACTGCGTCTTGCGCAGCGCCGCGAAAGAAGTACCCTATGCACCTTCTCTGCGTCGCGGTTGGGGTCATGCCCGGCACGGCGCAACAGAGGCAAAGACCGTTGAATGATATGGCAAAGAATCTGATCTTGTGGGTTGTCATCGCCCTCGTGCTGATGTCGGTGTTTCAGAACTTCGGGCTGCGCCGCTCCACAGCCAATCCGATGGATTATTCGACGTTCTATAACGAGATCGCCAAGGGCAAGGTGCAGCGCGTGGAGATCGAGGATCGCAAGATCACCGGTCAGCTTCAGAACGAGGAGCGCTTCACGACCTACAGCCCGGAGTCCGACAACAAGGCACTGATCGGGCATCTGCTCGAAAACGGCGTGCTCATAAAGGCTCGCCCGCCCGAGCAGCAGAGCATGTTGATGACGATCTTCATCTCATGGTTCCCCATGCTCCTGCTTATCGGCGTATGGATATTCTTCATGCGCCAGATGCAGGGCGGCGGTAGCGGCCGCGGTGCGCTGTCGTTCGGCAAGAGCCGAGCACGGATGCTCGGTGAGGATCAGGTCAAGGTCACCTTTGCGGATGTCGCGGGCGTGGAGGAGGCCAAGGAGGAAGTCTCGGAGCTCGTGGACTTTCTGCGCGATCCGGGCAAGTTTCAGAAGCTGGGCGGGAAGATTCCGCGCGGCGTGTTGAT
Organism: uncultured Ectothiorhodospiraceae bacterium; assembly: GCA_964605765.1. GTDB lineage: Bacteria > Pseudomonadota > Gammaproteobacteria > HK1 > HK1 > CAZSDY01. The sequence goes on along the minus strand of CAZSDY010000071.1, from coordinate 13,211 downwards.
GGTCGGCTCGCCGGGCACCGGCAAGACCCTCCTCGCCCGTGCCATCGCGGGTGAAGCCAAGGTGCCGTTTTTCACCATTTCCGGATCGGACTTCGTCGAGATGTTTGTCGGTGTCGGCGCATCGCGCGTGCGCGATATGTTCGAGCAGGCCAAGAAGCACGCACCGTGCATCATCTTCATCGACGAAATCGACGCGGTCGGACGTCATCGCGGCGCGGGACTGGGTGGCGGGCATGACGAGCGCGAGCAGACGCTCAACCAGTTGCTGGTGGAGATGGACGGCTTCGAGGGCAACGAAGGCGTGATCGTCATCGCGGCGACGAATCGCCCGGACGTGCTCGATCCGGCGCTGCTGCGCCCGGGGCGTTTCGACCGCCAAGTCGTCGTGCCCTTGCCCGACATTCGCGGCAGGGAGCAGATTCTGAAGGTGCACATGCGCAGGGTACCGCTCGACAAGGACGTGAAACCGACCATTATCGCACGAGGAACACCCGGTTTCTCCGGCGCGGATCTGGCCAACCTGGTCAACGAGGCGGCGCTGTTCGCGGCGCGCGCCAACGAGCGCACGGTCGGCATGGAGCACTTCGAGAAGGCCAAGGACAAGATCATGATGGGCGCGGAGCGCAAGTCCATGGTGATGAGCGACGAGGAGAAGAAGCTCACCGCCTTTCACGAAGCCGGTCACGCCATCGTCGGGCTCAAGGTTCCTTCGCACGATCCGGTGTACAAGGTCAGCATCATTCCACGCGGCAGGGCGCTCGGCGTCACCATGTTCCTCCCGGAGGAGGATCGCTACAGCTTCAGCAAGCAGCGCGTGGAGAGTCAGATTTCGAGCCTGTTCGGCGGACGCATCGCCGAGGAGCTGATATTCGGCTCCGAGAGCGTTACCACTGGTGCCAGCAACGACATACAGAAGGCGACCGAGCTCGCCCGTAACATGGTGACCAAGTGGGGACTTTCCGAGCGGCTCGGCCCCCTGGTCTACAGCGAGGATGAGGGCGAGGTGTTTCTGGGGCACAGCGTGACGCAGCATAAGCAGGTGTCCGACGAGACCGCGCATCTCATAGATGAGGAAATGCGCAGCATCATTGACCGCAACTACCAGCGTGCCGAGAACATTCTCAAGGAAGGTATGTCGACGCTGCACCTGATGGCGCAGGCGCTGATGACCTACGAGACCATCGATACGCATCAGATCGGCGATATCCTGGAAGGGAAGGAGCCGCGCCCGCCGGCCGACTGGGACGACTCGGACTCCGAACCGCCCACGGGCAGCGACCCCAGCCCCGAAACGCAGGGCAAAAAGGATGACAAGCCGTCGCCTTCCTCGGGCGGCATCGGCGGCCCTGCGAGCCTGCACTGAACCCGGTTCACGGCGGTGGCCGGCACGGGGTGCTTGCGACATCGCCAAGGGCGCCTGCCGCCGCTGCGTGCCGTGTCGAGGAGGGGTGGTGTGAGCGGACCCTCGGCGCGCGTCATGGGTATCCTCAACGTGACACCCGATTCCTTTTCCGATGGCGGCGAGTTCCTGGACCCTGAGGCAGCTATCGGGCATGCGATTGCAATGGTCGCAGATGGCGCGGACATCATTGACGTCGGCGGCGAGTCGACGCGGCCGGGTGCCGACGGCGTGTCCGCAGACGAGGAGCTCGAGCGCATCATCCCGGTCATCGAGGGCATTCGTGCGCGGGTGGATACGCTCATCTGCGTCGATACCAGCAAGCCGCAGGTGATGCGCGAGGCGGTCGTGGCGGGCGCGGGCATGATCAACGACGTACGCGCTCTGCGCACCACGGGAGCGCTGGAAGCGGTCGCCGCGCTCGATGTGCCGGTGTGCCTGATGCACATGCGCGGGGAGCCCCGCACCATGCAGGCGTCGCCCATGTACGACGACGTGGTGCGCGAGGTGCGGGGTTTTCTGGAACAGCGCGCCCGTGCCTGCGAGGCGATGGGCATGGCGCCGACGCGGATAGTGATCGATCCCGGGTTCGGTTTCGGCAAGACGCTCGATCACAATCTGGCGCTGATGGCGTGTCTGGAAAGCTTCGTCGAGAGCGGCCGCCAGGTCATGATCGGGGTGTCGAGGAAATCCATGATCGGCGCGTTGCTCGACCGGGGGACCGCCGACAGGGTGCACGGCAGCGTAGGGCTCGCCGTGCTGGCCGCCGTCAAGGGCGCATCGATCGTGCGTGTGCACGATGTGCGTCCCACGGTCGACGCGCTTCGCGTGGTCGGCGCCGTGACTGCGCATGCGGGCGACGGTTCGGCAACAACGCTCTCTCGGGGGCACTGATGACACGAAAATACTTCGGTACCGACGGCATTCGAGGCCACGTCGGGGAGCCGCCGATCACGGCCGATTTCATGCTCAAACTGGGATGGGCCGCCGGAAGGGTACTGGCGCCGCAGGGGCACGGAAAGGTCATCATAGGAAAGGATACGCGGGTCTCGGGCTACATGTTCGAATCGGCATTGGAGGCGGGGCTGTCCGCGGCGGGCATGGACATCGCCCTGCTCGGCCCCATGCCCACGCCCGCTATCGCCTACCTGACCCAGACCCTGCACGCGCAGGCGGGTATCGTGATAAGCGCGTCGCACAATCCCTATGTGGACAATGGGGTCAAGTTCTTTTCGGGTGACGGCAGCAAGCTCCCGGATTGCGTGGAGCTCGCCATCGAAGCGGAGCTCGACAAACCCATGCGCACGGTGGATTCACGAAAGCTCGGCAAGGCGGAGCGCGTGGAGGACGCGGCGGGACGCTACATCGAGTTCTGCAAGAGCACCGTCACCTTCGGAACCAGCCTCAAGGGACTGAACATCGTCGTCGACTGCGGGCACGGGGCGACCTATCACGTCGCGCCCAGTGTGTTCAGGGAGCTCGGCGCCCGGGTCACGGCGCTCGGTGTGCAGCCCGACGGCTACAACATCAACGAGCGTTGCGGGTCCACCGCGCCGGAGGCACTGCGCACGGCGGTGCTGGAACTCGGCGTGGACGCCGGCATCGCCTTCGACGGAGACGGGGACCGCGTGATCATGGTCGATCACCTGGGCGAAGTGGTCGACGGTGACGAGCTGCTGTTCATCATCGCGGAATCAAAGCTGGAAGGCGACACGCTCAATGGCGCGGTGGTCGGTACCTTGATGACGAACTTCGGGCTCGAGGAAGCGCTTGCGGCGCGTGGACTGGAGCTCAAGCGCGCCAAGGTGGGTGACCGCTACGTGCTCGAGCTGATGAAGCAGGGCAACTGGAGTCTGGGCGGGGAGGGCTCGGGCCACATCATCTGTCTCGATCGGCAGTCGACCGGCGACGGCATCATCGCGGCGCTGCAGGTGCTGGCGACCATGAGCGGGTCCGGGCGAGCACTGCACGCCCTCAAGCAGGGCATGACAAAGATGCCCCAGGTGCTGGTCAACGTGCGGTTGCAATCCGGCGGTGACGTGCTTGCCGCGCCGCGCGTGTGCGATGCCGTGTCACGCATTGAATCGGAGCTGGCCGGCCAGGGGCGTGTCCTGCTCCGGATGTCGGGCACCGAGCCGTTGGTGCGCGTGATGGTCGAAGGGCGCGTGCGTACCCAGGTGGAAGAGCTGGCGCGGCATCTTGCCGGCGAGGTCGAACGCTCGATGGCGCATGGCAATTGATTTTGGGCGGCTGCGTGGGTAGGCTTGCGTCCCGTTTTTTCCTGTGCATCGTGACGCGGTTCGATGAGAGTTACGCGGCGCTGTGCACGACGTCGCGCAACGCCGAGGGACTGTAGATGCGCCGATCGCTGGTGGCGGGAAACTGGAAGATGAACGGCACCGCCGAAAGCGCGCGGCGCCTCGCCGGGAAACTCGTGTCTGGGCTTGCCGGTTCGCCCGCGGCCGATGTCGTCGTGTGTCCGCCCTTCGTCCATCTGGCCCTGGTCGGCGACATGCTGGGCGGCGTGTGCCTTGCTCTGGGCGCTCAGGACGTTTCGGATAACGATTGTGGCGCGTTCACCGGGGAGATTGCGGCCCCGATGCTGAGCGAGCTCGGCTGCCGGTATGTGATCGTGGGACACTCCGAGCGTCGTGCCTTCAATCACGAGAGCGACGATCGGGTGGCCCGCAAGTTCGCGGCCGTGCTGCGCGCCGGCATGACACCGATACTGTGCGTGGGCGAGACCCTGGCCGAGCGTGAGTCCGGCGAAACCGAGGTGGTCGTCGCCCGACAACTTGCCGCGGTGCTCGCGCTGGACATCGTCGCGGCCGGTACCGAGTGCGTGATCGCCTATGAGCCGGTGTGGGCGATTGGCACCGGGCGCACGGCGACTCCTGAGCAGGCGAGCGCCGTGCATGGGTTCATTCGTGCCCAGGTGGCAGGACGCGATGCCGTTCTCGCCGAGCGCGTACGAATATTGTACGGTGGCAGCGTCAAGGCGGATAACGCGCTCGCTTTGTTTCGCATGCCGGACATCGACGGGGGCCTGATCGGTGGCGCGTCGCTCGATGCCGGCGATTTTCTGGCGATATGCCAGGCAGCAGGTTGAGATATGCAGTCATTCTTGTTGATAGTGCACGTTCTGGTTGCGGTGGCGGTTATCGGTCTGATCCTGCTGCAACAGGGTCGCGGCGCCGACGCCGGAGCGGCTTTCGGCAGCGGTGCCTCGGGTAGCGTGTTCGGCTCCAGGGGACCGACGACGTTTCTCACGCGCATGACCACGATCCTGATCAGCATCTTTTTCCTGACCAGCTTGTCGCTGGCGTGGTTGTCGGGGCAGTCCGTGGATCGGCGAAGCGTGGTCGAGAAGGTGCAGAGCGTGCCGGCCGGCGCGCCGGCGAGCGAACCGCTCTCGGTACCGCTCGCGAACGAGGACGAGGCCCCTGCGTTGCCGCAGGCGCCGTCTTCTTCGCAGACCCAGGATTGAGGCGATAGTGCGCGCCGATGTTATCATGCAATCGCCCCATGGGGCGCCCACAGCCGATGTGGTGGAATTGGTAGACACGCTGTCTTGAGGGGGCAGTGGCGCAAGCCGTGCCGGTTCGAGTCCGGCCATCGGCACCATTCGATCTGGCAGCCGTCGCCAAGGTACGGGGCGGCACAGTGATATGATCTTAACGTATTGATTCGTAAGTAATCTTTCTTGACTTCAGTGCTTGACACTCCAGGTTTGCTGCCCTAAAGTGCTGCAACTCGTTGGAGGCGTGATGTCTCAACTTCGTCGTGACCGGAATTGCTCGCTGCCCATAAGGGTCTGACAGCCAAACATGCTTGCGAATTATCTTCCGGTACTGATGTTCATCATCATTGGCGCGGGACTTGGCGCCGTCATGATCATGATGGGCGCGATGCTCGGCCCGCACCGCCCGGACGCCGATAAGCTTTCACCCTACGAGTGCGGCTTCGAGGCATTCGAGGATTGCCGGATGAAGTTCGACGTGCGCTACTACCTGGTCGCCATCCTGTTCATCATCTTCGACCTCGAGATTGCGTTCCTGTTTCCGTGGGCCGTGGTGCTGGACGGGCTGGGGATGTTCGGTTTCCTGGCCATGCTCGTTTTCCTCGGTATCCTCGTCGTCGGTTTCATCTACGAGTGGAAGAAGGGGGCGCTGGAATGGGAATAGAAGGCGTTCTCGAGCACGGCATGGTGACCACGACCGCGGACAAGTTGATCAACTGGGCGCGGACCGGGTCGATGTGGCCGATGACCTTCGGCCTTGCGTGCTGCGCGGTCGAGATGATGCAGGTGGGCGCGTCGCGCTACGATCTGGACCGTTTCGGCATCGTGTTCCGGCCGAGCCCGCGCCAGTCCGACGTGATGATCGTGGCCGGGACGCTGTGTAACAAGATGGCACCCGCGCTGCGCAGGGTCTATGACCAGATGTCCGAGCCGCGCTGGGTCATCTCCATGGGCTCATGCGCCAACGGTGGAGGCTACTACCACTATTCGTACTCCGTGGTGCGCGGGTGCGACCGCATCGTGCCGGTCGACGTCTACGTGCCGGGCTGCCCGCCCACCGCGGAAGCGTTGCTGTACGGTATTCTCCAACTGCAGAACAAGATCAAGCGTACCAACACCATCGCGCGTTAGGAACTTCCGGCATGCCACAAAGCCCTGAGGTGCTCGCCTCCTCGATCCGCGCGAGATTCGGCACCGCCATCTCGCGTTGCGCCGTGAGCCTGGGACAGCCGACGATCGAGGTCGCTGCGGGCGCGCTGCGCGACACGGCGCTGGCGCTGCGCGACGAGTCGCCGTTCGGCTTCGAGCAACTCACCGATCTGTGCGCGGTGGATTACGCCGCGTACGGTACGGCGGACTGGGCGACCAGCGAGACCGCGACGCGTGAAGGCTTCTCCAGGGGCGTTTCCAGCGGTGCATACGAGGACGGGACTTATGCTGGGCCGCGCTTCGCGGTGGTCTATCATCTGCTGTCCGTGAGTCATAATCAGCGGCTTCGTCTGCGCGTGTTCCTGGACGGGGACCCGCCGCGCATCCCCTCGGTCGTGGATATCTGGAGTTCGGCAAACTGGTACGAGCGCGAAGCCTTCGACCTGATGGGGATCTTGTTCGAGGGGCATCCCGATCTGCGCAGAATTCTGACCGACTATGGGTTCGTGGGGCATCCGTTCAGGAAGGACTTCCCCATCTCCGGGCATGTGGAGACGCGTTACGACCCGGAGAAGCGGCGGGTGGTCTATGAGCCCGTGTCCATCGAGCCGCGGGTGCTGGTGCCACGCGTCATTCGCCACGACCATCGGTTCACGGGCGAGGAAGGAACGCCCGATGCACCAGGGCAGGAGCCGGCCGATGCCTGAGATCCGCAACTTCACGATCAATTTCGGCCCGCAGCACCCGGCGGCGCACGGCGTGTTGCGTCTGGTGCTGGAGATGGACGGCGAGGTCATCGAACGCGCCGATCCGCATATCGGCCTGCTGCACCGCGCCACGGAGAAGCTCGCCGAGACCAAGCCGTTCAACCAGAGCATCGGCTACATGGACCGGCTCGACTACGTGTCGATGATGTGCAACGAGCATGCTTATGTGCTCGCCATGGAGCGCCTGCTCGGCGTCACGCCGCCGCTGCGCGCGCAGTGGATTCGGGTGATGTTCGACGAGATAACCCGGATTCTCAATCACCTGATGTGGCTCGGCGCACATGCGCTGGATATCGGTGCCATGACGGTGTTTCTGTATGCGTTCCGCGAGCGCGAGGATCTGATGGATATCTACGAGGCGGTCACCGGTACGCGCATGCACGCGACCTATTACCGTCCCGGCGGGGTATACCGTGATCTTCCCGACACCATGCCGAAGCACGAGATCACGCACCGGCGAAGCCCCGCCGAGGTGCGCGAGCTCAATCGCAATCGTGAAGGAACCCTGCTCGACTTCGTGGAGGACTTCACGCGTCGTTTTCCGGCGGCCGTCGACGAGTACGAGACGCTGCTCACCGACAATCGCATCTGGAAGCAGCGCACCGTCGGCATCGGCGTGGTATCGCCCGAGCGCGCCCTGCAGCTCGGATTCACCGGTGCCATGCTGCGCGGCTCCGGGGTGGAATGGGATCTGCGCAGGAAGCAGCCCTACGAGGTCTACGACGAGGTCGAATTCGAGATCCCGGTGGGCGCCAACGGCGATTGCTACGATCGCTACCTGGTGCGCATCGAGGAGTTCCGCCAGTCCAACCGCATCATCGGGCAATGCGTCGAGTGGCTGCGCGCCAATCCGGGTCCGGTGATGGTCGACGACCACAAGCTGGCGCCGCCGCGGCGCGAGGACATGAAGGAGGACATGGAAGCACTCATCCATCACTTCAAGCTGTTCACGGAGGGTTTCTGCATTCCCGCCGGCGAGGTCTATGCGGCGGTGGAGCATCCCAAGGGCGAGTTCGGTATCTATCTTGTCAGCGATGGCGCCAACAAGCCGTACCGGCTCAAGATCAGGGCACCTGGATTCGCGCACCTGTCGGCCATGAACGAGATGGTGGCCGGCCACATGCTGGCTGACGTGGTGGCGGTGATAGGCTCGCAGGACATCGTTTTCGGGGATGTGGACCGTTGATGGATACCGGGACCCGCGAATTGTCCGCCGGGGTGCGCGAGGAGATCGATCGCTGCGTCTCGAAATACCCACCCGATCAAAGACGTTCGGCGGTGCTGGGTGCGCTGCGCGCCGTGCAACATGAAAACGGCGGGTTTCTGACCGCCGCCGGCATGGACGCGGTGGCCGCGTATCTCGGGTTGCCCGAGATCTGGGTGTACGAGGTGGCGAGCTTCTACTCGATGTTCGAGATCGGGCCGGTCGGGCGCCACAGCATCTCGGTGTGCACGAACGTGTCGTGCATGCTGTGCGGGGGCGAGTCGATTCTCGCCTACATCGAGAGCAAGCTGGGCATCAGGGTCGGCGAGAGCACCGCTGACAATCGCATCTACCTCAAGCGCGAGGAAGAGTGCCTGGCGGCTTGCTGCGGCGCACCGATGATGATGGTCGACCACGTGTACCACGAGAATCTCACGCCCCAGCGGGTCGACGAGATCATCGACGCCCTGGACTGAGTCACAATCTCCGAGAGACCGATGGCCAACGACGTTTGTTATTCGACCCTGCGCTTCGACGAGCCCTGGACCTTCGAGAACTATCTCGCGGCCGACGGGTACCAGGCGTGGAAGAAGATCCTGGCGGAGCGGCCGCCGCCCGAGAGCATTGTCGACGAGATCAAGAAATCCGGTCTGCGCGGCCGTGGCGGGGCGGGTTTCCCCGCGGGGCTCAAGTGGAGCTTCATGCCGCGCGGCTTTGAGGGTCAGACCTACGCCGTGTGCAACTCCGACGAGAGCGAGCCGGGCACCTGCAAGGATCGCGACATCCTGCGCTTCAACCCGCATGCGCTGGTCGAGGGCATGGCCATAGGCGGCTACGCCATGCGGGCGACGGTGGGTTACAACTACATGCGTGGCGAGTTCATGGACGAACCGTACCGGCGCTTCGAGACTGCCCTGAAAGAGGCCAGCGAGCACGGCCTGCTGGGCAAGAACATTCTGGGCTCGGGCGTCGACTTCGATCTGTACTGTCACCTCGGCGCGGGCGCGTACATCTGCGGGGAGGAGACGGCGCTGCTGGAATCCCTGGAAGGCAAGAAGGGCCTACCCCGCTACAAGCCGCCTTTCCCGGCGCAGTTCGGACTCTACGGCCAGCCGACCACGGTCAACAACACGGAGACGTTCGCCTCGGTGCCGGCCATCATGCGCGGCGGCGGCGACTGGTTCAAGTCTCTGGGTGTGGAGAACAGCGGCGGCACGAAGATCTTCTCGGTCTCGGGGCATGTGAACGCGCCGGGAAACTTCGAGGTGAACCTCGGCACGCCGTTTGCGAGCCTGCTGGAAATGGCGGGCGGCGTGCGCAGCGGGCACGAATTGAAGGCCGTGATCCCCGGTGGCTCGTCGGTCCCCGTGGTGCCCGCCGAGGTGATGATGCAGGCCAACATGGATTTCGACTCCTTGAGGGATGCAGGCTCCGCACTCGGTTCGGGCGCCGTCATCGTGATTGACGACAGCGCTTGCATGGTGAAGATGCTGCGGCGCATCTCGCGCTTTTACTATGCCGAGTCGTGCGGGCAGTGCACGCCGTGCCGCGAAGGCACGGGCTGGCTCTACCGCGTGCTGACGCGCATCGAGAAGGGCGAGGCGAAGCCGGCGGAGCTCGATCTGCTGGTCGATGTCGCCAACAACATCGAGGGGCGCACCATCTGCGCGCTCGGCGATGCCGCGGCCTGGCCGGTGCAGAGCTTCCTCAAGCATTTCAGGCACGAGTTCGAGTACCACGCGCGGCACGGGTGCTGTGATGTTCCCGGTGCGCGCGTCGAGGCGGCCTGACAAGCGACTCGAGTGACGTTACATGAGCGACGATTCGGTAACGATTGAGATCAATGGCACCGCCTGCCGTGCGCGCAAGGGGGCGATGATCATGGAGGTGGCCGACGCGGCCGGCATCGTCATTCCGCGCTTCTGTTATCACAAGAAGCTCAGCGTCGCGGCCAATTGCCGCATGTGCCTGGTGGAGGTGGCCAAGACGCCAAAGCCGTTGCCCGCGTGTGCGACACCGGTCATGGACGGCATGCAGGTGTTCACGGGCTCGCCGCTTGCCTTGCAGGCACAGAGGTCGGTGATGGAGTTTCTGCTCATCAACCATCCGCTGGACTGTCCCATCTGCGACCAGGGCGGCGAGTGTGAGCTGCAGGACACCGCGATGGGCTATGGCCGCGACATCTCGCGGTTCAGTGAGCGCAAGCGGGTGGTCGCCGACAAGGACCTGGGGCCGCTCATCGCCACCGACATGACGCGCTGCATTCACTGCACGCGCTGCGTGCGTTTCGGCGAGGAGATCGCCGGCCTGCCGGAGCTCGGTGTCACCGGGCGCGGCGAGGACATCCGCATCGGTACCTTCATCGAGCGCGCGGTCTCCTCCGAGCTCTCGGGCAACGTCATCGACGTGTGCCCGGTCGGCGCGCTCACCTCCAAGCCGTTCCGCTTCAAGGCGCGTGCCTGGGAGGTGCGGCAGTGTCCCGGGCTGGCGCCCCACGACGGCGTGGGCTCGAACCTCTACGTGCACGTCAAGCGCAACAGGGTGGTTCGGGTCGTGCCGCGTGACAACGACGAGGTCAATGAATCGTGGCTGTCTGACCGTGACCGCTTCAGCTACGAGGGCTTGTACAGCGACGATCGCCTGGGCGCGCCCAGGGTCAAGCGTGACGGCACCTGGCAGGAGGTGGATTGGGAAACGGCGTTGCAGGCCGCGGCCGATGGCCTGCGGCGCGTGCGCGAGCAGCACGGGGCCGAACGCCTCGGGGCTCTGGGTTCGCCGAGCGCGACGCTCGAAGAGCTCTACCTGCTGCAAAAGCTCATGCGCGGGACGGGCAGCAACAATATCGACCATCGGCTGCGCCAGGGTGACTTCAGCGATGACGGTGAAGCGCCGGGCGTCCCGTGGCTCGGGCGCGCGCTCGCCAGCCTGGAAGACGCGGGCGCCACGCTGCTCGTCGGATCCGATTGCCGCCGTGATCAGCCGCTCGTCAATCACCGCCTGCGAAAGTGCGTCCGCGGCGGCGGCGTGGTTTGCGCAGTCAATCCGCTCGACTACGGTTTCAACTATCCGCTCGGTACGCAGGTCATCGGTGCGCCCGAGGTGATGAGCGGCGCACTGGCGGGGATAGCCAAGGCGCTCACCGGAGAACCGCTGAGCGAGGCGGGCGCACAATGCACCGCGCTGCTCGATGCCGTCGAGGTCGATGAGGCGCACGCGCGCATCGCGCAATTCTTGAGCGAGGCTGAGCGCCCGGCGGTGCTGCTCGGCGCCATGGGTCTTGCCTTGCCGAACGCGGCGCGCCTGCGTGCGCTCGCGGGACTGGTTGCCGAGCGTGCCGGGGCCACTTTCGGTTATCTAGCCGACGGCGCGAACGCCGTGGGCGCGTGCCTGGCAGGCGCCCTGCCGCATCGTGGTCCGGGAGCGGAGCGCAAGCTCTCGCCCGCGGGACTCAACGTCGGCGAGATGATCGCGGCGAAGCTCGAGGGCTGGCTGCTGCTCGGTGTGGAACCGGAGCTCGATTGTCATGACGGGCGCGGCGCTCTGGAGGCGTTGTCGGCAGCCCGGCACGTCGTGTGCCTGAGTGCGTTTCGATCGGCGGCCATGGACGACTACGCGGACGTCATCCTGCCGATTGCACCGTTTGCCGAGAACACCGGGACCTTCGTCAACCTGGAGGGCCGCTGGCAGTCCTGGGACGCGGCCGTGACGCCCTTCGCGACTGCGCGCCCGGCCTGGAAGGCGCTGCGAGTGCTGGGAAACCTGCTCGGGATCGACGGGTTCCAGCACGTGGATTGCGCCGAGGTTCGTGAAGAGGCAGCCGGCGTGGCGGGCGGCGATCTGGCCGACTGTAGAGGCGCCTGGCGCGTGCCGAAACCCAAGGGTACGGTACCGGCGGGCTTGTGCCGCATCGGTCATGTGCCCATGGTTGCCGTGGACTCGCTGGTGCGCCGTGCGCCGGCCCTGCAGCGCACGGTGCACGCGGTGGGTGCGCAGGCCATCATCAACAGTGCGACTGCCAGACGCCTGCGGCTCGGCGCCGGGGATTCGGCCGCGGTGCGCCAGAACGGCGCCTGCACGACGCTCGACGTGCGTGTGAGCGACAGCGTCGCGGATGATTGTGTGGTGATCCCTGCCGGTGTGTCGGGCAGCGCCGGTCTGGGTCCGGCCTGCGGACCCGTCGAGATCGAGAAGGTATGATCCTGATGGCGGACCTGATTCATTTCCTCTGGGTCCTGGGCGGTATCGTGCTGATACTGGTGCCGCTGCTGCTGAGCGTCGCCTACCTCACATACGCAGAGCGCAAGATCATCGGGTACATACAGGTGCGTATCGGGCCCAACCGGGTCGGCCCACGCGGCTGGCTGCAGCCGATCGCGGACGCGGTGAAGCTGATGTTCAAGGAGATCATCCTGCCTGCCGGCGCCAACCGCGCGCTGTTCCTGATGGCGCCCGTGATCTCGCTGGCGGTGGCGCTGGCCGCCTGGGCCGTGGTGCCGTTCTCGGACGTGCTGGTGCTCGCGAACGTCAACGCCGGCCTGCTCTACGTGCTGGCAATGACCTCGGTCGGCGTATACGGCGTCATCATCGCGGGCTGGTCCTCGAACTCCAAATATGCGCTGCTCGGCGCGATGCGCTCGGCGGCGCAGATCGTCTCCTATGAGATTGCCATGGGTTTCGCATTGGTGGTCGTGCTGATGGCCGCCGGGAGCCTCAACTTGCGGGAAATGGTGCTCGCTCAGAGCGGCAGCGTGCTGCACTGGTTCTGGCTGCCCCTGCTGCCGGTGTTCGTGGTGTATTTCGTCTCCGGCGTGGCGGAGACGAACCGCTCGCCCTTCGACGTGGCCGAAGGCGAGTCGGAGATCGTGGCCGGCTTCCATGTGGAGTACTCCGGCATGCCGTTCTCGGTGTTCTTCATGGCCGAGTACGCGAACATGATCATGATCAGTGCACTGGCCACGGTGCTGTTCTGCGGTGGGTGGTTGTCGCCGCTGGAGGGTACCTGGCTGGAGGGAACGTTCGACTGGCCGTGGGTAGGTGCGCTCGCCGGTCCCGGCATTCACTGGTTCGTGCTCAAGGTGTGCGGGTTCCTGTTCGTCTTTCTGTGGCTGCGGGCGACTTTCCCGCGCTATCGCTACGACCAGATCATGCGCCTCGGCTGGAAGGTGTTCATCC
>CAZSDY010000070.1:0-15279 GCA_964605765.1 uncultured Ectothiorhodospiraceae bacterium | reverse complement strand
ATCCCGAGCGCTGCTCGACATGCTGCGCACGCGCAGCTCAGAGGCGGAGAGCTCCTACCTTCGCGAGGCGACCGAGTACGCGACCGCCGGCATCGACGCGTTCCATCGGGCGGCTCGCCCGGGCATCTCCGAGATCGAGCTCGCGGCCGAGATCGAGTACGCGATTCGTTCGGCCGGCAGCGATTACTCCGCCGTCCCCACCTGGCTGGCCGCCGGGGAACGCGCCCGCTGCCAGCACGCGATGGCGTCGCCGCGAAGAATCGAGGCCGGCGATCTCGTGCACGCGGAGTTCGCCGGGGTCGCACGGCGCTACCAGAGCGTGACCATGGGCTCACTCGTGCTCGGTGAACCGACGGAGCGCATGGGCGAGATGGCCCAAGCGGGCAAGGCCGCGTTCGCGGCCGGCCTCGAGGCGGCGCGGGTCGGTGGCCGCATCGGCGATATGGAGATCGCGTACCGCGCGGTTCTCGAGGAATTCGGTATGGGCGACTGCTGCCCGATGCGATTCGGCGTGGGGCTCTCCGCCGGCTATCCACCGATATGGGAGAACTCGATCACGATCCAGCACGAGAACGATCGAAGCTGGATGCCAGGGATGGCGTTCTACATCCACGCCTCGATGCAATCGTTCCGCGACGGGAACGGCATGCTCCTCGGCGGGAGCTTCCTGATGACTGAGGATGGCCCCGAGCGTCTGGACAAGGCGCCGATCGATCTCGTGGTGATTGACCTCTGAGCGACGATCTACCTTGCCATACGCCGGACCGGCAGCAGCCGACGCTGCAGAATGTCTTCGGGCTGTGCTGCAACCGGGCGGGCTGCCCGGTTGCCGTGGGGCTCTTCGAGGGCAACACGGCCGACGCGCGCACCGTGGCGCGGCAAATCGAGAGGCTGCGCGCGCGCCGCCCGTGTTGCTCGCCAGCTAATGCGCCTCATCGCACGCAAATTCAAGCCCCAGCATCCCTGTTGACGGCTTGTCACCTGCACTGAAAAGCCGGGGTGGATTTCGACCCCACCGTGCGTCGCCCGTCAACCCGCCGACTCGCAGGCTTGGGCCGATACCCGCAATTCCCAGTCAATTCGCAACCATGTCACCGGCCCAGCCGCCCTCAGCCATACTCTGGCCCAACTACCATTCGGCCGTTTGTTTTGATTACAGGCCCGGGGATGTGCTGGCGCGGTCAGTAGGGCGAGCAGGGTCGGACCAACCCCGGTATCTGAATCGTAGAGACTTATGTGAGAAATCGGCCAATGAGCAACGGAAGTCTATCTTTTTCAATCACTTGCTTTGGTTCGACCCGGGAGTCGCGCGGCAGTCGGCCACCCGGTGTCGGAGCGGGTCTGCCCGCGTAGCTGCAATCAGCAACAACAGTACCCGCTACCCCGCTACGCATCCGAGCGGAAACTGCCGGGAAATATCCGCGACTCTTGTCCTGGCATCAGAAGTCAGGTTCTGCAGACTTCCGGCTGCTGCCGCCTCGATGATGTCGGCGATGCAGGTGCCGAGTTCCACCATCGCTTCTTCGTCGAGGCCGCGGGTGGTCGCCGCTGCAACCCCGAGCCGCAACCCGACCCATTCCGAGGGGTGTTGTGAATCGAAGGGGACCGGGTTTTTGTTCGAGGTGATGTTGGCCGTGAACAAGGCATCCTCGGCCGCCTGTCCCTTGATGCCTTGCGGCGACAGATCCAACAGAAGCATATGCGTGTCTGTTCCGCCGCCGACAAGCTTGAACCCGCGCTCACGCATGACTTTGGCAAGCGTGCGGGCATTGCCGAGCACTCGCGCGCCGTAGACCTTGAACGCTGGTTGCAACGCCTCCCCAAGGCACACGGCTTTGGCCGCCAGCACGTTCGAATGAAGACTGCCCTGGACGCCTGGAAAGACTGCCGCCTGGAGATGCTTCGCGAGTTCACGCGAGCGGGACAGTATCAGCCCGCCCCTGGGTCCGCGCAGGGTCTTCGTGGTGGTGCAGGTCACGATGTCGGCATGCGGGATTGGCGAAGGGTGCACCCCGGCCGCAACAAGACCTGCGATGTGCGCCATGTCGACGACAAATTGCGCACCGACCTTTGCGGCAATTTTCGCCATCCGCGCAAAGTCGATTCGGCGGGGATAGGCGGAGCCGCCTGCAATGAGCAGACGCGGTCGCACCTTCTCGGCCTGGGCCTCGACGTCGTCGTAGGCTATCAGGCCACTCGTACGGTCGACGCCGTAATGGTGAGCGTCGAACCACCGACCCGAGAGGTTCGGTTTCGCACCATGACTCAAGTGGCCACCGGCGTTGAGGTCGAGACTCAGAATCCGACCGCCCGGTTTGACGAGGGCGAAGAAAACCGCCTGGTTGGCCTGCGTACCCGAATGCGGCTGCACGTTGGCGTAGTCGGCACCGAATAGCCCCCTGGCCCTGTCTATGGCGGCCTGCTCGACGATGTCCACATACCGGCCACCGGCGTGAAACCGGTTTCCGGGATAGCCTTCCAGCGTTTTGTTGGTGATTGGGTGACCGAGCGCGGTGAGTACGGCCTGGCTGACGATGTTTTCCGAGGCGATCAGTTCAATCTGCGACTCCTGGCGACGTTTTTCGTCAGCCAGCGCCTTGTCTATGAGCGGGTCCAGATTCACGAGCGGTTGCATGCGTACGGCGGTGCTGTCGTTCAACTCGGTCTCCACCGGGTCGGTGGACTCGTGCTGCCGACCCGCTATCTTCTATTGTGCCGGCGCGGGTCCTTGGCTCACAAGGACCGGAACACGGTCTCCACGGCTTCCAGTGTGGCATCTATCTCGGCCTCTCCGTGCGCGCTCGACACGAATGCCGTTTCGAACGCCGATGGCGCCAGGTAGACCCCGTGGGCCAGCATGCCGTGGAAGAAGCGTGAGAATCGTTCGGTGTCACAACCGCTCACCTCGGTGAAGCTGGATACCACCGGTGTTTCGGTGAAGAACAACCCGAACATCCCGCCCACCTCGTTGGTCGTGACAGGGATACCGCACACCTGGCCCAGGGAGCGAATGCCATCGGTAAGGCGCTTGACGGTTTGTGCCAGGCCATCGTGAAAACCGGGCTGCTCGACCAGGTGCAAGGTGGCAAGGCCCGCGCTCATCGCGATGGGATTTCCGGACAGCGTCCCGGCCTGGTATACGGGTCCCGTCGGCGCAATGTGCTCCATGATGTCGGCGCGGCCGCCGAAGGCGCCGACCGGCATGCCGCCGCCGATGATCTTGCCGAGCGTTGTGAGGTCCGGACGGATGTCATAGCGGGCCTGGGCACCGCCGAGCGCGACCCTGAAACCGGTCATCACCTCGTCGAAGATGAGCACGCTGCCGTGCTCGGTGCACAGTCGGCGCAAGGCCTCGAGAAATCCCGGCGCCGGGGGCACGCAGTTCATGTTTCCCGCCACCGGCTCGACGATGACCGCGGCAATCCGGTCCCCGTCGCGCCTGAACGCCTCTTCGGCCTGCGCTGTATCGTTGTAGGCGAGCGTGAGCGTGTCGCTGGCCACCGCGGCTGGGACGCCCGGTGAGGTTGGCACGCCAAAGGTGAGCGCGCCGGAGCCCGCCTTGACCAGAAGGCTGTCCACGTGCCCGTGATAGCAGCCTTCGAACTTGACAATCTTGTCGCGCGCGGTGAAGCCACGAGCCAATCTGACGGCCGACATTGTCGCCTCGGTACCCGAATTGACCATTCGCACCTTCTCGATAGCCGGCATCAGGCGGCAGATGGTGCGGGCCATGTCCGTCTCGAGCACCGTGGGCGCGCCGAAACCCAGGCCATCGGCGACCGCGCTGCGCACCGCTTCGACGACATCGGGATGCGCGTGGCCCACCACCGTGGGGCCGAAGGCCGAAACGTAGTCTATGTACCGAGTGCCGGCTTCATCGAAGAGATGGGCGCCCGCGGCGCGGCGGATGAACACCGGGTCTCCTCCGACAGCGCGAAACGCACGCACCGGCGAGTTGACACCGCCGGGAATCCACCGCTGGGCCTCGCTGAAAAGCGCATGTGGGTCAGTCATCAGTTACCTCGTGGATGTCATCGAATGGTGGAACAAGGCGGCGAGTTGCCGGGCCGCACCTTGTGGGTCGTCGCTACCGAATACGGCATGGATCACGGCGATGTAATCCGCTCCCGCGTCGAGCAGGGGAGGCGCGTTTTGTGTCGTGATCCCGCCGATGGCGGTTATCGGAATTTCCAGGCTGGCCCGGGCCTCGACTATCAGATCGAGTCCCGCGGCCACGGCGTTCGGCTTGGTCGGGGACGGGTAGACACTGCCGAAGGCAACATAGCTTGCGCCCTCCCGTTCGGCCATGCGCGCGAGCGCGAGCGAGTCGTAGCATGACACGCCGATGATGGCACCGTCTCCCATCGCCGCGCGTGCGCTGGCAACACTCGCGTCATCCGCGCCCACGTGCACACCGTCGGCTCCGCAGGCGCGCGCCAGATCGATATCGTCGTTGACGATGAACGGCGTAGCGTAGCTACGGCACATCCGTGCGAGTGCGTCCGCTTCGTGGCGCCGCCGCGCACCATCGGTGCTCTTGTCGCGATATTGCAGCAACCCGGCACCGCCCCGCAGCGCAAGCTCCACAGCCTGCGCGAGGCCCCAGCGGGCGCACAGCGCGGCGTCGGTGATGGCGTATAGACCGCATTCGGGCAGTTGTCTCATTGCGGCGGTAGAGCGGAGTGGCAGTGGGTTGTCCTGATCGTTGACACATTCTAGCACCGTACGCAACGGTTCCAACGACCGGGAGTAACATGCCAGAATATGGCGCCAAAGCGGGGAGGTATCTCGGAAAGCGATATGAAATCTTTTATGTGTGTCATATGCGGATTCGTTTACGATGAATCCGAAGGGCTGCCGGATGAGGACATCGCGCCAGGTACGCCATGGGACGATGTGTCCGACACGTGGGTGTGCCCCGACTGCGGGGCGCGAAAGGAAGATTTCGAGATGGTTGAAATCTGACAGTCTGTGGAGAATTCGCGCGCCTGCTGCTGTCAGGAACGCCCTCGCGACGGCGCGCGAGCTCTTCACGAAGCATGGCCCGTCGCGCCGTGTTCCACATGGTGAGGCCGAAAACCACAGCGTTACAGCGAGGAATCCCGTATGGAAACAGTTCCCCAATACAGAGACACGATCACGGCTGACGAGATAATGATCAGCGAATCGGCCCGCGAGCAGATGGAGAAGCTCTACACCCAGGCGGATGATCCGGACATCGAGGCGATCAGAATCTATGTTTCGGGCGGTGGTTGTGCCGGCATGACTTACGGCATGACCTTTGCCGACCGTCGCACGCCATTCGACCGGGTGCTGCACGGTGACGGCTTCGACGTCTACGTGGATACCGTCGCGATGCAGTATCTCGGCGGCGTGGAGATCGATTACGTGGAAAGGCCGATCGGCGCGAGCTTCGTATTCAACAATGTGTTTGCCGCCACCGGCGGTTCCGGCATGTGCGGCGGTTGCGGGGCGGCTGCGGCGTCCGCTCAGGGCTACGCTTGAGCGCTACGGGAGGGTACGCGCCGCCGCGTGTTCTCCTCCTGGCGCCACCGACCAGCTACAGGGTCGCTGCATATCGACTCGCCGCCGCTTCGCTCGGCATCGATCTCGTCATCGCCTCGGAGGGCAACAATGCCCTTGTCTCGCAAGGTGCCGGGGGCTTGTGCGTCGAACTGAATGACCCACATGCCACGGTGGCCAGGGTGCTCGCCGCCGCACGCGCCAGAGGGTTTTCGGGTGTTGTCGCGACCGATGACAGCACGGTCGTGGTGGCCAGCCATATCGCGGCGGCGTTGAATCTGCCGCACAATCCACCGTCCGCGGCCTTATTGTGCAAGCGCAAGGACCTCGCGCGCGAGCGTCTGCACGACGCCGGTTTGCCGGTGCCTCGCTTTACCCGTATCGATCTTCGTCATGACCCTGTCGCGCAGACCACGGGCGCAGTGGGGTTTCCCTGCGTCGTGAAGCCTCTGGCACTTGCCGGTAGCCGCGGCGTCATACGTGCCGACAACGGCGACGAGCTGACCACGGCCTGCCGGCGCGTGAAGCGCATCGTGCAGGACCTCCCGGACAGTGACGAGCGCCGCTTCGTGCTCGTCGAGGCTTATCTGCCCGGGGACGAGCTGGCCGTTGAGGGTCTGCTGCGAGACGGGGTCCTGACGGTGCTGGCGGTTTTCGACAAACCGGATCCGCTGCAGGGGCCGTTTTTCGAGGAAAGCTATTACGTGACCCCTTCGCGAGCGCCCGCGCCCACGCTTGCCGAGGCGTGCGCGCAGGTGACGAAGGCCTGTGCGGCGTACGGACTTTGCCACGGTCCGGTGCATGCCGAGGTGCGGGTGTGCGATGGCCGTGCCTGGGTGATAGAGATTGCCGCACGCACCATCGGCGGCGACTGCGCGCGGCTGCTTCGCTTCGGTACCGGGCGCAGTCTCGAGCAACTCGTGCTTGCCAACGCGGTCGGTGCCGCGCCCGTGGCGCGGACATGCGAGGGCGCGGCCGGCGTGTTGATGATACCCATCAAGGAAGGTGGATGTTTGAGGCGCGTGGAGGGGGTCCTGCAGGCGCGCGGTGTGGCCCATGTGGACGATGTGGTGATCGCGGTGCGTGAAGGTTACGAGCTGGTGCCCTTACCCGAGGGCGGGAGCTATCTCGGGTTCATCTTTGCGAGCGGACCCACTCCGGCGCACGTGGAGGCGGCGTTGCGCGCGGCCCACGCATGCCTCGACGTGGTGGTAGCGCCGGTGTGGAAGCTGCACCCTACTTCTTCGCACCGGGCGTCCTGAATCCCATGGGCAGATCCCCGAGCTCTCCCTCGCCGAACAGAAACCCCTTCATATGCGCCTCGATGAGCTCGATACTCTGCGGATCACCGGTGTTGAGCTGGTTCTCGTTGATGATCATCTGCAGGCGCTCGAGCCACCGCGCCCACCCTTCCCTGGACACAGAGTTGTAGATCCTGCGGCCAAGGTCCCCGGGATGGGGAGGCTCATCGAGTCCTTCGGCCTCGCGCTTGAGAACCTCGCAATGCACCGTGCGTCTCACATCTGTCAAAACGGTTTCACCACCACCAGTATCACCATGGCCAGAAGCATAACGGTGGGCACTTCACTGATCCATCGGAAAAAAACGTGCCCGTGCCTGCGGCTGCCGTTCTCCAGCTCGCGTATCAGGGCATAGCAGTACACGTGGTAAACGATGAGCAGCGCGCCGAGTGCCAGCTTCACGTGCAGCCAGCCAGCAGCCGCATAGGCGGCCCAGGCATAGGCCATCAATGCCCAGACGCCGAAGAGCACGGTACCGGCGCCGCCGATGGACATGATCACGAAAAGCTTTCGCTCCATGACGGTGAAACGCTCGCGGCTCACGCTGTCCTCGGCCATCGCGTGGTACACGAACAGCCGGGGTAGATAGAACAAGCCCGCGAACCACGCCACCATGAAGATGATGTGAAACGCCTTAACCCATAACATCGCCGCTGCCCTCCTCCGTGAAGATCCCAAGGTTCATGAGCGTGAAACTTTAGCATTTTCAAGCCCGTCGGGAAAAGTTCTAACAAGCCGGTGTAACTAAGGTGTGTGCCGCCCGCCGATCGTGCCGGCCGCATCGGAAACTGATGTGGATCAAGAATGAGATTGTTCTAACAATCGGTCGTAAATTCAACAGCTTGACATCGTTCGAGGTACGGAATACGCTTATATTGCTCCCGAATAAAAACAAGAAAGCACACGCTACAACAAGCATAAGACGAGTGTGACCACCAGACTTCTAAAGCGGCTGCGGCCGCTTTTTTGTTGCTCGTCTCCCGGACTTCGCTCTGGGTCGGGCCGCGGTCGTCCGGTACAATCTTGCCCCATGCGAGCGCTGGCCATACTGAATACGGAGCATGCGGGTACCGCGTCCACGGCC
The DNA here is from genome assembly GCA_964605765.1 of uncultured Ectothiorhodospiraceae bacterium. Taxonomy (GTDB): domain Bacteria; phylum Pseudomonadota; class Gammaproteobacteria; order HK1; family HK1; genus CAZSDY01. The sequence goes on along the minus strand of CAZSDY010000070.1, from coordinate 7,371 downwards.
GGGCGGTTGCGCCACGTGCGCGTGAGTCCTCGTGCGTAGCGCGCGCTGGGGCGCCGGGCATCTCCAATGAGCGCACCGGACAGCGTGCGGGTCGCAGTGGTCGGGGCCACCGGGTATACCGGCGCCGAGCTGCTGCGGCTGCTCACCGGCCATCCGCACGTCCGCGTGTCATGCGTCACCTCGCGCACCCGCTGCGGGGAATCGGTATCCGATCTTTTCCCGGGACTGCGCGGCCACATGGACGACGTGCTCGAGGCGCCCGATGCCGCACGCTTGTCGCGGTGCGACCTGGTGTTCTTCGCCACGCCCAATGCGACGGCCATGCGGTTGGTGCCCGCCTTGCTGGATGCCGGGACCCGGGTCGTCGATCTGTCGGCGGACTTCAGACTCAGGGATGCACGGCAGTGGGAGGCTTGGTACGGGTGCAAGCACGCGTGTCCCGATCTGCTGGCTGAGGCCGTGTACGGGCTGCCGGAGCTGCATCGGTCGGCGATACGCACGGCACGGCTGGTGGCCAATCCCGGCTGTTATCCGACGGCCGTTCAGATCGGGTTCATTCCGTTGCTGGAAAACAGGGTCGTCGATGCGTCACGCTTGATTGCGGATGCCAAGTCCGGTGCCAGCGGTGCGGGGCGCCAAGCCGCGCTGGCGACGCAGCTGTGCGAGGCGAGCGAGAACATCTTTGCCTACGCCGTCTCCGGGCACAGGCACTTGCCGGAGATCGTTCAAGGGCTGGAGAGCGTGTGCGACGATGTGCTGGGGCTCGTCTTCGTGCCGCATCTGGTGCCGATGATCCGCGGCATTCACGCGACCTTGTACGCGACCCTGCACGATACTTCCGTCGACATACAGGCCCTGTACGAGGAGCGCTACGGCGCGGAGCCGTTCGTGGACGTGCTGGCGCCGGGCGCTCACCCCGAGACGAGGAACGTGCGCGGTGCCAACGTGTGTCAGCTCGCCTGGCATCGCCCTGCGGACGGGGACACGCTGGTCGTGCTGGTGGTGGAGGACAATCTCGTCAAGGGCGCCGCGGGCCAGGCGGTGCAGAATATGAATATCATGCTCGGGTATGACGAACGTGCCGGGCTGATGCAGCCCGCAATGGTGCCTTGAGCGCGTTGCGATCGTGGTACGCATCTGATGGCCGATAGTCGATACGTGGTGGCCCGCCACCGCCCCTGGCGCGCAGCCGCTGCGGTGCTCATGGCGCTCGGCACGTTGTTGACTGCCGTGGTGCTGGCCTATGCCTACGGTCGTGCGAAGGTATCAGCGGAGTATGTCGCGGCTCGATCGGAACGCGATGTCCTGGGCGAGTCGCTTGCGGGCTACGTCGCCGAGAACGAGGAGCTGAGAAGACGGGTCGCCATACTCGACAGGGCGAGCCAGGTCGACAAGAGGGCAAAGGCCGCCGTCGAGAAATATGTGATCGGCCTGCAGGACGAGATCTATGGTCTGAAGGAAGAGGTCGCGTTCTATCGGGGAATCGTCTCCTCGCGCCGCGGAAAAGGGCTCAACATTCAGAGCTTTACCGTTCGCCCGGGCAACGGGGTCGGTGATTACCGCTACCAGCTCGTATTAACCCGCGACATGAAAAGTGATAAGGTAGTTTCAGGTACCGTCAGCATGGCGGTGACGGGCGAGCAGGGCGGGCGCGCCAGACGACTCTCCGATGGCGAGTTACAGTACGGGCAGGACCGTCGTATCCAGTTCCAGTTCAAGTATTTTCAGAAGATCGAGGGTAGTATCATCTTGCCGGCTGATTTTGCGCCGCAACGTGTCGTCGTTCAGGTGATCGTGTCCGGCGCGCGTGATGCAGTGACCGAGAAGACCTTTGATTGGCCGCGGCCGATTGGCTGAGTCCGAGTGCGTGCCTCCTGATCGTTTTACAATCCGTTGCGCTCGCGGTCGCTTGCGAAGGTGAGGCAATACGCGCCCAGAGGAGAACTGCGATGTGGGGAAGCCGCAAGAGAATCAAGTCTTCACATGTCGATTCATTGATCGGGCGGCACACGGAGTTGTCGGGTGACGTCAGGTTTTCGGGCGGCATGCATGTGGACGGCACGATCACGGGCAATGTGTCGGCAGAGGACGATTCGCGGTCCGTGCTCACGCTGAGCGAGCATGGCGTCATTGAAGGCGAGGTTCGAGTCCCCAATATAGTGCTCAATGGCGTAGTCAACGGTGACGTTCATGCCAGGGAGCGCATAGAGCTGGCAGTCAACGCGCGTGTCAACGGCAATGTGTACTACAGTCTGATAGAGATGGCGATGGGCGCGGAGGTGAACGGTAACCTCGTGCACGCCGCCGAGGAGGAGCGCGCACCGCTCGCCCTCGATCACGACACACCGGTGGAAGCCGCCGAATCGTAATGCAAACGGCCGCACAGGCCGGGAGAGACCGCGATGCATGAGAACATGTCTTCGCCGATCGCTTTGACCGATGGCGCGGCGCATAAGATCAACGAGCTGATCGTCAAGCAGGAAAACGATCAGCTCTCGCTGCGCGTGTACATCCAGGGTGGCGGTTGCTCGGGGTTCCAGTACGGGTTCGAGTTCGTCGAGGAGGCCAACGACGATGATGCGGTGATCGAGAAAGACGGCGTCAAGATGCTCGTCGATCCGCTGAGCTACCAGTACCTGATCGGCGCGCAGGTGGATTACAAGGAGGATCTGATGGGATCGCGCTTCATCGTCAGCAATCCCAATGCAACGACGACCTGCGGGTGCGGGGCGTCGTTTTCCATGTGATGCCGGCTCCGCCGAGCCCTTAGCGCGGATTGGCGCCGGCGCGATCGATCGCCGGCGCATGGATTGTTCCCAGCACGACCGGGTGGCTGGCTCCCGTGACCGAAGGCAGGTTGCCGGGTTTGCCGTGCAGGCGCTGCCTGGCGAGCCAGGCAAAGGCCTCGGCTTCCAGGAAATCGGGATCGACGCCGTAGTGCGCGGTCGAGACAACGCGGGTGTGGGGCAGATGCTCGGCGAGACCGCGCATGAGCAGCGGGTTGTGCACGCCACCGCCGCACACGAGGAGTTCTTCCGCTGCGGCGGCTCGGGATTCGATCGCATCGCGAATCGAGCATACCGTTAGCTCCACCAGCGTGCGTTGCACGTCGCGTGCCGGGTACCGTGCCAACAGCGCGCCGGCTCGATGCGCCACCCATTCCAGATCGAAGCTTTCCTTGCCCGTGCTCTTCGGCGGTGGCTGCGCGAAATAATCGTCATCCAGCAGTGCCGAGAGCAGATCCGGGACGACGGAGCCGCGCGCCGCCCACCGGGCGTCGCTGTCGAAAGACGTGCCCTGGTGGCGCTCGGCCCACGCGTCGCACAAGCCGTTGCCCGGTCCGGTGTCGAATCCTTCGACCGGCGCCGCGCCCTCAACGGGCAGAATGGTCAGGTTCGCGATGCCGCCGAGGTTGAGGACGACCCGCGCCCGCTCGGGGTCCCGGAACAGGACCTCATGATACGCTGGCACCAGCGGCGCGCCCTGGCCGCCGGCCGCGATATCCCTGCGTCTGAAATCGGCCACGGTGCAGATGCCCGTAACCTCGGCAATGACATTGGGATCGCCTATCTGCAGCGTGTGCGGCGTGTCGCCCCTGGGGCGGTGGATGATTGTCTGGCCGTGACTGCCTATCGCGGCCACCCCGGCAGCATCGACAGCAGCCTCGTCGAGCAGCGCGATGGCAGCGCTCGCCAGCACACGGCCCATCAGCACGTCGAGATCGAGCACGGCCCGGAGCTTGTCCTCATGCACCGCGCCGAGCAGCGCGGCGCGCAGTGCCGGCGCGATCGCATGGTTGTGGCGGGCGATGAGGCAGGGCGGCCTAGCATCCATGTCGACCAGCACCGCATCGATGGCATCGACGCTGGTTCCCGACATCAGGCCGATATATGCACCCACGGATCGAGTCAGATTCCGGTTGAGTCAGAGTCAGGGATTGGCTGCAACCTGCGTTTGCGAGAGCGAATCGAGCATGGCCAGCGCCGCTCGCGTCTGACGCTTGAAGGCGGCCTTGTAGCGCGCCGCGATGGGTGCCGCCTTCGGGAGCTTGACCTTCAGCGGATTGCGGTGCACACCGCGGACCCGAAACTCGTAGTGCAGATGTGATCCTGTCGCGAGGCCGGTGCTGCCGACGTAGCCGATGAGCTCGCCCTGTTGTACAGATCTACCCGCGCGCGCGCGCTTGGCGATTCTGGACAGGTGCGCGTACAGGGTCGTGTATGTACCGCCGTGGCGGATGATGACGGTCTTGCCATAACCCCCCTTGCGTCCCGCGAATACGACCTTTCCATCCCCGGTTGCCTTGACTGGCGTGCCCCTGGGCGCCGCGTAGTCGACTCCCCTGTGCGCGCGTATGGTGTGCAGGACAGGATGCAGCCTGCCGGAGTTGAAGCGCGAGCTGATGCGGCTGAACTTGACCGGCGTACGCAGGAATGCCTTGCGCATGCTGTCGCCATCGGGCGAGAAGTACGCCGTGCGTGCGTCGGGATCGGTGTATCGAAGCGCGCGAATGGTCCGTCCCCGGTTGATGAACTCGGCAGCCAGGATCTCTCCATCCCGAACCTTATTCCCGTCCTTGAAAAGCTCTTCGTAGATCACCGAGAAACGGTCGCCTGCGCGAATGTCCAGGGCGAAATCCACGTCCCAGCCGAAGATCTCCACCATCTCCATGATGACCTTGTCGGACAGCCCGGCCCGCTGTCCGTCCAGGAACAATGAGCTATGGATGCTGCCGCGCGCGTTGGCCTGGCGTCGGTCGTAGGGTTCTTCGATGCGCTCCAGATCGTAGCCGCTTGCGGTACGCGTGAAGCGAATCGATCGCACGGCGTCGGGCCGGTAGACCAGGCGCTCGAGGGCGTTGTCCGGGTCCACGTAGAACTCCAGCACCTGGCCGGGATGCAGTCGTTTGAGGGCCTTGCCGCCGCCCTTGGTCAGCGCGATGAGCTGTCCCTGATTCAGGCTGAGCGATTCGAAAATCGTATACAGCGAATCACCGCGCTTGACGGTGATATCGCGGCGCTCGAGCCTGGCGCTGTCCGGCGCGGCCTGCGCGGTTGGAGGGGGCATCGCGCTCGACGCTTCCCGCGCGGTGGGATTCGCCACCTTAGCACCCGCCGGCCGTGCAGAGTTGTCATCGACGCGTGCGTCGACGTCTAGAGCGCCGCCCTGCACGGGCAGCTTCAGCTTGAAGCTGACGGTCCTCGGTGCCGGTATCGACCCGGATGGTGAAGCGGCGGCGAGCGCCGTAGACGGCCCCGTGGAGAACAAACCGGTGGGCAGATAATGCATGGTTAGGCCTGCCGTACCGAGCAGACACACCGCAACCACCAGCCATCGCCACGGCCCGGATCTAGACGCGTGCCGCCCCGACCGCGGGAGTCGTCCCAGCAGCGTTTCCCCGATCTTGCGATCGTTTATGATGTCCGAAGTGTAATGCATTGAAACATATATTCTTGTGTACGCAGAAAATAGCCTGAGATGCGGGGCGGGTCAATGCCGGGAGCGGATTCGACGCGACCCCGGCATATGCTAATCTGTGACCTGCCGCCAGCGAACGTGACTGGATGAATGACAGAAACAACCGACACCATGGAAATCGTTCGGCGGGGGACCGAGGAGATTCTCGTAGAGAAAGATCTCGTTGCAAAGCTGCACGAGAATCGTCCGCTTGTCATCAAGGCGGGTTTTGATCCGACTGCGCCGGACCTGCATCTGGGCCATACCGTGCTGCTGCACAAGATGCGACAGTTCCAGGATCTGGGCCATCGCGTGCAGTTCCTCATCGGCGACTTCACGGGGCTCATCGGTGATCCGACAGGAAAGAACGTCACTCGAAAACCGTTGACCCCGGAGGAAGTTCGGGAAAACGCACGCACCTACGAGGGTCAGATATACAAAGTTCTGGATCCAGCGCGCACCGAGGTCCGGTTCAACTCTGCGTGGATGGGCAAGATGAGCGCGGCCGATCTGATCGCGCTTGCCGGCAAGCATACGGTCGCACGCATGCTGGAGCGTGATGACTTCGACAAGCGCTATCGCTGCGGACAATCCATCGCCATTCACGAGTTCCTGTATCCATTGATACAAGGCTATGACTCCGTCGCGATGCAAGCCGATGTGGAGCTTGGTGGCACCGATCAGAAGTTCAATATGCTCGTCGGTCGAAAGCTGCAGGGAGATTTCGGACAGGCGCCGCAGGTCGTGATAACCATGCCCATCCTGGAAGGCCTGGACGGCGTGCAGAAGATGTCCAAGTCCCTGGGAAATTACATCGGTGTGGATGAGCGGCCCGGTGAGATGTTCGGCAAGCTGATGTCCATCTCCGATACCTTGATGTGGCGCTATTTCGAGCTGCTGTCGCTGGACAACACGGCCGCCCAGATTACCGGGATGCGCTCGCGCACGACGGCGGGAACCTTGAACCCCCGGGATTGCAAGGTGATGCTGGCCCTCGAGCTCGTTGAACGGTTTCACGATTCGGGGGTCGCGCGCGCGGCGCACGAAAGTTTCGAACGCCAGTTCTCCCGCCGCCAGGTACCCACCGACATTCCCGAGGTGAATCTCGAGGGTAGCGACGGTGGACTGCTCATCTCGCATGCGCTCAAGAGGGCGGGGCTGGTGTCCAGCACCTCCGAGGCCAACCGCATGATTCGCCAGGGTGCGGTACGCGTGGATGGGGCGCGGATCAGCGAGCAGTCGTTGTCTCTGGCGAACGGCGTCACGTGTACCGTTCAGGTCGGCAAGCGGCGGTTCGCAAAATTGTCCGTACGTTGACTCTTTTTTTTTACTCACAGCTATTGCGTTTCACTCGCGCTCGATGTGATAATCTTCCGGCTCGGTAGGGACACGTTCCCTTCCTCGTTCTTTAACAAGCTATCAGACAATTCGTGTGGGCGCTTGCGTCGGTGGTTGCGTTTCGGCAAGACCTCGGCGTAAGTGACACTCGGCTCTTTATTTATTTGTCGAGTAACTTTCGTCAGCAGAGCTTTGGCTGTAGCAGTATCGCAGCCGCAAAACTTAACTGAAGAGTTTGATCCTGGCTCAGATTGAACGCTGGCGGCATGCTTAACACATGCAAGTCGAACGGCAGCGCGGGGAGCTTGCTCCCTGGCGGCGAGTGGCGGACGGGTGAGTAACGCGTGGGAATCTGCCCAGTAGTGGGGGACAACCCGAGGAAACTCGGGCTAATACCGCATACGCCCTACGGGGGAAAGCGGGGGACCTTCGGGCCTCGCGCTATTGGATGAGCCTACGTCGGATTAGCTAGTTGGTAGGGTAATGGCCTACCAAGGCGACGATCCGTAGCTGGTCTTAGTGGACGATCAGCCACACTGGGACTGAGACACGGCCCAGACTCCTACGGGAGGCAGC
>CAZSDY010000069.1:0-15452 GCA_964605765.1 uncultured Ectothiorhodospiraceae bacterium | reverse complement strand
AAATAGACGGCCGTCTTGCCCGCGTCCTTCCTGATGGTGCCGTTCTCGATGTCGTCAGGCACGCCGGATTCGTAAGCGGCATCCTGGCGACACCTGCTCCGATTCGGTGTCGATAACTCGACCATGGGTAATCCTCAGGCTGTCGCACCATGCGAGCACGAACCGGATTCAGTTCGACGTAACGGCAGCAGGCCAGCAGGTAACCGTCGGAATCGACGATGCTGCATTTGAACCGCTCCTCCCGTAGCGTTCCCGAGCGTCGCTCGAGCTGATCAGTATAGCGCGTTTGCCGAGCAGCCAGGACGCGCATCAGTCGGGACAGGTCCGGCCCCTTGCGCTCTGGTTGTATCAGCAAATGAACGTGGTTCGTCATGCGGCAGTAGCCGAGAACAGTTGACAGCGTGCAGGCATAGAGGTAGCTTCATGCTGTCATGCCTTCAAGTCAACTCACTCTACGCAATGTCGACCCGGATCTGTCCAGGCGACTGCGTGCCATCAGCGAGGAGCGCGGGGAGAGTCTGAATCGTACGGTCCTGCAATTGCTACGTGACGCCGTTGGGCTCAACGAGCGCCGCGAGCGACTCCGGCGATATGCGACCTGGAACGATGAGGACTTGCGGGAATTCACCACCGCGCTCGGCGCACAACGTGTCGTCGATGGGCGTTACTGGGCGTGATCCGAGCCGATCGACTTGTCCTGGACACCAGCGCGTACTCGCATTTGCGTGCCGGGCATACCGCAGTGTTGGACTGCATGGCGGAAGCGCCCGTGATCGTGGTCCCCGCAGTGGTCCTTGGCGAGCTCGCGGCGGGTTTCGCCCTGGGCCGGCGGGCCGAAGAAAATCGCCGTGTCCTCGCGGAGTTCCTTGCCGAGCCCTTCGTGAGTGTTCTTGAGGTGACCGCGGCAACCGCGCGGCACTACGCCAGGATCTTCGTGGCCTTGCGCCGGGCCGGAACTCCCATCCCCCTGAACGACGTGTGGATCGCCGCTGGAACAATGGAGTGCGGTGGGCACCTGCTGACGTTCGACACCGATTTTCAGCGCATCGCGGATCTCGAGCGCACCGTGCTCGAGTAATTCGACCGTGTTGATGGGTTGCTCAGTGTGCGTTACCAACTCGAGATGCCGTAGCGCGACGGAGCCTCGTCGGTGTCGTCCCGGGAGACGCGGACCGAGCACGCCGGATTTCCCTTGCCCCCACGGGGGTCGGCGCCGGCGGCGCTCAGGTCGCGCTCAGCCGGGTGCCGGCGCCCGCCGTCTGCCCCGTGATCAACCGACGGTAGAGTCCGCCAGCCGCCATGAGTTCCTCATGGGTGCCGGTTTCCACCAGCTTGCCCTGATTCAGGACGGCAATTGTATGCGCATTGCGCACCGTCGATAAGCGGTGTGCGATGACCACCGTTGTGCGATCGCTCATCAGATCCGCAAGCGCGCGGTGCACGAGCCGCTCGCTAACGGCATCGAGGTGGGATGTCGCCTCGTCGAGTATCAGCACCGGTGCGTCCTTGAGAAACGCGCGCGCGATGGCGACACGCTGACGCTGGCCACCCGAGAGACGCACGCCGCGCTCGCCCGCCGCTGTATCGAGCCCTCGCGGCAGTGATGCCACGAAGGGTCCGAGCGCTGCTCTTTGCACCGCGTCGGCGACCTCGGTCACACTGGCTGTGGGCTTTGCCATGCGAATATTGTTGCCCAGCGTGTCGTTGAACAAGTAGGTGTCCTGCGTAACCAGCGCAATGTGCTCTCGCAGATTCGCCAGGCGGTAATCGCCGAGATCGTGACCCAGCATCTGCACGTGTCCGGTATCCGGATCGAAGAAGCGCATCAGCAGGTGCGCAACGGTGGTCTTGCCGGCGCCCGACGGTCCGACCAGTGCCAGCGTCGTTCCCACCTCGACGCTGAAGCTCACCCCCTCGAGCGCAGGCCGGGTGCGCCCGAAGTACGTGAAGTCGACGTCGCGCAGGCCGAGGTAGGCGCTCGATCGCGCGGCGCAGCCGTCCACGCCGCAACCATCCGTGACCAACAACGGCTCGTGGTCGACGGCGTGCAGGCGTCGTGTGGCGCCGAGCGTCTCGGCAAGCTGGCGGCCGATGTGCGCGATCTCGGAGACCGGCAGAAAAGCGGCCATGGAAAGCAGTGTCAGCAACGGCAGCAGGGTATCGTCCAGGGCACCCGCCCCCACGAGTCGCGCACCGGTGACGACCACGGCCAGCCCCCCCAGGCCGGTCGCCACCTCGAGCGTCGCCATTTGCACGGTCAGGTCACGAAAGAACGGCAGGCGCACACGATGATGGGTCTTGATGCGCTCGACGAATTCACGCCCCCGGTTGTGTGCCTGCTCGAAGGCGATGATCTCGTTCAACCCCTGTATCGTATCGACGACGTGCGCGTTGAGGCTGCCGAGTGCCTCGCGAGCCCGGGAACCGAGTGCATCGATTCGATGCCGCAGCACGAGGGGGCTCAGTGCGACGAGCACCAGGAACGGGGTCAGCGCGAGCGCCATGGTTGCCCCGTACGCGCTCAGCGTGGCGAGCACGGCGACCGGCACCAGCACCGCCACGAAGGCAGGGGCGATGGTATGCGCAAAGAAGAATTCCACCATCTCGACGTCGTGCGTCGCCATGGCCACCAGATCGCCGCTGCGCCGGCGCATGAGGTAAGCGGGACCCAGCGCATCGAGCTTGTTGAACAACCCGACGCGCAGCGCGGCGAGCAGTCGGAAAGCCATGTCGTGCGCGATCCATGACTCCAGCCAGTGCAGCACGCCGGCGAGCGGCGCCGTGACGGCCAGCCACGCGAGCAGGGTGCCGAACGGGCTGTCGGACTTGACGGCCGCGACCACCAGCGCGCTCAGCACGCCGACACCGATGAGCGCCAGCACGCGGGCAATTCCGAGCGCGAGAGTGAGCGTGAGGCGCCCCTTCCAGGGTGCAATCATGGCGAGCATCGCCCGCAGCGTGGCGAGCCAGCCCATGCCTTCAGCGCGCAGGATGGCGTCCGTCGGCTCCAGGTAAGCGGTCGCGGTGTGCTCCTGCTCGGCCGCCGCGGCCCCGGCGCTTTCCGCCGGATCGCAGCGTGCTTCGATGCTGCCGGGGGCGTCCAACGATTGCGCCTGGTGGTCCATGAGATCGAAGTAAACACCGCCCTCACGCATGAGCTCGGCATGGGCCCCGCTTTCCACGACCCGCCCGTGGTCGAGCACGAGTATGCGGTCGGCGCCGATGACGCTGGAGAGCCGGTGCGCGAAGATGAGCGTGGTGCGCCCGCGCATGACATGGTCAAGGGCCTCGTGAATCAGCGCTTCGTTGTGCGTGTCGACCGCGGAAAGGGCCTCGTCGAGGATCAGGATGGGCGCGTCGCGCAGCAACGCCCGCGCAATGGCGATGCGTTGGCGCTGTCCACCGGAAAGCCGGATGCCCCGCTCACCGACGATGGTGTCGAAGCCCTGCGGCAGGGCGCGAATGAAGCGCTCGGCGTTGGCCGCCTTCGCCGCTGCCACGAGCTCCTCTGCGCTTGCCCCGGGCTTTCCCACGCGCAGATTCTGGGCCACGGTGCCGTGGAACAGATAAGTATCCTGATTCACCACGGCGATCTGTGCGTGAATGTCCGCGGCGTCGAGCGAACGCAGATCGTGGCCCCCCAGTCTCACCGACCCGTCCTGCGGGTCGTACAGTCTCAGCAACAAGCGCACCACGGAAGTCTTCCCACAACCGCTGGGACCGACCAGTGCAACGCGCTCGCCGGCGCCCACCCGGAAGCTGAGCGCGCGGTGCGCGTGGCGTGTCGTGCCGGGGTAGGTGAAACTCACGCCGTCGAACTCCAGCGTGGGTGGAAGCGTGCGCGCGGCATGCGCGCAGGCGCCACCCGGGTAATGAATCAGCGGCTCGGCCGCCAGCAGATCGAGTATGCCCTGCGCCGCCGACTGGCCCATCATGCCGTCGTGCAGCAGCGCTCGCAGCTCGCGCAGCGGGCGGAACACCTCGATGCCCATCATCAGGATCATGAGAAGGGCTTCCATCGACATCGTGCCGGCGTTGACCCGGTACGCACCCAGGCCGAGCATGGCCGCGGCACCGGCGGCGATACCGGTATCGGTGATGCCCCGGCTGAGCGCGTTGGTGGCGAGCATCCACATCGTGCGTTCGAACAGCACCCGGGCCTTGTCGGCGAGCACCTGTCGCCTGACCGCGCTCTGGCCGAAGGCCTGCAAGGTAGCGAGCCCCTGCACGCTGTCGAGGAACTCCGCGCCGAATGCCGCGTAAGCCTTCTGCCGGGCGATGGCGTTGGCGCTGTCCCAGCGATGGAACACGGCGGGGCCGATCAGGGTGAGGAGGGCGAAGGCGAGCATCACGCCCGCCACGGGCAGATCCAGGAAGGCGACGAACGCGAAGAGGGCAAGCGGCACCGCGAGGCAGACGAAGAGTTGTGGCAGGTATTGACCGAAGTACACTTCGAGCTGCTCGACGCCCTCGACCACCGAGAGCAGCGCATCGCCGGTTCGCTCCAGGCCGAAGTACGCGGGTCCGAGCGCCACGATCTTTTCGTACAGGCGCTTGCGCAGCACGAGCTGTATGTGTGCGGCCGTCTCGTGGGCGAGCATGTTGCGCCAGTACTCGAACACACCGCGCAGCACCATGACGCCCGCCACGAGCCCTATCGGTATCCACAGCGCGCTCAAAGGCTCGCCGCCGAGCACCCTGGCGAGCAGCCAGCCGAGCAGCGCCAGGCGCACGATGCCGATGCCGGCGGCTACCAGACCTACGGCCACGGATGCGCAGATTTGCGAGCGGGCACCGCGCGTGAAGGCCCACAGTCGCCGGTCGAAATACATGAGCTAGCGGATGTCAGCCACCGTGGCGCAGGTCCGCCCGGCACAGCGCCCGGATATGCGCGGGGCCGAGTCCGCAACAGCCGCCGATAATCTGCGCGCCCTCGCGCACCCACGACCGGGCCGCCGCAACTATCTCGTCCTCCGCGACGCTCCTGAACTCCCACTGCGGCCGGTGAAAAGTCCCCGCGTTGGGGTAGGCGCCGAGCGGGCCCCGCCATGCCTCGCGCACGACCTGCAGACCCATCACCGTGTGTGCAAATTCGCAATGCATCACGTTGACGACGCCCGGACCGCAATCGACGACGGTCTCGATGAGATCGCGGATATCCACCTCGGGATAGTCGAAGACGACCATCTTGGACTGGTCCTCCGGCGACGTCCTGGCGCTGATGCCCGCCCAAACCGGTAGCCCGGTCGCCTTCGCGGCCTCGAGTGCCACACGCGCCACCGCGGGCCGCTCGAGCATTTCCAACGCCAGCAAGTCGGCGCCGGCCGCGGCGAGAAGGGAGGCCTGCTCGTCGAAGGTTGCGCGCAGGCGCGCGGGATCGAGCCAGTAGGCGTCGCGCTCGTCGGCCATGAAATTCGATATGGATCCGGCGATGGCGATGGGCCGCTCGGCGACCGCGTCGCGCGCCTCGCAGGCGAGCGCCACCGCACGTCGGTTGAGGGCGCCGACCTCGGCGCCGAGCCCGACGGGCTCGAGCATGTGGCGGGCGGTGGAGAAGGTGTTGGCGATGATGACATCCGCACCGGCACGAATGTATTCCTCGTGGATCTCGCGCGTGACATCGCCGTGCTCGAGCAGCGCGTGGGCGCTCCACGTAATGCCGTGCATCGGTACACCCCGCGCCTGGAGCTCTGTCCCCATCGCGCCGTCGATGATGATGAGCTCACCGCGCGCCAGGCGCTCGTCGAGCCACCGCGGGCCCGCGGCGGGTGCCGGTGCTTCCCGTGTGCCGGCTGGCGACATGTGCGTTGTCTCCCTGGTTGGCTGTCCGGTGCGCACCGGGTAGGCACGCGACGGGCCATAAATCCCACATGAATGCCGTGGATATGGATGCTCTGCGTTTGTGTAGAATAAACCATCGCCCCGTGCGGGATCCCTGGACGCAGGTAAACACGGCACGCGCGGCGGCCGGTTGCTGTCGATTACGAGGTGCAGGAAAACCGATGTTCGGGACGGATGCAGAGTGTGTGTCTTTTCAACGCGATTGTGAAGCGGTCGTCATTCCGCAGGGCGACCCCGTCACCATGCCGGCGGGGACCGTCGGCGCCTTGACCCAGGCGCTCGGCGGCAGCTTCACCGTGTATGTGGGCGGCAACCTGTATCGAATCGCCGGAAAAGACGCCGATGCGATCGGCAAGGAGCCGGTCAAGGCGCCGGAATTGCCGCCCGACGCGAGCAACGAGGACGTGCAGAAGCTCGTGTGGGAGCAGATGCGGACCTGCTACGATCCGGAGATCCCGGTCAATATCGTGGATCTCGGCCTCATCTACGACTGCCAGGTGCAGGCCGGGACCAACGGCATGCGCAACGTCTGCATCCAGATGACGCTGACCGCGCCCGGCTGTGGCATGGGCGACATCCTGGTCGATGACGTCGCCGCGAAGGTGGAGATGATACCCACCGTGGCCAACGTGGATGTAGAGCTCGTCTTCGACCCGCCGTGGAGCTTCGACATGATGTCCTACGAGGCGAAGCTGGAAACCGGCATGCTCTAGTCAGAGGGCGCGGAGGGATCCAGGAGGACTGTCCGATGAGTCGCGCGTGCGCGCCGGGACCAGCGGCTCGATAGGCGCCGGCTTGCCGAGGTAATAGCCTTGCGCGTAGTCCACGCCGATCTCATGCAGCTTGTCGAGGATTTCCCGGCTCTCGACGAACTCGGCGATGGTCTTCTTCTGCATCACCTTGCCCATCTCGTTGATGGATTTCACCATGGCGAAGTCCATCGGATCGTCGACCATATCCTTGACGAACAGCCCGTCGATCTTCAGGAATTCGACGGGCAGCGTCTTCAGGTAACCGAACGATGACAGCCCGCTGCCGAAGTCGTCGAGCGCGAAGCGGCAGCCGAGCTCCCTCAGCGACGCGATGAGCTCCCTGGCCGCGCCGAGCCTGGAGATGGCTGCTGTCTCGGTGATCTCGAACAGGATCTTCCCGGCAGGCACCTCGAAGCGACTGAACGCACGTGTCACGTACTCGGCAAACTCCTCGTCGCCCAGCGAGTTGCCCGACAGGTTGATGGCGCAGATGTTCACGTGCGCGAGCCCGCCGGCATCCCGGGTGAGCCACTCGAAGGCGTGGTCGATGACCCAGCGGTCGATTCGCGGTGACAGGTTGTAGCGTTCCGCGGACGGCAGGAAGGCCCCGGGGGGTATGGACTCGCCGTCCTCATCGAGCATGCGCACCAGCAGCTCGAAATGCGCCGCGTCCTGGCGCTCGGTGAGTTCGTCGATGTGCGCGTCGTCGACTGAGAGGGCCTGTACCGGGTCACGGGCCGGCGCTGTTGCTTGCAACGCGAAGATCGGCTGCGCGTAGAGCTCGAAGCGGTCCTCCTCCAGCGCCTTGTTGATCCTCGACACCCAGCGCATCTCGCCCGAACGTTTGGCCAGCGTGACGTCGTCCGCGCTGTAGATGTGCAAGCGGTTGCGGCCTTCCTCCTTGGCCGCATAGCAGGCGCTGTCGGCCGCGCTGAGGACCGCGGAGGTGTCTCCCGAATCGTGTGTCACGGGGACCAGCCCGATGCTGGCACTGACGCGGAAGAACTGCCCCTCCCACTCGAACCGGAACCCGCTGATGGCCTCGCGCAGCGCGCCCACCAAGCGCCGGGCGTGGGCGATGGAGCAGTGCTCGAGCAGCAGGGCGAACTCGTCGCCGCCGAGGCGCGCCAGCGTGTCACGGCTGCGCATGTGGTGGCGAAAAAGCTCCGATAGCTGGCGCAGCAGCTCGTCGCCCGCGGTATGGCCGCAGGTGTCGTTGACGACCTTGAACTGGTCGAGGTCGAGATAGCAAAGCGTATGCCGTGAGCCTTCCCTCCCGGCATGCTCGATGAGCCGGTCGAGGCGCACTTCGAGCTCACGCCGGTTGCTGAGGTTGGTGAGCGGATCGTGCGTTGCCTGGTAGCGTAGCTGCTGGGAGAGCAGGTGCGCCTCGGTGATGTTTCGCGCCACACCGCGGTATCCGCGAAACACGCCTTCGAGGTCGAAAACGGGTCTTCCGCTGCTCAGCAGCACAACGTTGTTGCCGCGCGCATCGGTGCACGTGAAGCGGAAGTCGGAGAAGGGCTTCCTGGCCGCGAGCAGCTCGCGATGCTCTTCCATATCCAGCGGATCGACGATATAACCCGATAGGGCCTCCTCGCGGGCGCGCCCCAGCAGGTGCGACGGCGATTTCCCGAAAATGTTCTCGTAATCGCCAAGCACGCGCGTGTAACGAAGCTCGGCGTCGGTCTCGAACAGGATGTCCGCGGCGAGTGACGCGAAGTCCCTGAACTCGGTCTCGCTCGCGCGTAGCGCTATCTCGGCGTGGCGGCGC
Source organism: uncultured Ectothiorhodospiraceae bacterium (assembly GCA_964605765.1). GTDB lineage: Bacteria > Pseudomonadota > Gammaproteobacteria > HK1 > HK1 > CAZSDY01. The sequence goes on along the minus strand of CAZSDY010000069.1, from coordinate 7,085 downwards.
TCGGCGACTTCGGACTCCAACCGCCTCGCGGTGGCTTCCGCTGTCTCCTTGGCTGTCGTCAGGTCGTCGATGAGCTGGTCATTGTGGTGCGCCAGATGCAGTGTATGCGCGACGCTGGCGGCATGGCTTCTGCCGAGCGACAGCATGGCACCGAGGTAGATGAGCGCCATGGTGCCCATCGCAATATAGGCTTCCGTCCACTGGGAAAGGAAAAACACGGTCAACGGCAGGAGGCTCGCGATCGCGAACACCGCATAGACGGCGAACACCGCCGCCAGCGCGGGCACGGCACCGGCGGCCAGGCCGCCGAGCACGAAGGTCAGCAGGAGCTGCCCCTCGAGCCCCACCTGCGGCGCGAATACGACGCCCGCCGAGCCCCACGCCACGGCACTCGCGCAGGCACCGGCCACGAACCGGCGCCGCCATCGGTCGTGATCCAATGCCGTCGCCGGCCGGTGGGTAAATCGATACACGAGCCAGCCGCGCGCGGCGCTGATTGCCATGACGGCCGTGCACCAGGCAAGCAGTTGCGCGCCGGGCACCGCGGCACGCAGCAGCCACGCGACGACGAGCATGAGCCCCATGGTGACGATCAGTCCGGTGGGGGCCTGCGCGTAGAGGATGCAGGTTTTCTCCGCCTCCATGCTCGCCGTGTCGGCCGCTGTGGCAGCACCTTGGGGCGCCACGGTATCGTGGCTTGCGCGGTCGGATACGTTCTGCATTTGCAGCTGATCAGTCATCGGGGAGCAGCACGCCAACGATGCTTGCGCGCCAGACTCGAATGCCGGCGCACCCTATCACTCCAGTTCATATTAGCAGGCGATCAGCACCGCGACATTCGGTGGCCTTCGCCACGCAGGGCATTGCCGGGGCGTGCCCCCTTGCGTCATCATCTGCGCGCAGTCAGTGTGTGCCGCTTCGGCTTTCGATAACGCATACGGAATCGCTCACAAACCATGGCAGACAGTCTGGCCGCCCGGGAGACAGGCGATCGCGGTGCACATCGCGCTCGTCGCGACGACATCTCCAGCCTCTGGTGGTTCTGGGTGCCCATGCCCGTGTTGCTGGCGGCCGTGGGCCTGGGGGCGTTCGCGAAGAACCATCATCGCGTGTTCACACCCGCCTGGGACAAGGACATCCAGTGGTATGCGCACTGGTTTCACGGTGAGGGCGGTGTCATCGAGATCGGCACCGCGGTGGCACTCGGCGCGGCCGTCGTTGTCGGGATGCTCGTGGTGCGCCGCGCGCGCGGTGTGGTCGGCGCGTGGACCTGGCGCTGGCTCGTTCTGGTGCTCGCCGCCACCATCTATTTTGGCGGCGAGGAGATCAGCTGGGGCCAGCAGGTCTTCGGCTGGGAAACGCCGTCGTGGTACTTGAAGCTCTCCGCAAACAAGCAGCGCGAGACCAATCTGCACAACATCACGGGTCACTGGTTCAACCAGAAACCGCGTGTTTTGTTCGAATTCTGGGTTCTGGTGGGCGGTATTTTCGTGCCGCTGTACCGGCGCGCGACGCGGCGCTATCCCGACCCGCACGAGGACTGGAGCTACTGGTTCTGGCCGACCGGCGTGTGCACCTCGATCGCGTTCCTGGCAATGCTGGTAAAAGCGCCAAAGTGGGTGGCCAAGGCCTGGCACATATCGAGCAGCGAGCCCCTGTACTGGGTGATCACGCCGGCACCCCCATCGGAGACACAGGAGTACGCGCTGGGGGCTTTCCTGCTGGTGTATTTCAGCTCGCTGCTTTATCGTCTGCGGCTGTTGGCACCAGAGGCCGGGTCTGATGCGTCGTGATCGTGCATGATAGCGCGGGGGCAAGCGAGACGGCCCGATGCCGGTCCGCGATGGGAGCACATCGACTGCCCCGTGTGCGGCAGTCGATCCTTTTCCCCCCTGTTCGAGAAGTCCGGCGAGCAGTTCGTCCAGTGCAGCGAGTGCCGCCTGGTGCTGATCAACCCGCGCCCGCGCTTCGACCGCATCGCGCCGATCTACGCGGCGCGCTACAGCCAGCGCTACGTGAGCAAGCGCGAGACCAAGATGCGCCGCGCGCGGCGACAGATTGGGAAGATCCGCCGTTTTATCCAGAGCGGACGCTGGCTCGACGTCGGCTGCTCCGCCGGGTTTATCCTGGCGGCGGCCGACGAGGCGGGTTTCGAAGCTTACGGATGCGACATCGACCCGACGGGTCTCGCCTACTGCGAACGCGAGTTCGGCATCAAGAACCTCTACCATGGGCTCATCCATGACGCGGGCTTTCCCTCGGCGTACTTCGATGTCGTCACCTTGTATGACGTCCTGGAGCACGTGTGCGATCTGAATGCGACGGTGGCGGAGCTTCGGCGCATACTCGCCCCGGGCGGGATTATCGAAATCTGGACCCCGGACGTGGGCCACTGGCGCCGTCCCCGCGCGCTGGATCGCTGGAGCGCTATCCTGCCATCCAAGCATCTTTATTATTTCGACGTGCAGACCCTCACCCGGCTTGTGGCCCGCCACGGGTTGCGCATTGTGAAGAAGCGCATCTGCCTCAAGCCGGGACTGCGCGCCTATCTGGGGCACGCATGAGCGCCGCGCGCGAGGTGTGGGTGTGGCGGCGATGATGGTGATGTCCGAACGCATGCAGCGCGTGCGCTCACCCGTCATTCCCGTGGTGGCGGAGCTGGTTCAGGCCAATCCACAGGCCATCTCTCTGGGGCAGGGCGTCGTCGGCTACGCACCCCCGGCGCAGGCCATGGCGATGATCGAGGAATTTGCCGGCGCCGCGCATGTGCACAAGTATCAACACGTGCAGGGCATACCCCGGCTGATCGAAGCCATCGCGAAAAAGCTCCTCAGCGACAACGACACTGCTGTCGCGGGGCGCGCCCTTGTCGTGACCGCCGGCAGTAACATGGGTTTCATGAACGCGGTCGCGGCGATCACGGATCCGGGCGACGAGGTCATCCTGCTCGGCCCCTACTACTTCAACCAGGAGATGGCCCTCACCATTGCCGGCTGCACCCCGGTCGTCGTGGCCACCGATGCCCAGTACCAACCGCGCATGGAGGCCATAGAGGCAGCAATATCGCCGCGCACGCGCGCCCTGGTGAGTATTTCCCCCAACAACCCGACGGGTGCGGTGTATCCGCGCCCGGCGCTGGAGCAGTTGAATGCCTTGTGCGCGAGGCACGGCATCTACCATATCAGCGACGAGGCTTACGAGTATTTCACCTACGCCGGTGCCCGGCATTTCTCGCCCGGCTCCCTGCCCGGATCGGTTGATCACACGATCAGCCTGTATTCGCTGAGCAAGGCCTATGGGTTGGCGAGCTGGCGGGTAGGGTACATGGTGGTGCCCGAGGCGCTGCTCGAGGCGATAAAGAAGTTTCAAGACACCAACCTCATCTGTGCGCCGGTGATATCCCAGTATGTCGCGCTGGGTGCGTTGCAGGCCGGAATCGCGTATTGTCAGGCGCGGTTACAGGACATCGCGGCGGTGCGTTCGCTGGTGCTGGACGCGCTGCTCGGCCTGGGCGGGCGTGTCGTTGTGCCACGGGCCGAGGGGGCGTTCTACGTCCTGCTCAAGGTGCAAACGGATCTCGATGCAATGGTGGTGGTCAGGCGTCTGATAGAAGAGCATGGGGTCGCGGTCATCCCCGGCACGGCATTCGGGCTGGACGACGGCTGTTATCTGCGCATCGCCTACGGTGCGCTCGATGCGGACACCGTGACCCAGGGGATGGGGCGCCTGGTCGACGGTCTCGAGCACATCTGTACGACGGGGCGTCGATGAAACGCGACCTGGACCTCATTCGAGCGATACTGATGGCCGTGGAGGCAAACCCCGACCCGCAAGCCTGGATCGACCCCGAGCCGAGCGGCTACAGCACCGACCAGGTGTCCTACCACGTGATGCTCATGGACCAGGCGGGGCTCGTCGAGGGGTGGGATCGCTCGGCCATCGGCGTCTTCAGGTGGTCGGCACGAAACCTCACCTGGCTGGGCCACGAGGGGCTCGAAGCGGCCAGGGCGGAACCCGTCTGGCAGCGTGCGCGAGAGCGGCTCGAGGCGTCGTGCGAAGGCAGCGTGTTCGAGGTGCTGCGCGAGGCGCTGGTTGCAGCCGCGCGAGAAAGAGCGTTCGCGACCGACGAGCACCCGGGCCTCCGCAGGCCGAAGGGTTGAGAGAAGGCATGTCGCAACGGATGTTGATGATCGTGCACGCCGCGCACTCGTCGTGCGGGCGTATCGGCGCCGGGCTCGAGGCGCGAGGCTATGTGCTCGACAAGCGCTGTCCGATGGCCGGCGACACGCTGCCCGAGCGCCTGGAACCGTTTGCGGGCTGTGTCGTTTTCGGTGGGCCCATGAGCGCGAACGATGACACCGAGCTGCCGGGACTCGCCGCCGAGCTGGAATGGATTCCGGCCGTGCTCGAAGCGGGCGTGCCGTTCCTGGGCGTGTGCCTGGGCGCGCAGCTGCTCGCGCGCACGCTCGGCGCCCGCGTGGCACCTCACCCTGAAGGGCTCGGTGAGATCGGGTACTACGAGCTCGTCCCCGCGCGCTGTGGCGATAGCGCTTTTCCACGGCGCATGCACGTGTATCACTGGCACACGGAGGGCTTCGATCTGCCCGACGGCGCCGAGCTGCTGGCGGGCAGCGACACGTTTCCCCACCAGGCCTATCGGTACGGGGAGCGGACCTACGGTATCCAGTTTCATCCCGAGGTGACGCTCGGCATGATGCGTGAATGGCTCAGCGAGGCGCCCGCCAGCCTGTCGCACGCGGGCGCGCAGTCGGCCGAGGCGCATCTGCGTGGCTACCGCCGGCACGACCGTGCCCTGGGAGCGTGGCTGGATGGTTTCCTGGACCAGTGGCTGCGAGTCGGGGACGATCGCCGCGCGGCCGTGTGCGTGCCCGACCGCCGTGTGGTCGCGGTCAATCGCCGGGTGGCCCGCCGTGCCCGGGGGCAGCGTACGGGAGTAAAATCATGATCGTGGAGCAGATCTGGACAGGCAACGCGTGGAGAAACTTCAATTACCTGATCGCGTGCCCCGAGACCGGGGAAGCGATTGCCATCGACCCCCTTGACCACCGCAAATGCCTGGCGAGCGCGAAGCGCCACGGATGGGATATCACGCAGGTGCTCAACACCCACGAGCACGGTGATCACACGGGCGGAAACCAGGCGGTGATCGCCGCGACCGGGGCCACGCTGCTGGCCCACGCAAACGCGGGCGCTGCCATCCCGGGCATGGACCGGGGGCTCGCGGCGGGTGACATCGTCAAGGTCGGAAAAACGCTGGAGCTCGAGGTGCTCGATACACCCGGTCATACCATGAGTCACGTGTGCTTGCTCTCGCGTACCGAGCGCCCGGCGCTGCTGTGCGGAGACACCTTGTTCAATGCGGGCGCGGGCAACTGCCACAACGGGGGGCACCCGCAGGAGCTCTACCATACCTTCGCGACACAGCTTGCCAGGTTGCCCGAGCATACGTTGGTGTATCCGGGGCACGACTACATCGAGAACAATCTGAGATTCACCCTGGACCGCGAACCGGACAATCAACAGGCTGCCGGCATGCTCGACGCGGTACGCGATCAGGACCCCGGCGAGGCGTTCGTCTCCAGCCTCGGGCAGGAAAAAGAGATCAACACGTTTTTCCGACTGCACAGCCCCAGCGTGATTGCCAGGCTGCGCGAAGTCTTTCCCGATATGCCGGAAGCGCCGGATCCGAAGACCGTGTTTGTGAAGCTGCGCGAGCTCAGAAACCGCTGGTAGCGCGCGCCGCTCACTCCTTTGGCGTGACGCGATACTCCGGCGGCACGAAATACAGGTGGTCCTGGTGCTCGACCGCCAGGTGGCAGGAGATGCAGTATTCGACTCGTTTCGCCCCCTCGCCGCGCGTCTCGCCCCGGGTGGCGCCGTCGGGTCCGATGAGCGTGTACTTCCAGTTACCCGTGACGTAGTTGAAACCCTCCGGCATCTTCTGCATCAGGAACAGCGGGCCGAGCAGGATTTCACCCGACTCCGTCACCGAAAAGCTGTCCTTGGCGATAATCGTGCCGACCGGCAGCGTGCCGGCACCCTCGAAGCGCCCGTAAGCGGCGCCGAAATCGTTCACGTAGTTGTTGAGATAATGGTTACCGTGCGTGACCGATTCGTAGGGCGAGGTATTGTAGCGCTGCCAGCTCTGGTATTGGCCCGCGGTATCATTGCCCGAGAGCGCATAGCCCCTCGCGAGTGCGTTCATTACGATGCTGTAGATCCGATTCGCCTTGTCGGGACTGAGCTCGGCGGCGTTCCTGAGCCGGAAATGGCGCCGCGGCTCGTCGGGATTACCGCTGATGGTGCTCATCTGCGCGTCTTCGCCCTGCCCGAAGCTGGCGCCGGGAAGGCCAATCAGGGTGCTGCCCAGGGTCATCAGGATCGAGGCCAGGATGGGATGGTAATGGCGCATGACAGTTCACCTCCTGATGAAGTGACCGACTTTATCGCGAGAAGTTTTCATGTCGGGCGCGAACACGCTGGTCCGCGCAGGTGTCGGGAAATTTTACAAGCACACAATCGACTTGAGAAAAGCACCGTAACACATTGATATGGTGAACTATATCCGGTCATAAGGATATTGCCATCAGATCCATGGCAAGCGCGCCTGTGACGCAGTTCACGGCGGTTGTGTGACCCGGTTCACATCACGGTGTCGGAAAATTTTACAGATTCGCTCGGTCCGGATGCTTCGCTGGCCACACGGCTTCTGCAAGTCACTGAAAAGACACTGGCTTTCTATTTCCGGCACATGTCTTGCATGTCCTTTTCGCCAAGGATTCAAGTCCAGTGAACCACCGAGGGCCGGGACAATGAGGCAGCACATCAACAGTCAGCAGGAAGTGGAAATCACCGTGTTTCTGGGGCAGCGCTACGGTGATGGCCTCGTCTACCTGAGCGGCAGCAGAGACAGGATCGTGTTCGAGCGGGCCATCGATCTGGGACTGGTCAGCGATGAGGGTTATCTCACGCCCGCGGGTCACCGGTTCTGGAGGAGCAGACAGAACTAAGGGCTCGCGAAACAATAACTCCATGCTTTGTAGCGCCGATCCATCCCGCCTGGC
>CAZSDY010000068.1:0-15552 GCA_964605765.1 uncultured Ectothiorhodospiraceae bacterium | reverse complement strand
TCAAGCCGGACAGGTGGAGAGACCCGGAGCCACCGAGTGCACCATCGGGTCGTCGTCTGTGTGCACACCGACATTTGGACCATTCACCCTTGCGCTGCCGGTTTCGGGGGTTCCGCCTCGAAGCCGCCACCGGCCAGAAATGCGGCCATGCGCAGCTTGCAGTTCCCCTCCCCGGCCACGCCGCGGGCCTGGTCCCGGCGTTGCTGGTCGAGGTCCGCATCGAGCCGCGGAGAGCGGTTCTTGTGCAGGATGACGAAAACTTCGGTAGATGCCGGCATCCGAAGAATTCTTCGCGTTTCTGCACAAGAACTGGTTGCTAAAGGACTACTTGCCAGCGGCGACCACGACATCGATGAGCGCGGGACCACCGGAGTCCATCGCTTCGCGCAGCGCGGTACTCAACTCGTCGGGCTCGGTGACGCGCCGCGCGGCCACGCCCATCGCCCGCGCGAGGCCCACAAAATCGATGGGAGGATCGTCGAGCGCCATGCCAATGCTGCGCTCGCTGCCATACGTCGCCTTCAAGCGTTCCTTCAGGATCGCGTAGCCCGCGTTGTTGGCGATGACATAGGTGATGGGCAACGCCAGGTGCGCCGCGCTCCATAACGCCTGGATGCTGAACAGGGCGCTGCCGTCACCGACGATCGCGACGACCGGCCGTTCGGGCAGCGCGAGCTGGATGCCGATGGCGCCCGCCATGGCGAAGCCGAGCCCGCCGCTCGCGAGCCCGAAGTAGCATCGCGGATCGCGAAACGGCAGCAGCCCGAGCAACGAGCGTGCCGAGACGAGCGCTTCCTCGACCACGACGGCGTCAGCGGGCAGCGCCTCGACGATGCGCAGCATGAGCAGGCGCGGGTCGATGGGTGTGGCATGCGCTGAGGCGATCAACTCCGCGCCTAGCGCCTCGCGCTGGCTCGACCAGTTGCGCGCGGCAAGTGCCGTGAGCCCCTCCCGTGCGGCGCGGCGGCGCGGCGCGTCGAGCCGCCCGTCGAGCACCGGCAGCAGGGCGCCCAAGGTCACCTTCACGTCGCCGTGAATCGCGATCTCGGCGGGGTAGTTGTTGCCGTGCTCGCGGTCGCGCAAGCCGAGTTGCACGATGGGCATCCCGCTCGGCAGGGGATCGACGGGGCTGCCGACCGACATGCGCAGCACATCGGCGCCCAGACAGACGAGCAGATCGTGGGCCTCGAGAATGGCGCACACCGCCTGCTGGTCGCGGCCCAGAGTCCCCATGAAGGCCGGGTGCTCGGATAGAAAGTGCGCCCCGTACGCCACGGTCTGCTGGTACACCGGCGCGCCGAGCAACTCAGCCAGGCGCGCGGCCTCCGCGAGCGCATCGTGCGTGGCAATCTCGTGCCCGGCCACGAGCACGGGTCGGTGCGCGGCAAGCAGGCGCCGCGCCAGCGCCTCGAGCGCGGCGCCCGTGGGACGCACGCGGGTATCGATACGCGTGGGGCAACCGAGATCGAACGATGCACGCGCCTCGAGCACATCGCCGGGCAGGGACAGGAACGCGGGACCGGTCGGCGGCGTCAGGGCGATCTTCGCCGCGCGGTGCACGATACGCGGCAGATCCTCGGCGCGCGTCACCTCGACTGCCCACTTGACGAGCGGTGCCGCAATCGGCACCAGCGAGTCGTAGAGCAGCGGCTCGGTCAATCCGTGACCCTGCGCCTGCTGTCCAGCCGTGACCAGCACCGCAGAGCCGTACCACTTCGCGTTGTAGAGCGCACCCATGGCATTGCCGAGCCCCGGCGCCACATGCACGTTGCACGCGGCAAGCTTGCCCGAAGCCCGCGCGAAGCCGTCGGCCATCGCCATGGCGACACCCTCCTGCAGTCCGAGCACGTAACCGAGGTCGGAACGCTCTCCCAGCGCCGCCATGATCGGGAGCTCGGTAGTGCCGGGGTTGCCGAAAAGATGCGTCACACCCTCGTCGGCGAGCAGGGAGAGAAACGCCGCGCTGCCTGTCATCATCGGCACGAATCGGACTCCTGTTCATTCACGGCACGCGCCTCTTCGCAACACCGATCGCTCAGACCGTGTCATTTTCCCACCCCTCCCTGGCATCCAGCCAGGCACGGATGATCTCACGATGGCGGTGCCCGTCGTAGCTCGGGAAATGCCCGCCGTGAACCACCCGCACGGGAACGTCGAACAGCCGCTTCATGCTCGCGTGATAGTCGCGCGCGTTGGCGTGATAGGTATCCTCGATCAACCGCCCGTCGTAGACGATGTCGCCGGAGAACAGGATACCGGTCGCCTCTTCCCACAGTGCGATACCGCCCGGTGAATGTCCCGGCGTATGAATGACCTCGAAGTGCCGGTCGCCGAGATCAATCACGTCTCCATCGTGAACGATGCGGGTGGCCGATGCCCCCTTCACCGCGTACTCGGCCGATACATAGGGCTCGGGTGGCAGGCGCGTGAAGATGTCATCGCTGACGTAGGGGTCGGCAAGGGTGGCGGCGCGCGTGGGGTGCGCGAGCAATCCCGCCTCGGCGGCATGCACGAGCCGGTGCGCGAACTCGTGGTGCGCCCCGATATGGTCGAAATGGGTATGGCTGGCGACCGCGAGGCAGACCTTCCCGGTGACCATCGGGACATGCTCGCGCAAGCTCACCACACCCATGCCGCTGTCGACCAGCATGTCCTTGTCGCGGCCACGCACGTGCCAGATGTTGCAACGATAGAACGCCTCGATGAACGGCTCGAAGATGTGGGTGACGCCGTCTGCGACGTGATTCAGAGCATACCAGTCTTCGGGCCTGGCGCGGCGCATGGCGTTCAACCGCCTTCCCCAGGCAAAAAAGATTCGGGGCGGTGGGGATGCTCCTCTGATGGACGAAAGTCGTGCCGGCGGGCCGCTCGAGGCCGCGCGCGCTTTTGTCTGGCAAGGGCGTGCTCGCGAAGCAGCAAGTACGACGACGAGGTGGCGATGATGACGGCTCCCAGCACCGTGAGTCGATCGGGAATCTCGGCGAAGGCGACGTAGCCCGCGAGCGTGAACCAGACGAGGCGCAAAAAATCGAACGGCATGACCACGGACACCTCCGTGACGGAGAACGCCCGGGTCGAGCAGTAATGTCCGATGGTCGACGAGATGGCGATGCCCACCACAATCAGCAGAGTAAACGCATCCGGAGTCTGCCAAACGAACATAGCGGGCACGGCGGAGATGGGCAACACCAGAATGAACATGTACGCGACGATGGTCTGCGGCGCGTCGGTTCTGGACAGCACCCGAATCAAGATGATTGCGGTACCCCAAAAGCCGGCATCCAACACGATCAGCACCTGACTCAGCGTTATCTGCTGGAACCCCGGGCGCAGGACCACGATCACCCCGATGAAACCGATACCAAGGGCGGCCAGGCGCCGCATCCTTACCCGTTCCTTGAGAAATACCGCGGCGAGCACCGTCACGAACATGGGGGCCGTGAAGTTGAGCGCGATGGCCTCACTCAACGGCACTTTCGGAATGGCGGTAAACCAGCACGCCATGGCGCCGACGGTCACGCACGCGCGTACGAGATGGAGCTTGATGGTCGCCGCCCGCCACAATCGAAGCTCGACGCTGCGAGCCACGAACGGACCCAGGATGAGTAGGCCGATCAGGTTCCTCAGGAAGACAATCTGAAGCGAATGGAGGTGCTCGGCCGCGGGCCGAATCAGCGTGCTCATGACGGAGAACGCTATCCCGGCCGCAGCCATCCACAGCACACCTTGCACGGAAGCCGGGATCGCGCCCATACGCCCCGGTATCCTCATCTGGCGCCCATGGACGATGTCGGTCCAGGTGCAAGGCGGAAAAGGCTCCGGTCTTGCCTCTTGCCGACCCGTGGACGATATGGCTTACCAGGCTCCGCCATTGGCTCAAGGAAAGACCTGAGCCCTTCCCGTGAGACTTTGCCTACCCGCTGACTGGGCAAGCAGACAATCCTACTTTCCCTTGCCGAGCTTGCGCAGCGCGAGGCCCGCGGCCAGATAGACGACAATGTACACAATCAGCCGGTAGATGACCGCACTGCCCGGCGGGATGCAGATGAAGCTCATGCCGGTGAGCCCGCGCAGCCCGATCTCGTGCGCGATGCGGATGGTCTCGTAGTCGGTCATGCCAATCGGCTCGGCGAGCTCCCCGAGAATATCGCCGGGGGCGGGCCCGGCGCCGCCAATGCAGTCCATGTCGAAGTGCACGTAGACGCCCTTGGTGCCGTTCCACGCGTGATCGAGCTCACCGACCAAGCCCTCTATGCCGAGGCTGGTGCGCAGCTCCCAGCTGCTGATGAAGCGCGCGCCTTCGTTCAGGTAGCGGCGCACGATCGTTTTGTTCTCGAGCATGCCGCGCTCGCCAATTTCGACCAGGTGTTGCGGGTGCATGTTGTCGAGGAATTCGTACATCTTGTGCTTCCACGAGGAGGAGCCCGCAATGCGAGGATCGCCGGTCAGGTAGTCGAGCTCGTTCGCGTCCCAGTGCGTGTCGAGGCTCACACAACCCACCGGGCCATCGGTATGCTCGGAGCAGGATTTGGCAATGGCGAAGGAGCCGCACGGGCTGTTCTGTCCGATCACGACCGGCACTGCGCCTGCGTGCAAGGCATCGTTGACCTTGGTTTCCACCGCGGCCTGCGCTGCGAGCACGTTCTCAGCCGTCTGGTTCTCCATGACCTCGGGGGGAATATCCGCGTCGCCGTAGTCCACCATGCGGATGTGCTGGAAGACGTCGAGGTCGAAGTCCTGCACATAACCCGAAGGGTAACGCGCCGATTGCTGGCGCACGCGCTTGGGCGCCGAGATCCAGTGCTCCATGGGTACGCCTGCATAGAGTCCATTGGAAGCCGCCACATAGGGAGCACCGATGATGACGACGTCGCTGCCCTCCAGGTCGGCGGCGGTCGCGGCGATCGGTTGCGCCATGAACGAGGGCGTCTCCGGGGCGAGCAACGGGAACTCGTGGCGCGCGGCAAAGCTCGTCTTCATGAACTCCGTCCAATCCGGATAATCGTTCGCCATGAGCAGTCTCCCGGTACCAGTGACCGCGACAGTATAAAGCAAGCAAACCGCCTCGTGCGGATGCAGCGGCGGCGTCGGACAATCTCGTCTCGCGTTGCCGGGAAGACAACGCCCGGCGTCACACGCAGCGCTCGGCTGCCGAATCCAGGGTCAAACGCCGTCCCCGGGCAGCACCACCACGCGCGCTGCATCGAGGCGCATGCGGATGCACTCTCCATCGGCCGTCCGATGGGATGGTGGCAGATGGGCGACGAATCGCTCCCCTCGCACGTCGCTCTCCGTGACGAGGTGACAACGGTGGTGTGTGCCGAAGAATGCGGCATCGACGATTCTCGCCATGCCCAGATCGAGCACGCTGCCCGTATCGCGCCCGGGCAGAAGGTGCTCGGGACGAAAACACAGGGTGACCTCGGCGCCGGCGCCGAGGTCGTCGCGGACGAGCGTCCCGACCGGCAGCGTGAGGCGCCCGAAGTGCGTCACCACCGTCACCGCGCCGGTGTCGCGGGCCTCGATACGGCCCGCGATGAAGTTTGCCTCCCCCATGAAGGCTGCGGAAAATCGGCATCCCGGCCTGAGGTAAATCATCTCGGGCGAGCCCGCATCGGTGACCTCGCCCGCCCGCATCACGATGATGTCGTCGGCAATCGCCATCGCCTCCTCCTGATCATGGGTGACATGGACAAAGGTCGTGCCGACGCGGCGCTGGATCGCCTTCAATTCATCCTGCATCTGCCGGCGCAGCTTGAGGTCGAGCGCGCCGAGCGGCTCATCGAGCAGCAACACGTCGGGGTCGACCGCCAGCGCGCGGGCCAGCGCCACGCGCTGGCGCTGGCCGCCGGAGAGCTCGTGCGGCTTGCTCCCGAACGCGTCCGCGAGCCCAACCAGCGCCAGCAGCTCGCGCGCTTTCGCGTCGCGCGCCGAGCGGGACACCCCACGCATCCGCAAGCCGAACCCTACGTTGGCGCCGAGCGTCATGTGCGGGAACAGCGCGTAGTCCTGGAACACCGTGGTGGTGGGGCGTCTGGCCGCCCGCACGTGCGTCACATCGCGCCCGCCGATCTTGACGCTACCCGCCGACGGCGTCAGAAAGCCCCCCACGACGGACAACAATGTCGTCTTGCCGCAGCCCGAGGGCCCGAGGAGCACCGCGAAGCGTCCGGCGCCGACTTTCAGGTTGACATCCTTCAGCGCCGTGAACGCACCGAAGCGATGCGTGAGGTTCCGAATCTCTACATCCGCCGTCACGCGCGCCTGGCCTTTCTGAACACGGCGAGCTCGAGCACCACCAACACCAGAACGGAGATGAGAAACACGATGGAGCCGACCGCATTGGTCTTCGGATTGAGCCCCGAGCGCAGCAAGCTCCAGATCTCCACCGGAAGCGTGACGTCGAAGCGTGACAACAAGAACGCGATGATGAACTCATCCCAGGAAAACGTCACCGAAAGAAAGTAGCTTGCCATGATCGCGGGCATGAGGGTCGGCGCGGTCACGAGCCACATGACCTGCCAATCGGCCGCCCCGAGGTCGCGTGCGGCGCGCTCCATGTTGACCTGGTGCGCACCCATCTGACTGTAGATGATGGCAAAGCAGAGTGGGGTGTTGATGACTGCGTGACCGATACCGACGGTGACGAGCGAGCGGGGAATGCCGAGGGTGTTGAAGGTGATCAGGAGGCCGAGCCCGATGATCAGATAGCTGACGGCGAGCGGCGCGGTAATGAGCGCGCGCTGCAGTCCCGAGGCCGGCAGCTTGTAGCGCGCGAGCGCAAAAGCTGCCAGGAACCCGAGCACACAGGCGAGCGCGGAGGAAAGCGCAGCGACCAGCACGGAGTTGAGCAACGCCTCGACCAGGTCGCGGTCGGCCAGCACCGCCGCGTACCACTCGAGCGACGGCCCGTTGAACGGCGGGATCGGGAGCCGCCCGCCCTGGAAAGAAAACAGCACCAGCACCGCCACGGGGAGGAAGATGAACGCGTAGATACCAGCCGCGTAGGCCCCGCCAAGCCACGCGCCCAACGACCGCGCGCCCCTCATGCCCGTTCCAGCGCGAGCCAGCGCGCACAGGCTGCGTAGACCAGCGCAACGACCGCCATGAGCACAATCGCGAGCGCCGCGGCAGTCGGCAAGTCCGCCCGCCTGCCGATCTGCAGCATGATGATCTGGGGCAGCACCAGCTCGTTGTTGCCACCGAGGATCTGCGGGGTGATGTAGTCGCCGATGCACAGAACGAAGGTGATGAACGCGCCGACCATCACCCCGGGCACCGTGAGAGGCAGGATCACGTGAATGAAAGTCTGCACCGCGTTGGCACCCAGATCCGCCGCCGCGCGGGCGTAGTTCGGCGAGAGCTGCTTCAGGTTCGCGTAAATGGTGAGCGTGAGCAGCATCACGAAAAAATGCACGAAGCCGATGATGGTGGCCATGCGGGTAGCCGAAAGCGCGAGCGGCGCATCGATGACCCCGAGGCCGAGCAGCGCCTGATTGATGACACCGTTATGCGCGAACACCAGCAGCCACGCATAGGAGCGTACGACGTAGGACGTCCAGAACGGCACGATGGCGAGCATCAACGCGGCGCGCTGCCATCGCGGCGGCACCCGCTCGGCGATGATCCAGGCGAGCGGGTAGGCAAGCACGATGGAGACGAGCGTCACGACAAGCGTGATCTCCAGCGAGTTGCGCAGGCCCTCCAGGAAGTGCGGCTTGGCGAAAAACGCCGCGTAGTTGTCGAGACTCCAGCTATGCACGATCTGCATGCCGGTGCGTCGCCACAAGCTCATCGCGCCCATGAACGCAAACGGCACGACAAAAAACGCGAACGTCCACAGCACGGCCGGGAGAACCAGAAGCCAGGCCTTGCCCGCGCTGCGCGCACCCGCTGTGTGCGTCGATGCCATGCCGGCGCGGCGCCGTTCAGGACCCGCGCATCAGTGCTGCAGGAATTGCGTCCAGATATCCTGCATTTTCGAATCCAGCGCGGCATCCGGCGCGGGATAGAGCTGCGAGCGCGAAAGATAGTCTTTCTGATCGTCCCAGCGCAGCGCGCGCTTTTGCTGATCACTCAGATGCGCCGCGGCGCGCCGGTTCGCGGGCATCGCCCAGTAGCAGGACGAGGTCGCGAGCCGTGCTTGACCCTCGGGACTCAGGATGTACTGGACGAACTTCAGTGCGAGACCCTGCTTTTTCGATGACGCAAATACACCAATCGACTGCGACCAGCGCACGCCGCCCTGCTCGGGCAGCACCCAATCGAGTGCCGGTTTTTCCGCCGCGAGGCCGGCCGTGACCCACTCGCCGCCGCCGACCAGGATATCGACCTCACCGGTGGCAATCGCCGTCTGGCTGGAAACCACTTCACCGATCTGTTTCGACACCGATTTCATCGCGAAGAGCTTTTCCCTTATCGCGGGCAGATCCGCCTCGCTGATCGCGGCCGTCGGGATGCCAAGCCCGATGGCCACCATCCCGATCACCGGCAGGTAGTAGTCATAGACGGCAATGCGTCCCTTGTACTTGTTGCTCCAGATGATCGACATGTCCGTCATGTCCTGCGGGTCGACGCGGGTCTTGTTGTAGGAGATCGTGTTGTAGCCGAACTTCTCCGAGATCGCGTAGGTCTTACCGTTCCTGGTGTGGTTTTCCGCCATCACCAGCTCGGGAAACAAATCTCCGGTGGGCAACGCCGCGACCGGCAGGGGCGCGAGAATGCCGGCATCCACCACACGCGGCACGTCGACCCCGTCAACGACGAAAACATCCCAGTCTCCGGGTTGGGACTGCTCGATCAGCGACAAAGCGGTTCCCGTGCCCTCGTAGTCCTTGAGGTTCACCTTGACGTCATTGGCCTTCTCGAATGGCTCGATGAGTGCCGGATCCGTGTGGTCGCACCACACCAGGGCATTCAGTGTCTGCGCAGCCTGCACGGCCGGGAGCAGCGCGACGCCAGCGACGGCGCACACGACGGCCATCACGCGCGACAATGCCGGCAGCGAGGATGAGTTTGGATAGTGCTTGGTCATTGGGTCCACTCCTTTTGGTGATTTCCAACATCGACACATCGACCGCTTCCCGCTACTCGGGGCGATTGAACGAAAATTCTATTCTTCCGTTCGGCGAATCGCGAGTCTCCGCGTTCCTTCTCCCAGGAAAGCCGGTAGAGATCACTTGATCCTGTTTGATTTGGATCATAGACACCCGCGCGATATTCTGGTCTATGTCAAATCCGCTCTGCACGCCGGACGCACGCGGCCTGACCGCGGCACTGTCATCAAGACGCGCCCACTGCGAGGAGGCGACATGGCACGAGTCGTGGAAGACCGTGGGCTCGGGAGGCGCGGTACCAGCGGGCGCCGCAGCCCCGGGAAGGTGCAACGCGAACGGGTCGCAGTGGGTCCGGGTCTTCTTGGGGGCGCCTACCATCCGCTGAGCGATCACGACGTCGAACGCGTGCATCGCACGGTGCTCGACGTGCTCGCTAACATCGGCATGCGAAACCCCCTGCCCGTCCTGCGCGGCGCTGCCCTCGCCAGGGGTTGCCGCATGAACGACAAGGGCCGTCTGTGCTTCCCGCACGCCCTGGTCGAGGACGTCATTGCCGGGGCAGGTCGCAACTTCGTTCTGCACGCGAGGGACCCGAGGCACGACACCGAGATGAGCGGCTCGCGGGTGCATTTCAGCACCGGCGGCCAGGCGGTCTCGGTGGTCGACTTCGAGACCGGCCATTACCGGCCCTCGACCCTGGTCGATTACTACGACTTCGCCAGGCTCGCCGATCAGCTCGAGCACATCCATCACTTCACCAACGTGGTGGTGGCGACGGAGCTCCCCGATCCGCGCGAGCTCGACATCAACCGTTGCTACGCGGCCGCCGCGGGCACGGCCAAGGGCTTCGGCATGAGCTGCACGAAGGCCGAACACATCGACGATGCGATCGCCATGTTCGACCTGGTGCTGGGCGGCGAAGGGCGGTTCCTGAAACGTCCCTTCTGCGTCGCCGGCGGCTGCGCCATCGTGTCACCCCTGTGTTATGGCGACGACAACAGCGAGATCGTGGTACGCGCTACCGAGCGCGGTATTCCGACCAACGTGGTGGTCGCCTCGCAGGCGGGCGCCACGGCGCCGGCGGCGCTTGCCGGGGCCCTGGTGCAAAATACCGCCGAGACGCTCGCCGGGCTGCTGCTGGTCAACCTCATCCGTCCCGGCCACCCGATGATTTTCGGCAACTGGCCTTTTGTATCGGACCTTCGCACCGGCGCCTTCAGCGGCGGCGGGGGTGAAGAGGCGGTGCTCAGCGCCGCCGCGGCGCAGATGGCAAACTTCTATGACCTGCCGGGCAGCGTGGCCGCCGGCATGACGGACTCGAAGCTGCCGGACGACCAGGCGGGCTACGAGAAGGGCCTCACCACGGTGCTGGCGGGTCTCGCGGGGGCGAACTTCGTGGGTGAGTCCGCCGGCATGCTGGGCAGCCTCATGGGTGCGTCGTTCGAGACCATGGTCATCGACAACGACATGCTGGGCAGCGTGCAGCGTGCCATTCGCGGCATCGAGGTGACCGAGGAAACGCTCTCTTACGAGGTGATTGCAGAGGCGGTGGACGGTCCGGGCCATTTTCTGGGTGCCGACCAGACGCTCGCGCTGATGCGCTCCGAGTACCTGTATCCCTCGGTGGCGGATCGCTCGGCACCGAGCCATTGGGAAGAGAAGGGGGCAAACGACATCCGCAAGGTCGCGCGCGAGCGGGCACGCGGGCTTCTCGCCACGCACTATCCCGAATACATCACCCCGGAGGCGGACGAGAAGATCCGCGAGCGCTTTCCGATCCGCCTACCGCGCGAGGCCATGCGGGCGGCTGGCGGGCGCTGGTAGGCGCGCCGGCAACGACGGCGATGCCGGGGGAACTACCGCAGCGGGCACGGGTCGTCGTCATCGGCGGCGGCATCATCGGCTGCAGCGTTGCCTATCACCTGGTCGAGCTCGGCTGGCGCGATGTCGTGCTGCTCGAGCGCCGGCAGCTCACCTGCGGGACGACTTGGCACGCGGCGGGCCTGCTCTCCACGCTGCGCGAGACCGAGAGCCAGACCCGGCTCGCGCGTTATACCCAGGCGCTTTACAGCGAGCTCGAGGCGCGCACCGGGCAGGCGACCGGCTTCAACCGCTGCGGGTCCATCCAGATAGCCTCTACCGACACGCGCGCCGAGGAGATGCGCCGCGGGTGCGCCATGGCGCGCTGCTTCGACGTCGAGAGCCACGAGCTGAGCGCCGCGGAGTTGCAGGTGCGGTGGCCGCTCGCGGACGTGTCGGACATCAAGGCAGGCTTCTTTTTCCCGCACGACGGGCGCGTCAACCCCACGGACACCACGCAGGCGCTGGCAAAGGGCGCGCGCCGGGGCGGCGCCCGCATCATCGAGAACACCAGCGTGACCGGCATCGTGCACGCGCATGGGCGAGTAACCGGCGTGTCGACCGAGCAGGGGATTATCGAGGCCGAGTACGTGCTGAACTGCTGCGGCATGTGGGCGCGCGAGGTCGGGCGCATGGCGGGCGTCAACGTGCCCCTGCAGGCCGCCGAGCACTACTACCTCATCACCGAGCCGCTCGCCGGGATGGAACCCACTCTGCCAATCCTGCGCGACCCGGGCAACTGCGCCTACTATCGCGAGGAGGCAGGCGGCAAGCTGCTGCTGGGACTCTTCGAGCCCGTCGCCGTGCCCTGGGCCACGGACGGTATTCCGCACGACCATGCTTTCGAGACGCTGCCCGCGGACTGGGACCGGGTGATGCCCTATCTGGCCCGCGCCATGCACCGCGTGCCGTCGATGCGCGACGTCGGTGTGCAGTTGCTGTTCTGCGGGCCGGAGAGCTTCACGCCCGATCATAACTACCTGATGGGCGAGGCCCCGGAACTGGAGAACTTCTTCGTGGCCGCCGGGTTCAACTCGCTGGGCATACTCTCGGGCGGCGGGGCGGGAATGGTGATGGCACACTGGATTGTCGACGGCCACCCCCCCATGGACGTATGGGATGTGGACGTCCGGCGCGTGCTGGCCTTTCAGGGCAACCGCCGCTATCTCACCCACCGCATCGTCGAGTCGCTCGGGATCGGCTATGAGTACCACTGGCCGTTTCGCCAGTGGGAGAGCGCACGCGACGTGAAACGCTCTCCCCTGCACGATCGCATGGCGGCGGCGGGGGCCTGCTTCGGCGAGTCCGCGGGCTGGGAGCGGCCCAACTGGTTTGCCCCGCCGGGCATCGAGCCGCACTACGAGTACAGCTATTCGCGCCAGAACTGGTTCGACTACAGCGCAGCGGAGCACCGCGCGGTGCGCGAGGGGGTGGGGGTCTTCGAGCAGAGCTCCTTCTCCAAGCTGCTCGTGCAGGGGCGCGACGCCCGGGCCGTGCTGAATCGACTCTGCACCAACAACGTCGCCATCCCGCCGGGACGCTCGATCTACACGCAATGGCTCAATCCCCGGGGCGGCATCGAGGCGGACCTCACCGTCGCGCGCCTGGCCGAGGATCGCTATCTGGTCGTGACCGGTGCCTTCACTCATACGCACGTGCGTGCCTGGCTGCGCTCGCATATCCCGGCCGATTGGCACTGCAGTGTGACCGACCTGAGCGGTGCCTATGCCATGCTGAATGTGCAGGGGCCGCGATCGCGTGACCTGCTCGCCAGCCTCAGCGACGCGGACTTTTCGAGCCGCGGATTTCCGTTCGGTGCCATTCGCGATATCGACATCGGTTACCAGCAGGCCAAGGCCTGGCGCATCAGCTACGCCGGCGAGCTCGGCTGGGAGCTCTACGTGCCCACCGAGTATGCCTTGGCGGTCTACGACGCAATGATTGAAGCCGGAGAGAGCCTGGGCTTGCGTCACTGCGGGTATCACGCGTTGAACTCGCTGCGCATCGAGAAGGCCTATCGCGAGTGGGGGCACGACATCAGCGCCGCCGACACGCCGCTCGAAGCCGGGCTCGCCTTTACCTGCGACTGGGACAAGGCGGGCGGTTTCATCGGGCGCGAGGCGCTGCTCGAGCAGATCGACACGGGGGAACCGCGCCGGCGTCTGGTGCAGTTACGGCTGACGGACCCCGAGCCATTGATGATTCACAACGAGCCCATCTATCGCGACGGCGCCCTGGCGGGCTACACCACCTCGGCCATGTACGGCCATACGGTCGGTGCGTCGATCGCGCTCGGCTACATCGCGAATGAGCAGGGCGTGAGCGCGGAGTACGTCGACTCGGGCGCCTACGAGATCGAGGTTGCGGGACGACGCTACACGGCTTCGGCGTCGCTGAAACCACTCTACGACCCCAACAACAAGAGGCCCAGGCGTTGACGCCGGGGAGATTGCCACCGGGAGGTGTCTGATGAAAAGTCACGCGCAAGTCGTCATCGTGGGTGGCGGTATGATGGGTGCCGGTCTGCTCTATCATCTCGCCGAGGCGGGCTGGACCGACAGCGTGCTGATCGAGAAGGGCGAGCTCACCTCGGGCTCGACCTGGCACGCGGCGGGACAATGCGGCTTTTTCGCGGCCGATTACACGCTCGCCAAATTCAACCAGTACGCCAACTGGCTGTATCCCCGGCTCGAGGAGCTGACCGGCCAGTACGTTAGCTGGCACGGCTGCGGCGGCATCCGCCTCGCCACCACCCCCGAGGAGGTCGATCTCTTCAAGCGCGTGCTCGGCATCTCGCGCGACATCGGCTACCGCATGGAGCTCGTCGGCCCCGGGGAGATGCGCGAGATCAACCCCTTCCTGAATCCCGGGGATGCGCTGCTCGGGGCCTGGACGCTCGACGACGGCCACGTCGATCCGGCCGGGTGCTGCAACGCGCTCGCCGCGGGTGCGCGCAAGATGGGCGCCGAGGTCGTGCGGCGCAACCGCGTGGTCGATATCAAGCAGCGGCCCGGTGACGAGTGGGAGGTGTTCACGGAGCAGGGCAACATCGTGTGCGAGCACGTGGTCAACGCCGCCGGCTGCTATGCCAGCGAGGTCGGCAAGATGGTGGGGATCAACGTCCCCTACACCAACATGAAGCACCAGTATCTCGTCACCGAGCCGATCAAGGAATTTCTGGAGCGAGACGAGGAAATGCCCATCATGCGTGACCCCTATACCTCCGGATACTACCGCCAGGAGCAGAAGTCGGGGCTCATCGGCATTTACGAGACCGGCCCCGCGGAGGCATGGGCCGAGCGCGGCGGCATACCGGACTGGAGCTCGGAGAGCGAGCTGTTCAACCCGGATCTGGACCGGATCGCCAAATGGGTGGAGCGCACCTTCGAGCGTCTGCCGATCTTCGCCGAAGCCGGCATCCGGCGCATGGTCAACGGCGCCATCACCCACTCCCCCGACGGCAAGCCGTTCGTCGGGCCGGCGCCGGGCTTGCGGAATCATTGGCTCTCGTGCGGCGCCGAGATCGGCATCGCGTGGGGCGCCGGTTGCGGCAAGTACCTCGCCCAGTGGATGGTCAACGGCGACTGCGACCTCAACATGACGGCGTTCGACCCGCGGCGCTTCGGGGCTTTCGCCGACCGCGAGTACACGCGTGCGAAGTCGTTCCAGGACTTCAGCCACCTGCTCGCGGCACATGCGCCGGGCGAAGAGTTGCCGCAGGGCCGCCCCGCGCGCACCACGCCGCTCTACGAGACGCTGCGGAGCAAGGGCTGCGTGCACACCGAGGCCTTCGGCTGGGAACGCCCCAAGTGGTTTTCCCCCGACGCCCGCGAGGAGACCCTCGGCTTCCGGCGCAGCAACGCCTTCGACGGGGTGGCGGAGGAATGCCGGGCGGTGCGCGAGCGGGTCAGCGTGATGGATCTGTCCAGCTTCGCCAAGTTCGACGTCACGGGCGCGCACGCGGAGCGCTTTCTGGACCGCGTCTTCGCCAATCACATGCCGCGAAAGCCCGGCGCTATGGCGCTCGCGCATCGCCTGAGCGAGAACGGGCGAATCCGCAGTGAAGCAACAGTCACCCGGCTCGCGGACGAGCGCTTCTACATCCTCTCGGGCGCCGCCTGGGAAATCCGTGATTTCGACGCCCTGCGCGAGCAGAGATTCGAGGCTGAAGAGGTGGAGGTCCACAATGTCAGCGACGATTTCGGCGTCCTGGTGCTCGCGGGCCCACGCTCGCGCCAGACCCTGGCGAAGCTGACCGATGCCGATCTGGGCAACGGCGCCTTCCCCTGGTTCACCGGAAAGGAGATCAAAGTCGCCGGTATCGCGCTGCGTGCGCTCAGGGTCAACTACGTGGGCGAGCTCGGCTGGGAGCTCCATTGTCCCATGCCACGGCTCGCGGAGCTCTACGCGGCGCTGTGGGGCGCCGGCGAGGCATTCGCCATCGCGGATTTTGGCGCCTACGCCGTCAATTCGCTGCGCATGGAAAAAGCCTACAGGGCCATGGGCACCGAGCTCACCCACGAGGTGACGCTCGCCGAGGCGGGTATGGAGCGCTTTGCGGATCTCGGCAAGGACGGCTTCGTCGGCAAGGCCGCCACGGAGCGCAGCTTGCGCGAGCCGCCCGCGCGCCGGCTCG
>CAZSDY010000067.1:9556-15564 GCA_964605765.1 uncultured Ectothiorhodospiraceae bacterium | reverse complement strand
TTGATGTTCAGAAATCCTGCTGCTCCGGCCCGGAAAGCGCCGTGGCGCGGGGCCCATCGAAGCCGATGATCTCGCCCTGTTCGTCCATGTCGGGGTAGGGCCGTCGGTGCGCGCGACAGAAGCGCGCGACCGCGGGATGCACCCATTCGAAAAGCGTGCGGGCGTACTCCGCGGGCTCGAGCCGAACCGTGTCGTACAGGCCGCTTGCGGCGCGCTGGCGTTGCGCTTCGTACAGTATGACGGCCGCTGCCACGGAGACGTTGAGTGACGGCACCATGCCGCACATGGGAATCGTGAGGTGGTGATCGGCAAGCTTGCGGCCCTTCTCGCTCAGTCCGTGCAACTCTGCCCCCATGAGCACCGCGCAGGGTACCGTGTAATCGAAGGCCCGGAAGTCCCTGGCGCGTGAGGAGGGATGCGCGGCATAGACGGTGAAGCCGCGCCGGTGCAGATGGTCGATAGCACCTTCCAGCGTGCGATGCGATTGAACATCCACCCATTTGCGGGTGCCGCCTGAGATGTGGTTGGTGGGCCGCGATCGGGTGTCCGGCCACACCCCGTGGACCTGCAGCACGCCGACCGCATCGGCACTCCTGATGATGGCTGACAGGTTGTGTGGCTTGTGCACGTTGTCCAGCACGACACTGAGATCCGGCTGCCGGCGTGCGAGGATGCTGCGAATGCATTTGAACCGTCGTGGCGTCATCCCGGAGAATACCGTTCCCTGCCTTGCTCCGAAGGTGGCCGGTTCGTCGGAGTCGCGCGCCCAGTGTAGGACCAAATACGCCCGCGCGACAGGGCGATGTTCCCCCGCACCGCTTCAAGGCGCGTGCGCGGCGGCTCGCGTTGATCGATGGGGATTGACTTCGGCGGTCGTTCACCGCTCTACTCGGACAAGAGCATGGCAACTGAGGGCGCTCAACCATGATTGTGGAATTCAGTGAGCCTATCGATCGCCTGCATGATCTGTTGCACCGCGCCGCGCAGAGCGACCTGCGCGAGCCGAGTGCAATGAGCCTGGCGACCGCCGGGGCCGACGGATGCCCGACCGTGCGCACGGTGCTTCTCAAGAAGTTCGACGAGCGCGGGCTGGTGTTCTTCACCCACGTCGATAGCCGCAAGGGCCGGCAAATCACGGAAAACCCCAGGGCGTCGCTGTGCTTTTTCTGGCAGACGCTGTTCGAGCAGGCGTTGGTCGACGGTTCGGTGGAGACCCTGGATGCGTGGGAAGCCGACGAGTACTGGTCGGCGCGCCAACGCGACAGCCAGCTTGCGGCCTGGGCATCCACGCAATCCGAGGGACTCGACTCGCGTGACACGCTGGAGCGGCGCCTCGCCGAGGTCCATGACCGGTTCATCGACGAGTTGGTGCCACGCCCGCCGTACTGGGTCGGTATTCGCGTCGTCCCCGAACGCATGGAGTTCTGGCGATCGGGATGGAGCCGCTTGCACGAGCGCTACTGCTATCGGCGCTCCGGTGAGGGTTGGGACCTCAGTTTGCTCAATCCCTAGACCCTTACCCGTGGAATCTTGTGCAGAGCGACAAAGGCCAGGTTCTTCAGCAAACGGTGGGTATTGCACAATGATGATGACTCTCGCAAAGCCGCCAAGCACGCCAAGGAGAGCGATCTGCCTGCATATGGCGCTTGACGCTACTGATAGAGCTTGCGTCATCAGGGTTTCCCGCGCCGCCCTTGCGTGCTTTGCGTCTTGGCGAGAGCATTATCCGGCGTGTGACCCCAATCCGGTGAGGCCGCAACGTCTGGAGTGTTCGATGCCCTGTTTGGTTCCGGCTTGGCCGGGTTAGGTGCTGAGTGGTTGGTGTGTCGTCGATTGACCGACAATCGCAGTCCGGCGGCCAAGTGCCGCGGATGGTGCAGTCGTCTTTTTCGGTGCGCACGGCCGGCCGCGGCACGTGCGAGATAACGCGCGAGGTGCAGAACGTGGTGGCCGATGCCGCCGTTCAATTCGGGCTTTGCCATGTGTTCATTCACCATACCAGCGCCTCGTTGATGTTGTGCGAGAATGCGGACCCGCAGGTGCGCGCGGACCTGGAGCGGTTCATGGTGCGTCTGGTACCGGACGGCGACCCGGCATTTCGCCACACCGCCGAGGGTCCCGACGACATGCCGGCCCACGTGCGCAGCGTGCTCACCCAGTCGAGCCTCGACATTCCGGTCAGCGGGGGACGGTGCGCGCTCGGTACCTGGCAGGGCGTGTATGTGTGGGAGCATCGCACGCGCGCCCACGAGCGCAGGCTCACCGTGACCGTCCATGGCATGGCCCCGCCTGTCGGGGCTAGGCGATGACGCGGCGCTTGGTGCCCCGGGAGGTTCGCGGGATGGATCCCGCTCCTACAGGGGGCCGCCCGACCCACCCCGGTTTGTCGAGGCCCGCCATGCTGGTGCGCCATGGATAGAAGTAGCGTTCTCATTACGGGTTGTTCATCGGGCATCGGTTACGCGGCGGCCCGGACGTTGACAAGGCGCGGCTATCGTGTATTTGCCACCGCGCGAAATGCTCGTGACGTTGACCGTCTGCTCGGCGAGGGAATGGAGAGCTTTCCCCTCGATCTGAACAGTTCGCAGTCGATTGCGGAGGCTGTCGAGGAAACGCTGCAGCGCACGGGCGGCACGCTGTTTGCCCTGTTCAACAACGGTGCTTACGGCCAGCCGGGTGCGGTCGAGGACCTCGAGACCGACGTGCTGCGCGCGCAGTTCGAGTCGAACTTCTTCGGCTGGCACGAGCTCACGCGCAGGCTCATCCCCGTGATGCGCGCGCAGGGCGAGGGGCGCATCGTGCAGAACAGCTCCGTGTTGGGGTTCGTGGCGCTCAAGTACCGCGGCGCCTACAATGCCACCAAATTCGCGCTGGAAGGCCTGAGTGATACGTTGCGCATGGAACTCGCCGGGAGTGGCATCCATGTGTCGCTCATCGAGCCGGGCCCCATCGAGACCCGGTTCCGGGCCAATGCCTATGCCGCATTCAAGCGGCACATCGACGTGCAAGCCAGCGCGCACCGCGAGGTTTACGCGGTGGTGGAGGCGCGTCTCGCCCACCAGGGGCCGGAACCGCCCTTCACGCTGCCGGCCGGCGCGGTCGTTGACAAGCTCATTCACGCCCTGGAATCACGGCGTCCGCGGCGGCGCTATTATGTGACCTTGCCCACCCATGTCTTTGCCATCCTGAAGCGCCTGTTGCCCGCGGCGCTGCTCGACCGGGTGCTGAGCGCCGCGTCGGGCGCGGAGCTGAAGGAGGACAAGCGTCAAGGCGAATGAGGGCGGTCGCCAGCGGCGCGCCGCGCGATGGCGGGGACAGGGGCGTGCTCGCTGATCATCCCGGGATCACGAATCGTCTGTCGTGCCACCCCACCGTGGGCCCAGATCATGGTCTATCCCCATGTGGTCGAGGATGCGCGCTACCACGAAATCGACCAGGTCCTCGATGCCTTGCGGCGCATGATAGAAGCCCGGGCTGGCAGGCATGATGAGGGCGCCCGCGCGTGCGAGCTTCAGTGCGTTGTCCAGATGCAGCACCGAGAGCGGCATCTCGCGCAGCACCAGAATGAGCGTCTGGCGCTCCTTGAGCACGACGTCGGCGGCGCGCTCGATGAGCGAGCGGCTGGCGCCGCACGCGATGGCACCGAGCGTACCGCTGGTGCAGGGACACACCGCCATCGCTCTCGGCACGCTGGAGCCGCTCGCCAGTGGCGCGAACCAGTCCTCCTTGCCGAAGACGTGAAGGCGCGCGGCGTCTCCACCGCAGTGTTCGACGAGGCGGCTGCGGATCTCCGCCGGACGGCTGCTCAATCGCAGTCCGAGCTCGGCCTCGATCACCATCCGCCCCGGCGCCGAGATCATCAGGTACACATCCTCCGTGCCGCCGAGCAGCACCTCGAGCAGGCGCAGCCCGTACGCGGCGCCCGACGCCCCCGTCATGGCAAGCGCAACGCCCCTGGTCCGCATTTCTCCACCCCTCATATGGTCACCTTGACGTCACGCCATCGCCGCCTGCTGAGAGATGCGGACTATGCCGTATTTCCCAGCGCTTCCAGCAAGCGGCCGTGTATGCCGCCGAAGTCGCCGTTGCTCATGATCAGCACGTGGTCGCCGCTCGCCGCGCAGTGCGCGATCTCCTCTATGATAGCCTCCACGCTCGAGCCGAGGCGCCCTTCGCGCGGCGCTTGGCGCATGGCCGCGGCCAGGTCCCACGCCAGGTCGGGACCCTCGAGCACCCAGAACCGATCAGCGCCTTCGAGCGAAGGGAGCAATGTCTTCTCGTGGAGGCCCAACCGGAAGCTGTTCGAGCGTGGCTCCAGCGCTGCCAGGATGCGTGCGCCGCCGACGCGCGCGCGCAGCGCGGTGATCGTGGCGCGAATGGCGGTGGGGTGGTGGGCGAAGTCGTCGTAGACGGTCACACCGCCTGCCGAGCCCACCCGCTCCAGCCTGCGCTTGACGCTCGCGAATGTGCGCAGGGCCTGGGCGGCGGCCGCGGCCGGGACACCGGCGTGAAACGCCGCCGCCAGGGCCGCCAGCGCATTCGCGACGTTGTGCTCGCCGAGCAGCGCCCAGCGCACGCTCGCGAGCGACGCGCCACTGCGCAGCGCGTTAAATTCGGTACCGTCCACGGAGTTCAGTCGCCAGCACCACTCGCCCCCGGGCCCGAAGCTCTGGCATGGGGTCCAGCAACCCCTGCGAAGCACGGCGTCGATGTTGTCGTCGCCAGCCGCATGCACGATCAGGCCGGTACTCGGCACGATACGCACTACATGATGGAATTGCTGCAATATCGATGCAAGATCGGGGAAGATGTCAGCATGATCGTGCTCGATATTGGTGATAACCAGGGTTTTGGGATGGTAGTGCACGAATTTCGAGCGCTTGTCGAAGAAGGCGCTGTCGTACTCGTCTGCCTCGATCACGAAAAACGGTGGCTCACCGAGCCGTGCGGAGATGCCGAAGTTCTCGGCGACTCCGCCGATCAGGAAGCCTGGCCGCAGCCCGGCCGACTCCAGCATCCAGGCGAGCAGCGCCGTGGTCGTGGTCTTGCCATGTGTGCCCGAGACCGCCAGCACCCAGCGCTCGGCAAGGACGCTCCGCGCGAGCCAGTCGGGCCCCGAGACATAAGGCAGCCGGTTGTCGAGCAGGTGCTCGACCGCGGGGTTGCCGCGTGTCATGGCGTTACCGACGATCACGAGGTCGGGCGCAGGCACCAGGTGCCCGCGATCATAGCCGCGCAGCACCTCGATGCCTTGCGCGGCGAGCTGATCGCTCATCGGCGGCCACGCGTTCTCGTCGGAGCCCGTCACGCGATGGCCCTGCTGGCGGGCAATCGCCGCGATGCCGGCCATGAAAGTCCCGCAAATGCCGAGAATGTGCAGGTGCATGCGGTGCGGGTCTTCTGTCAGGTGGCGATCGGAAACATCGGGCGCATCGCGACAATGTTCACGAATATGAAGCCGACCGAGACGAACACGCCCAGAATGAATGGCACGGACAGGGCGTGGCGCAGGATGTTGGCCTGAATCATTACGCCCCAAATCGCGGTCAGCTTGAGCAGCACCTGTGCCGTCGCCTGGTCATCGCCGAGCGGGTAGAACACGAGCATCGCGAGCTCCAGCACGTCGAGCACGGCTATGGCACCGGCGAGCGCGGTCAGGGTCTGCACGATGCGCGTCTGGTGCCGGTAAAGGCTGAGCACTCCGGCCGTGAGTCCCCCGAGCAGGCCGATCGACACCAACGCGGCAAGCGCAGCGCTGCCGATGGGCAGGAAGTACTGGAACTCCAGCACGCTGGTCGCAAAGTATGCAGCCAGTGCGATGGCAAGCAGCAGGTAGGAAGCCGGCAGGTGCTGCGGCCCCAACCGGAAGAAGCAAAGCTGGAGAAATGGGCGAAGCAGGGCGAACAAGGCGATATCCGGTAAGTAAACGCTCACACGAGACGCACGCTCGAGCTTGTGCCACATACTAACCGGGAGCGTATGCAGTGCAACAGGTGATTTAGCGCTCG
>CAZSDY010000067.1:7134-9456 GCA_964605765.1 uncultured Ectothiorhodospiraceae bacterium | reverse complement strand
GCAGGGCAAATGCGAAGGGCGCACACGCTTCGTCTCAGCCTGTACAATTCGGGCCGGATGGGGCGCTGCGGACCGGCGCGGAACAGGAGTTAGTCCCTTAGCTGTGAGCTTGTGCATCTCGACAAAGGTCGGGTTTTCCAGCAAGCGATGGAGTCGCAAGATGATCATGGCTCTCGCAAAGCCGCCAAGCACGCGAGGAACAGCTATCTGGCCTGACGAGGCGATTGACGCTGTCAGTGGTGCCATCGCTCATCAGGGCTTTGCGGCACCGGCTATTGCCTGTGCGAGCTTTGCGTCTTGGGCGTGCATCATCAAGCGTGTGATTGCCACGCCAGTGTAGCTACAACGCCTTGAACTCCCAATGCCATATTGGGTTCCGGCTCGGCCGGGTTGGGAATCGTGGAAACCGAACGTGAAAAAGCTGACTCTCTGCCTGACCCCATGCGCATAGGGATTGACCTGGGGGGCACCAAGATCGAGGCCGTCGCGCTGGATGATGCGGGTACCACGCTTGCCAGACGGCGCGGGGACACGCCGCAGGGCTCTTACGAGCAGACGCTCGAGACGATCGTGGACCTGGTCGCCCGGCTGGAATGCGATGTGGGCGCGCGCGGATCGGTGGGCGTGGGCACGCCCGGCGCGCTGTCGGTGCACACGGGGCTCATGAAGAACGCCAACTCGACGGCCCTCATCGGCCATGCACTGGACAAGGACCTCGCATGCGTGCTCGAGCGCGAGGTGCGAATTGCCAACGATGCCAACTGCTTCGCGCTATCGGAAGCCACCGACGGTGCCGCGGCAGGCGCGCCGGTGGTGTTTGGCGTGATAGTCGGCACGGGGACCGGCGCCGGCGTGGTGGTGGACGGCAAAGTGCTGGCCGGCGCCAATGCCATCGCGGGCGAGTGGGGCCACAACGCCATGCCCTGGCCACGGGCTGGGGAGTGGCCGGGGCCGCCCTGCTACTGTCACCGGAGCGGTTGCATCGAGACATTCCTGTCCGGGCCGGGGTTTGCGCGCGATTACCGGGAAGCGGCCGGCACCGAATGTGCACCGGCCGACATCGTGGTGCTTGCCTCGAAGGGCGAGACGCACGCGCAGGCCTGCCTCGCGCGCTACGAGGAGCGCATGGCAAGGGCGCTGGCGCACGTCATCAACATCCTGGACCCCGATGTCATCGTGCTTGGCGGTGGACTGTCCAACATCGAGTCCTTGTACGCCAACGTCCCGCGCCTATGGGGCCGGCACGTGTTTTCGGATCGCGTGTCGACGCGCCTCGCGCGGCCGGCCCATGGCGCTGCCAGCGGGGTGCGCGGTGCGGCGTGGCTGTGGCCACGCCGGTGAAGGCGTGCGGGGATCTGCCCTGGTGTCGCCGCCCGCCGCCAGCCCGCGTGATGAGGCCCCGTGCGTGGCCCGGGCCGCGGGGACGGGTTTGCCGCGTTTGGTGCTGTCAACTACAGTAGAGCCAGGCTGGTGCCGGGAGCAGGTCTGGTGCTCGTGTTCCAATCGCTCAATCTCACTTTGCAGGTGCTGAAGCGCAACCTCGAGGTCGCCGCGCTGTTCTGGGGCATGTGCCTGGCGCTCGCCGGAATCGAGGCGGCGATCGGCGCGAATCCGGTGACGGCGCTGGTGTTCTTCGCCTCCGTGCCGGCCCTGATCGGGTACCTGGTGTGGGTGAATCGCTCGCTGCTGCCCGCGGCCCGCCATGGCTCGCTGGGGATTGCCGTGCTAGGCGCTTGTGTGCTGGGCTCAGCAAGCGCCATCGTGTTCGTGGGGCTGTTTGCAGCCGCCCATCTCGAGACGCTGATCGCCACGGGTACCGGCGCCTACCTGGCTGGTTAGGATTCGCGAAGGAAATAACGGATGGCCCGGGCCCGGCAAGCAAGTGAGCCCACCACCTGCCAGGAAGCCGAGCCGTTCGCCCTGCGCGTGCTCGACGACAGCATGACACCGGAGTTCGATGTCGGATGCATCATAATCATTGATCCGAGCGGCGTGGCGCGAGACGGAGCTTTCGTGCTGGCCCGCTGCGGGGATGCGCATGTTTTCAGGCAACTTCGCAGCCGCGGCGACGGATGGTGCCTCGTGGCTCTGAACGACGCCTACCCGGCGCTCGCGGTGCGCGCAGGCGCCGTCACCATTCAGGGCGTCATTGTCGAGCGCGCGGGGACGCGCAGGCACTACCACAAGCGCTACGACTGATGCTCCGGGTGGTGTCGAGGCCACTTCCACGACACCAGTCGATGCTACAAGGGCGCGAATGCACGTGGTTGCAGCTCAGGCGCCCTCGAGCGGCGCGCCCTCGCGCTGCCAGGCGTCCACGCC
>CAZSDY010000067.1:0-7034 GCA_964605765.1 uncultured Ectothiorhodospiraceae bacterium | reverse complement strand
TCGGCGCAACTCATCGACCAACCGCGCGCTTCCACGTCGTCCTGGGACAGGCCCATACGCAGGTTGGCGGGCACCGCCACGTCCATCATCTTCGGATTGGCGAGATCGAGACTCGCCATGAGCGCGGCATACTCCTCGACCGAGCGCACCTGCAGGCGCGGATTGTGCGCTTTCTCCTCGCCGATGGTGCTGACCGTGTCTCCCTTGTAGTCGTGAGCGGGATACACCAGTGTCTCACCGGGCAGCTCGAGCAGCATACCGAACAGGGAATGATACTGTGCCACCGCGTCACCGCTCTGAAAGTCGGTGCGCCCCGTGCCACGGATGAGCAGGGTATCCCCGGTAAAAACGCGATCGTCCATCAGAAAGCTGTATGAGTCGTCGGTGTGCCCCGGCGTGTACAGCACCTTCAGGCTGATCCCCTCCACATCAACGCGATCGCCGTGGTCTACGCGCATGGAAACCACATCCACGGCGCTCGCCCGGCCCATCACCGTGATGCACCGCGTCCTGTCACGCAGCGCTCCGAGACCGCTGATGTGGTCGGCATGCACGTGCGTGTCGAGCGCCTTGATGAGCTTGAGATCGAGCTCCTCGAGAAGCTGCAGGTAGCGTTCGACCCTGTCCAGCACAGGATCGATGATCAGTGCCTCGGCGCCCGAGCGGCTCGCGATCAGGTACGTGTAGGTGCAAGAAACGCTGTCGAAGAGCTGGCGAAAAATCATCCCGGGCTTTGCGTTTGCCCACGCACGCTGCGCATTGTAGCGCGCCGGTGTGGGGGGCATGATACATGCCGGTCACACGCGGGGATATAGACTCGCGGCTGCGCAACCACGCCCCAGGCGTGCGGTACGGAGCGCGAAATCACGCGTATCATCGATCGGCGGGGCCATCGCCCCGGGCGGTCGCGGCACACGCTGGTGCTCGCGCTGGTGGTGCGCCCGCGCACCGGTCGACTTGGGGCGCGGCGTCGGATTTTTCCCGGGGGAATGCGGACAAGCGCGGCGTCATCCGGTATCTTTGACGTATGCGCGCTCGGCTGGAAGCTCGCTTGGCGGGTTGTGATGCACGGCGGCGGCGCAAACAGCACCCCCGCGGCGTGCCGCCCGGTTGAGCGCACGCGGCGTGTGGATCCGCCATCAGGGGAGTTCGTGGCGCGGGGCGCGAAGTCGTTGGAGGGCCGGTCGTATGCGGCGTTTCCGACGTGATTCGGGCGAGCGCAGGAGTGCGTGCAGGGAGCGGGGACAATAATCCAGGGCGGAGGTAGCGCCGCTCGAAACCATGGCAAAGCAGTTTGCGAGCACGGAGAACAGGGTGATGAAAGGCGAGTATTTGAGGCAAGCGTTCACGATTCAGCAGCGTATGGTCGGGCTGTTGGGCATGGCAGCGTTATTGTTGATGACGAGCAGGGGGGCGGCTCTGGCGGCCGGGCAAGGCCCGCTGGATCTGGTCAAGCAGACCACGGAAGGCTTGTTCAGTGCGGTGCGCGATCAGCGCCAGGCGATCGACGCGGATCCAGGGGTTGCGCGGGCGCTGGTGCGCAAGCTCGTCACGCCGCACGTCGATCTCGAGCGCACCTCGCGGTGGGTGCTCGGTAAGTACTGGCGCAAAGCGAGTGCGACGCAGCGCGAGGCGTTCACCCAGCAGTTTCGTACCTTGCTGGTACGTACCTATGCGACGGCCGTCACGGATTATGCCGACTTGGAAATGACCTATCTGCCGCTCAAGGGGGATGTCGCCAAGGATGATGTCACGATCAAGACACAGCTTCCGCAGAAAGGTGGGCAGCCGATTGACATCTACTACCGTATGCATCGCACGGACGACACCTGGAAGGTCTATGATGTGACTATCGCCGGTGTCAGCCTCGTGACCACGTACCGGTCTTCTTTTGCGGCCGAAGTGCGCAAGGGAGGTATCGACGGACTCATCAAACGGCTCGCTGAAAAGAACCGCACCTGAGGCGGTGGTGGTCCGCGCGGGTGGCCAGGTTTGCCACACGCGCAGCGCGACCGCGCGTTTGGGTCGCCAGGTTCTCGCCGTGGGGGTCCGAGGTGAACCCTCCGGCGAGCGGAGTTCCGCATCGAAATCTGATCTTAGTACTTGCGTGCTGGTGAGCGCACACGCTGCCGTCATGATTCAATACGACCGGGAGGTATGGTGCTGTGACAGCCGCGTCAGTTGAATTGAAGATAGCAGACCAGGTTTTCCACTTCGACGGGGTCAGGGAGTTCGAGTTTGCTCTTGCCGGCAGAACGAGCCTGCCGTACGAGAAAATCGCCGCTTTGTCGGCGTTGAGTGACGATGCTTTGTTGCGCGAGGTGACCGGCATTCGCCAGCTCGAGCAGCGCTTCGTGGGTGTCGTAGAGCGTTCCATGGCCGAACCCGGCGCAATCGGCGACTTTCTGCGCGATCTTGATCTCAACGTGATCTCCAAGGATTACGAATGGCGCGAGATCGTGCAAAACGTCGTGAACCTGGACAGTGGGCACGAGCAGTACAGGAAGGTCGCGATGGTCAAGTACATGCAGTACCTGGCTGCTCGACAGGAGATCGTGCGCAGCACCTACAACAGCCGTCATGCGAAACGCGAGGGCGCAGAGCCCGGGGTGCTCGGCATGGACCCCAAGAAATCAGAGACCTTGATTTTTGATCTGACCACGGTCGCGTCGAGCGACAGCGGCAGTGGCGAGGAGTTTCAGCGGTTGCCCAAAGGCGAGACGGTGGATATTCCCATCGATCCGGGCAGCCCGGTGGACGTGGTCCTGGCAAAGCACAAGTTCAGCATCGTGGCCGGAGAGAAGCTCTGCTTCGTCGTTGACAAGGACCACCAGCCGGAACTCTCGCCCGGCAAGAACATCGTCGGGCGGGACGCCAGCAGCGATGTCGTCATCGACGCCAATTACCGGGCCGTGTCGCGCCGGCACCTGATTATCGAGATGGAGGGCGCCAGCATGATCCGGCTCACCGACATCTCTTCGCTCGGCACCTTCGTGTCCCCGGAGTATCTCGACAGGACCGGGATATAAGGGCTCGGGCGGTAATGACTTTGCCATCCGGGCTGTCGAGGCGCCGGCCTGGCAAGCCGCGGGCGTTCAGCGCCCGAGCGGATTGAATCCCGGGATCCTGTGCATGCGCCCGAGTTCCGTGCGGAAGATTCCCACGAAGGCGCGGGCGGCATGCGACAGTGCAGACCAGCGTCGTGCCGCGAGGCCGATTGGCAGCGCGGGCAGACCGCTGATCGCGGTCGACTTCACCCTGGCGCTTCGCTCGAAATCGGCCGCTTGCACGGCGGGCACGATCGCGTAACCGATGCCGAGTTCCACGAACACGCATGCGGTATCGAAATCATCCACTGTCATGGTCTTGCGCAGCTCCATGCCGTGCTTGCTGAGCGCCTGCTCTATGTGCCCGCTCGATGTGGTACGGCTCGCGAGCCCTATGTAGCGCAGATTCTCCAGTTCCTGGAGCTTGATCCGACGGCGCCCCGCCATGCAGTCGTCCAGTGGGGAGAGCAGGCGTAGATGCTGGCGTGCGAGACACAGTTGCTCCATGCCCTGCTGCGGCCTTTCCAGCGTCACCAGCGCGAGTTCCGCCTGCCCGGTGCGCACGTGCTCCAGGCAGTCAGCGGTCGTGTTGGCGGGCAGGAACTCGATCCTCGTGTCGCTGTGCTCGCGGCGAAAGCGTACTACGGTCTCGCGCAGGAAATGGCGTACCGTCGTCGCCCCGGTTGTCACCGTGAGCACCGGCGTGGTGCTGCCCTCGAGCTCACGCATGCGTTGAATACCGGCGGCGAGCGCGCCAAGCCCCTCGAGGGCGGCATCGCGCAGGACCTCACCGACCCCAGTGGGGGCCACGCCGCTCGCGCCGCGCTCGAGCAGGCGCACGCCGAGCTCGCGTTCCAACCTGGAGATGTGCTGGCTGACCGCCGGTTGCGTGCAGTGCTGGCGGCGCGCGACCTCGCTCAGGCTGCCCGCCTTGCACACAGCCACGAACACGCGTAGATCGTCGAGCGTCATAGGCTTATCCCGTCGTCCCCATCTCTAACAAATATATTAGCATCTCAAACTCTGTCCTATCGTTGACTTATGGCCGGTTGTTGGCAACATGCAGGGTCAGGAGCGTGATCGGCGTGAGGTGTGCAACCGCGTACCAGCGGTCATGCTGGTCGAATGCCTGCCATTGCGAGCGTCGCGCGTGCGGCGCTGGCCCATGGTGGGAAGGGAGCGCCGGCGGCGCCCCCGACGCGGGGGGCAGTTGCGCTGCGCCAACCCGCGCGAGCCGAACGCTTGGAGCGACGAGGGAACAATCGTGATGAGCAAGCCGGTTACCATACAGGATCTCCAGGACATGAAGGCGCACGGCGAGCGCATCGCCGCGCTCACCGCCTACGACTATACGTCGGCGCAGATCGTGGAGTCGGCCGGTATCCCCCTGATACTGGTCGGCGATTCCTTGGGGATGGTCGTGCTGGGGTACGAGACCACGATCCCGGTCACGCTCGACGAGATGGTGCACCATACGCGCGCGGTGGTGCGCGGTGCGAAGAAGGCCCTGGTGATTGCCGATATGCCGTTTCTCACCTACCAGGTGTCGCCCGGACAGGCGCTCGAGAACGCCGGGAGTATGATGTCGCAAAGCGGCTGCCGCGGCGTCAAGATCGAGGGCGGCGCCGAGATGGCGGGCACCGTGGAGCGGCTCGTGCAGACCGGCATCCCGGTCCTGGGACATATCGGCTACACACCACAGTCAGCCCACCTGTTCGGCCGCAGCCGCGTGCAGGGGCGAAGCCTCGATTGCGGTCTCAAGCTCGCGCGCGATGCATTGGCGCTGGAAGCGGCGGGTGCTTTTGCGGTGGTGCTCGAGCTGGTGCCGCGCCAGCTTGCCGCGGAGATCACCGCGCGGCTTCGCATTCCAACGATCGGTATCGGCTCCGGCGCGCAGTGTGACGGCGAAATCCAGGTTTTCCACGACGTGTTCGGGCTGTTCAACGATTTCTGCCCGCGCCACACCAAACGCTATGCCAACGTCGCGGAGGTGATCATGCAGGCGGCGACGCGCTACAAGTCGGAAGTGGGCGCAGGCGAGTTCCCGGACGCGGCTCACGCGGTCGGTATGGACGCGGACGTGATGGCACGCATCAGGGCCCGCCTCGACCGCGAGCGCGGCGTCGATCTCAACGTCATCGCGAGCCGTTGATGCGGGGCTCGGGTGCAGGCTCGGGGAGGCCCAGGTCCCTCGCGTTCTCCGGGTTCACACCCGACGGCCGCCGACCAGGTCCTCCAGATCCGCAACGACACGCCGCAGTTCATCGCTCAAGACGGACGGCCGGCGCCGGGCAAGCAACTCGCTCACCTCGCGGTAATACCATAGCGTCTCGTCTCGGCTCGCCGTGAAGCGTCCCCAGAGCTTTTCCCCGATTGCGCGGTAGTCGCGCAGGACGGAGCGGGCGTTATGCAGCTTGTCCGCGTTCGCCACGAGCAGCACCGCCTCGTCGGCCTCCGTGCCCAGATGTTCCAGATACTGGAGCTTTCGTTCCTTCCACGGCGGCTTGGGTGAGACGTAAGCATCGGTGCAGCCATCGACGATGTGCGCAACCCGCGCGCCGAAGCGAGCACGGATGGCATCCAGCACCGGCCTGCCGCCGCAGTCTTCCACCGCGTCGTGCAGCAGGGCCGCGATGGCGCTCTCCTCGTCGCCACCCGTCTCGAGCACGAGGCTCGCCACGGCGAGCAGGTGCGAGGCGTAGGGCACACCGGTGCCCTTTCGCTTCTGACCCGAGTGCAATTCGAGCGCGAGAGCGAGGGCCTCATTGAAGCGCGCCGTCAACATGGCCGATGTATCGTCGGCAGAATTCCGTTGATCGTTTATGCAAGTCTCCCGCTGCTCGGAGCGGTTCCGGATTGTACATGGGGTGCGCGGCCGACGCGCGGGCGCCACCGGAGGCCGAGAAATTTCTATGGAACGCCTGCCGGTGTGCCGGCGGATGGGCTGCTTGTGTTCAGTGACGCAAGCTGCTGAATGTGCTACATTGAAGCACATGTCTGAAGTTGGAATTCGAGCCCTGAAGCAGAACGCATCGGCGGTGGTCGCCGACGCTGCGTCGGGCGAAACGGTGACCATCACCGATCGCGGACGTCCGGTCGCCCAACTAACGGCGATACCGGCCTCTCGTCTGCGTGGGCTGATAGATGCAGGGCGGGCTCGAAGCGCCCGGCGCAACATCGCGGAGTTGTGTGCGCCCGACAACGGTCCGGACGTGTCGGCCGAACTCTCCGCAATGCGTGATGCCGAGCGGTACTGAGGTGGCCTACTACCTCGACACGTCGGCGCTCGTGAAACTGGTCGTCGCCGAGGCTGAGACCGGGCCTTTGCGAGCCTGGTTGTCGGAAAAGCCGCGGGATCCGGTTGCATGCGATCTTGTCCGAACCGAGTTGTTCAGGGCCGTTCGTCGCGTTGCTCCCGACCGTGTCCTCCGAGCACGTGAGGTGCTCGAGGCGGTGACGCTCATGGAGATGACCACGGCAATTTTCGAGGAAGCAGGCCGTCTCGCCCCGACCATCATGCGAACACTTGACGCCGTGCACCTTGCGGCCGCGCTCGACCTCGGCGACGATCTCGACGGCATGGTCACCTACGACGATCGACTCGCACTCGCGGCTGAAACGAACGGAGTTTCGGTAACCGCGCCTGCCTGAGTCACTCCCTTGCCAGAGCGCACTGACGCGCCAAGCCCTCATGCTCGATGAAGAGGCCGTGTCGATCGACACGGCCGCCGGCGTCGGGTGGCTCAGATGTCCTTCGACCGGATCACGATCGAGCCGTCTTCCTCGAAGGCTTTGTTCTCGATCAGAATTCTTGCCTTGGCCTGCAGCACCGAGCGGTTTTCTGCCACTGCCAGCATCGGTTCGTCTGCGGAAGCATGAAATTTCTTCTTCAGAACTTCCATGGAAATCCTGCACAGAACCCGTTTCTTGTTGACTTGAGCGGCGATGGTCGCCACCTTCGTCATCGGGTTCCAGCACTCGAGCAAG
>CAZSDY010000066.1:14444-15683 GCA_964605765.1 uncultured Ectothiorhodospiraceae bacterium | reverse complement strand
GGGAGCCGCGGGTGGGCAACTACCCGCGGCCACCCGGCAGTCCGCTCCTACAGGGGGCTTCGACGGGCCGTCATGGTGCAGCGTCGGGGGCGCTCGCCGGTTCACTCCCGCCACCGGCCAGCACCACGCCGTCCGGCACGTGCACGGTCGAGGTGGGAAAGGCGACCTCGGCGCCGTGTGCCTCGACGATATCGAGGATGCGCAGCAGCACATCCTGCTTGACGCGGTGGAACTCCACCCATTTCGTGGTGCGCGTGTAGCAGTAGATGAAGAAATCCAGCGACGACGGCGCAAACTTGGTGAAGTTCGCAATCAGCACCTTTTCCGAGGCGATATCGGGGTGCGAGCCGAGCATCTCGGTGACGTCGCCTATGATGGCGTCCATCCTGGACGCGTCCTGATAACGGATCCCCACGGTCTCGTAAATCTGCCGGTTCAACATGCGCGAGGGATTCTCCACGGCGATGGTGGCAAAGGCCGAGTTCGGAATATAGAGGGGACGCTGGTTGAAGGTGCGTATGCGTGTCAGTCGCCAGCCGATGCTCTCCACGGTGCCCTCGATCTCGCGGTCGGGCGATCGCACCCAGTCGCCGACCGCAAACGGACGGTCCAGGTAGATCATCAGGCCGCCGAAGAAGTTTGCCAGCAGATCCTTGGCGGCAAAACCGATCGCAATGCCGCCGATGCCGCCGAAGGCGAGCACTCCGGAGACGCTGAAGCCGAGCGTCTGCAGCGCCACCAGCGTCGCCGTGATCAGCACCGATATGCGCAGCAGCTTGGCCACGGCATCGATGGTGGTGCGATCGAAGGGCGCCCCGGAGGCTTCTTTCGCGGCGACGATGTTGTGTTCGGCCCGATGGATGAAACGCACCAGGAACCAGGTGATGGTGGTGATGACGCCGACGTCGCGTATCGGGTCCACGGCCTCGAATATCGCAGCGGCCGCCTCGCGCTGGATGATCTCGATGGCAAAGGCGACGCCCACGATCCAGATGAGGGCCGTGAGAGGACGGCGCAGCGCCCCGATGACGGCGTCGTCCCATGGGGTCGCCGTGCGCTCGAGGCGAGCCTGTACGCGGCCGAGCACGCGTTTCTGCATGAAATTGAGCGCCAGTGTCAGCAACACCACGATGAATACCTGGAACACCCAGGAGTCGATGCCCATCCACGTAGTCAACTCGTTGACCGTATTTGTCGTGTCCATGCGTGACCGTTCCGTGCTCTGACAAGACGAAGGTG